>DAORJA010000011.1:0-20771 GCA_035438805.1 Candidatus Magasanikiibacteriota bacterium
CCGCATGCGACTCGTCCATTTTGACGAGAGCACTGCTTCGCCGCACATGGCGCTCTGCCTCGTCGATTCCGAAACTGGTCGGAGTCGCGTATGGCTCGCCAACAACTAACGCCACAGCAGGGGGGGGATGATCCTTCCCTGCTGTTCGCTTCCTCTTTCACTACAATCGCTTTTACTAGCGTTTTTTTAAATTGTTTTTCTTGGTATACTGAATATCTATGGTACCAGACAACCTACAAAAAATTGTGACTGCACTTCCTCAGAACCCAGGTATTTATTTGTTCTATAATTCAAAAAATGAGCTGGTATATGTAGGGAAGGCAACATCTTTGCGCAGTCGGGTGCGAAGTTATTTTTTGGCGCGCAAAACCCCTCGACCTATTGAGCAGATGATGCATGAAGTTACCTTTATCAAACATATACAAACTGATTCAGTGCTTGAAGCAGTGATTTTGGAATCAGTGTATATTAAGAAATTCCAACCTATATATAATGTAGAGGGAAAAGATGATAAGAGTTGGAATTATATTATGATTACGAGTGAACCATATCCACAGGTGTACACTATGCGCGAACATGAATATGGTCGATTGACGGTGGATGAAATCAAAAAAGATTTTTTGCATATTTCAGGACCATATCCTGGATTTAATGGCCGGGTGACCATGAAATTGCTTCGTCGATTGTTTTATATTTCTACTTGCACTCCTCACGCGAAGCGCCCATGCCTATACCGCCAGATGGGACAATGTCTTGGAGTATGTACGGGAGAGATAACAAGTGCTGAATATCGGAGGAAAGTGATCCGACCATTGATTACTTTTTTGTCTGGTGGGAAGAAAAAATTAGTAAAGTCGCTTGAGACTGCAATGGTGCGGGCTGCTAGACAAGAACATTTTGAAGAAGCTGCTAGACTACGTAATCAGCTTCATGCGCTTACTCGTATTCAGGATATTGCACTCATTAATAAAGATTTCTTTTCTGATTTATCAGAAACTGACTCTGAGGGAAAAGAAAAAATCAGGGTTGAAGGTTATGATATTTCCAATTTAGGTAAAACAGGGAAAGTCGGTAGTATGGTAGTGTTTGACGCAGTAAGCCCGGTAAAACATTCGTATCGTAAATTCAAAATTAAAACTGTTGAAGGGCAGAGCGATGTAGATTGCCTTGAAGAAGTGTTGGTTCGCAGATTCAAACATACTGAATGGGAGTTTCCGACTGCAATTCTGATTGACGGAGGATACCCTCAGGTAAATCGAGCAAAAGAAGTATTAACTCGACTGGGAATATTAATTCCTGTTGTGGGCATTGCAAAAGGTCCTGAACGTAAGCGCAATGATTTTATTCTTGGAAATAAGGAACATGAATTTGTAAAATGGGTTGATAGTCATCGTGAGCTATTGATTCGCGTGAGAGATGAAGCCCATAGGTTTGCGATTACATATCAACGAACATTGCGTAAGATTTAATATTATTTTTTTATATGTCGCTTGAACGAAAAATGGAGGCGTGGAGTGCAGCATCTCAGAATAAGGAAAGTATTGACAGCTGGTTTGAATCGCTTTCTTTAGATGAACGCGAAGAAGCATTTTTTGAATCGCAGAGTTTTGATATTTTAGTTGAGAAATGTATAGAAACATTGAAGCAAATGCAAGAAAATGTGAAAGAGCAGGGGATTTTTTTACGCTGGCCAATGGATACTAAAAGAGTGAGTTATGGTTTGGGAAATGTAATATTAAAATCACCCAGCTTGTTAGACATTGTACATAGAAATGAAAATGTTGCTAAGTATATTACTCAACATGAGGGTGATGTAGCGCGAAGATTGTTTTCAATTTTTTCATATCCAAATCCTATCCCGCCTGAAGCATATAATATTGATATTGAGTGGGAGGAAGGACGGCCTGCTTTACCTTCTGAAGAATAATAACAAATAGTTACTAAAGCCTTACAAAGCCTGTAGATGATCTCTATGGGCTTTTTTATACACAAAAGTGGATAACTATGGTTGTAAGGGTTTAGAATGTGGTGTAAAATGTAGCGTAGTGGTGAATTGTGGGGAATTTCTTCATCTAGAGAGTAATACGCCATGCTTGTCTGTATAACTCTCGCAGGCTCTAACTCTATATATGTTTATAGGTGAATATAGCCACAACTTAGATGAGAAAGGTCGCCTTGCAATACCCAAGAAATTTCGGGCTGATCTTTCACAAGGCGCTGTAGTTACCCGAGGACTCGATAACTGCCTTTTTTTGTACACCAAGGCAGAATGGGAAAAACTCGCGGAAAAATTAGCGCAATTACCATTTTCTCAGGCAAATAGCCGCGCATTTGCGCGACTGATGCTTGCAGGAGCTATGGATGTCGAAGTGGATACACAGGGACGCATCATTCTTCCTCCATATCTACGGACGTTTGCAGGACTCAGTAAATCAGTCGTGATTGCTGGCCTCTACACTCGTCTCGAAATCTGGGATGAAGCGAAGTGGAAGTCATATACCACCTCAACCGAGTCTGAAAGCACTACGATTGCGGAACAGATGGGTAACCTTGGCGTATGAGACATATTCCAGTCATCCTACAAGAAGTGCTTCATGCACTTGAATTAGCGCCTGGCAAAAATATCATTGACTGTACTGTTGGTGATGCAGGCCACAGCGAGGCGATACTTGCGCTTACTTCGCCACAAGGAAAACTGCTTGCAATTGATGCTGATGCTGAGGCAATACTTCGAGCAAAGAATTTTCTTCATACATTCGGAGATCGTGTAGTATACGCGAGAGAAAACTTCGAACATTTGAAGAGAATTGTTACGGATCATACGTTTGGTCCGGTGAATGGAATTCTCATGGATTTCGGATGGTCAAGTCCTCAGTTTGAAGAGAGAAAACGTGGGTTTAGCTTCCAAAATAAAGAAGAAGTTCTCGACATGCGCTATACCGCGCAAGGAGAAACAACGCGCGCGACTGCAGCTGAACTTCTCTCAACAATGGATGAGACTGAACTCGAAGAAATGTTTCGTGTATATGGAGAAGAACGATTGAGTTTGGAAATTGCGCAAGCAATTATTACTAAGCGGGATGAAAAACCAATTGAAACAGTAGGGGAGTTGGTCGAGATTGTGCTCGCGACGTATCGTCGGAAATTGAAAACCGACAAAGAAATTCCGTGGGTTGGTGGGCTACATCCAGCGACCAAAGTATTCCAGGCGCTTCGAATCGCCGTAAATGATGAGCTCGGAGTGATTGAACGGGTGCTACCTCAAGCGATTGATGTGCTTGTATCTGGAGGAATTCTCGCGGTTATCACGTTTCATTCGCTGGAAGATCGAATTGTAAAACATTATTTCAAACAACAGGCTGGAAAAAATATAACTATTATTACAAAAAAGCCAATTGTTGCAGGGGAGGAAGAGTATAAGGAAAATCCCCGTGCGCGTTCGGCAAAATTGCGAGTCATTAAGAAACTATGAATTCATACGTCAGAAAAAAATCAACCATGAAAGATCGACGGGCAGTAGTCCGACAGATTATTCTTGGTAGAACATTCCGTTCAGTGCTTTCATTTGCTATGGTTGGATTTGGAGTTTTGTATATCTGGCAAGTAAACACCGTATCTTCAAAAGGATATGTGATTTCTGATTATGAACAGAAGGTATCTTCACTTGAGAGAGAAACTAGAAGTATAGACGTAGCAATCGCAGAACATACATCGATCATGAGAGTGAGAGAAAGATTAATTGATGGACAATTTGAACCGGTGGCAGACGCAGAGTATGCATCACTCACGAGTGATGCTGTTGCCAAGAGATAATAGATACTTACAAAGAGCCTCTGTAATCCAGAGCTCTTTTGTTTTAGTAGAGTAGATACATTGTTTTGTGCTATACTATTCACTGAATAATATCTTTTATGTGGCTTCTCATTTTGCAACGCCTTACTCTGGAATTTTTTATTGATTTTCTGTATGCACCTGTGTGGTGGTACACCGGAGGACTCAAGCGTGCGGCACAGTTTAGTGCTAGGCTTGTTGCAGCAGGCAATGAGCAATTCGCTCCAGGAATCTGGCTTCTCAATATCTTTGTACCCATGTTTGGGCAGTACGACTGGCAAGGTCGATTAGTTAGTTTTTTTGTTCGTTTGGTAAACGTCATCATACGATTTACGCTTTTGATTATCTGGGTCCTATTTTCCCTTATAGTATTTTCATTGTGGATTATACTTCCGATTGCAATTGTTTTTATGCTTGTTCGATCATTCATGTAACCCTATGCTTTTTTCTCGATCAGAACAACTACCTATCCTTTCATGCACGGTCTGCGGAGGAACAGGAAAAGATAAAGGGCGTCGGTGTCCTGAATGTCGAGGTTTTATCCAAGGCATTCTCCATAATGGCTTTTTTGCATATTTTGGTGAGCAATATACACATTATGCGATTGAGCTTCGGAAAAGTAGAAGAGGCCTCAATGCATTTCGAATTATTGGAGCAATAGTAATTGGGCTCGGATCTTTTGCATTATTTTTTTATTTTGCATATCACACTAATCGAATGAACGAGCTTGATCGCATAACTTTTTGGCTTGGTCCAGTTGCAAAAAATTCGTTTCGTGCGCTCGTTTGGATTGGTTGTCTCGCGTTTTTGTACCTGTGGTATCGGATATTACGAGAAAAAACTCCACCACAGCAACTTTTGTATCATGGAGTTGATAATACATTACCACACACGCAGGATAATACTCCTGTAGTTCCTAATTGGAAGGAAGTGTTTAAAATGTCTTCTAAACAATATGTAAACATTTCCACCTACCTTTCTCCTGAAGCAAGGAGTGTGCTTGAAAAAAGTTTTCAAATTGCGAGAGAGTATGGAGTTCCACAGATTCTTCCCATGCATCTCATGTATACACTTCTTTCGGACTCCAGTGTTGCTGAAATTGGTATTAGGCTACACATTCCCATGAAGTCACTTCAAGCAATGATTGGGAAAACATTTGGAGAAAAGAAAAAAATAGTTCATAGTATCTCTCCCACATTTTCTCCTGAGATGCAAAATATTATTTTTCGATCATATTTGTTTACGCGTGAAAAGCATGATCCTCGCATCCGAGTAACCACTTTGTTTAAACTCGTAGTTGAACAAAGTGAACAAATTCAAGAAATTTTGTATGATATTGAGGTTGATAAAACAAAATTAGACAACGTGATTGAATGGGCACGAATTCGTGAAACCATGCATGAAAATTACCGTGTGTTTGCCAGGGCCTCAGCTGGAGTTTCTAAGCATGGAATGGATAAAGCAATGACCGCAGTTGCTACCCCTGCGCTCAATCAGATGAGCCATGATCTCACCATTGCTGCGAAATATGGAGATATAGATATATGTGTTGCGCGAGACAAGGAAATTGAGGAAATTTTGCGCATTATTGAAGGTGGCGGAAGAAATATTATGCTGGTGGGTGATCATGGGGTAGGCAAGGTCACGATTGTACAGGGAATTGTGGAGCGAATGATCAGAGGAGATGTTCCTAAATTACTACAAGATAAACGAATGGTACAACTTTCAGCTACATCACTTTTGGCCGGTACGACTGTGGCTGGAGCAGAGGAGCGGCTAATCCGAATAATGAATGAGATTACCCGTGCGAGAAATATTATTCTTTTCATTGATAATATTCATGATTTGATTGGTATTACTGATGGAAGCGGGCAAGGGCTCGATGTATCTGAATCACTTGCAGAATATTTGAGCGCTGATCGATTTGTCATGTTTGCGACAACCTTACCTGACACATATGCACGATTTATCGCACATTCAGAAATTGGCACGGTATTTTCAAAAATTGATGTGCGTGAGATGGAAATCAATCAGGCAATCCGAGTGCTTGAATCAAAAGCAGGTACTATTGAATACAAAACTCGGGTCTTTTATTCATATGATGCAGTTGAAAAATCAGTGCAATTAGCTCATAAATTTTTTACTGACCGGAATCTTCCTGAAAGTGCGTTAGCGCTTATGTCTGAGGCAGGGAGTTATGCCAGAAGTAAACATGGAGAGCACTGTCTCGTATCACCTGATGATGTGGGAGCTGTGGTAGCGGATAAAACAGGAATTCCTGCCACGAGTATTACTGCTAATGAATCAGAAAAATTACTGAAGCTTGAAGAAGAAATGCATACGCAGGTTATCGGACAGTCAGAAGCAGTCGCACTTGTTGCGAATGCTCTCAGGAGAGCTCGTGCTGATATGCGTTCGACTACACGACCGATATCCAGCTTTTTGTTCTTGGGCCCTACTGGTGTCGGAAAAACTGAGCTTGCAAAGACTATTGCGCGCGTGTATTTTGGTGGTGAAGCCCGCATGATCCGAATTGATATGAGTGAATATCAGGATAGTAATTCGATGTATCGTTTGATTGGACAAGTAGGGGCGCAGGGGTCGGGCATTCTTACTCAGGCAGTCAAAGATCATCCATTTTCCCTCGTTCTTCTTGATGAATTTGAAAAGGCTGATCCAAATATCTTGAACCTCTTTTTGCAAGTACTTGATGATGGGCGTTTGACTGATAGTACCGGAAGAGTGGTAGACTTTACCAATACCATTATTATTGCCACTTCAAATGCAGGGACAGAGTATGTCTCAAGACGGATGAAAGAGGGCGCAACGAGCGAGGAAGTAAGACAAGAATTAATTCGTGGAGAATTAAAGAGCTATTATCGCCCTGAATTACTCAATCGTTTTGATGGAATCGTGCTCTTTAAGCCATTGATGAATGGAGAGATTAAGCAGATTGCAAAGCTCATGCTTAAGCAGGTAGAAAAAGACCTAGAAATCAAAGGAGTTGGATTCCACGTAGAAGATGCGGCGCTTGATGAGCTTGCACGAGTTGGTTTTGACCCTGAATTTGGAGCTCGTCCTATGCGAAGAGCAATCCAGGATCGAGTAGAAAATGAGCTTGCGAATTTGGTACTCAAAGGAGAATTACAGAGAAGGGATATAATTGTATTGGGTGAAGGACTCATGCTTCGCGTAGAAAAACCAGTTAGCTAATGTATTATGGTACTTCATAGTTTTTACTTTATCGCGGCTTTTATTATTTCAGTAGTCATTACTGGAATTGTTGCGGTCATCATGCGCCGTTTTGGAATTATTGATCAGCCGCGAGAGAAAAATTCTCGTAAAATTCATACACGTGCAGTAGCTCTTGGTGGAGGATTTGCACTGTATCTCACTTTTTTTCTACTTGTATTCATTGGCTGGTTTTTCCAACGGGAAGCAAGCGCGTTATTCGATAGCCGTTCGATCATTGGGCTTTTTATTGGATCCACTATTCTTATGATCGGAGGAATTATTGATGATAAGTACACGATTCGGCCACGGTATCAGATTATTGCGCCAATTGTGGCGTGCATTATGATTATTATATTTGGAGTTGGTCCAGATGTTATTTCCAATCCGTGGGGTGGTGTTATTGATCTCTCAGTTATTCAGTGGTCATTTCCGCCTTTGATTCATATTGTATTATTTGCTGATATTCTCGTGTTTGTCTGGCTCTTTGGGATGATGTTTACTACCAAATTTCTTGATGGGCTTGATGGCTTGGTCGCAGGAGTGGTTGCGATTGCTGCCATTGTGATGTACCTCGTATCAGTACAGCCTCAATGGTATGATCCCACGGTTGCTTTCCTCTCAATTATATTTGCAGGAACCTGTCTTGGTTTTCTTGTCTGGAATTTCAATCCAGCAAAAATATTTTTAGGAGAAGGAGGAAGTCTTATGACTGGATTTATTCTTGGATGTCTTGCGATTATTTCCAAAAGCAAAATTGCAGTTACTGTAATGGTAGTTGGAATTCCAATGATTGATGTCATCCGAGTGATTGTTGCCCGCATGAGAAAAGGGAAGTCGGTGTATATTGGTGACCGTGAACATTTACATTATCGGTTGCTTGAGTCAGGTCTTAGTCATCGTCAGTCAGTACTCTTGCTCTATGCTATTTCATCTCTCTTTGGAATGATTGCACTCTTTCTTCAAGCAGAGCATCAGATGATTGCACTCTCATTTTTGTTTGTTCTTATGCTTTTGCTTGGATTGTGGTTTTCTAAAAGAGAAGAAAAAAGTCAATCTTAAATATCTATGAAAGAAAAAAAACAGATAAAAAAGATAGGAAAATGGTTTATTATTGGTTTCTTTGGCGCTGCGCTATTTTTATTTGCATGGAACCGACTATATTGGCCAAAAGCTACGCTTGAGATAGGGAATACTACGATTCGGGTACTTGTTGCAAAGTCCATGTACCAGCAATATCGAGGCTTGGGCAAGCGGGATACGATCGAGCCTTATGATGGTATGATATTCCCATTTTTACTCTACGGACGGCAGGGGATAGTGATGCGTGATATGCGGTTTCCCTTGGACATTGTATGGATGCGAGATGGAGTAGTCGTAGACCTTGCTCAGAACGTAGCGCTCGAGCCTGGGGCCAAGGAAGGCGAATTTATGATCTATCGACCTCGGGCTGATGCTAACACTGTCCTTGAGCTTCCGGCAGGGAGAGCCGCCGAGCTCGGGATTACGATTGGGACAGAGATTGGGCAGATTCGCTAGGGCTTGACTTTTTTCCTTATCCCAGGTATATTACTCCTGTTTCCCAAAACATTTATTAAAAATCTTAGTTAGTTATCTCGTATGTTTGCAGTTATTCAAACCGGCGGAAAACAGTATCTGGTGAAGGCCGGAGATGTTATCAGAGTTGAAAAAATTGAGCTTGAAAACGGTCAGGAAGCAGTATTTGATAAAGTACTTCTCACTGCTGATGAAAATGGTGAAAATGTGGTATTCGGCAAGCCATACATCGATGGCGTAAGTATCCGAGCTACTGTTGAAGAACAGGGACGACATGCGAAAGTTCGTGTGGTCAAATACAAACGAAAAGTTCGTTACAAAAGAACGATCGGACACAGACAAGCGTTTACCAAAGTGAAAATTGGAAAAGTATAATACAGAATGTTAAAACTCCTGCGAAAGCAGGAGTTTTTTAATTTGATGTTCTATTTTTTAGTGCACTCGAGAGTGTAATATCATCTGCGTATTGAAGATCGCTTCCCATTGGGAGCCCGCGTGCGAGACGAGAGACTTTGATTTGTGGGGCGATTTCTTTGATCTTTTTTTCAAGATACATCATGGTGGTTTCTCCATGCAGATCAGGATTAAGTGCGAGAATTATTTCTTCAATTTGGCTTTTTCGAATACGCGCGAGAAGTTCTGGTATTTTTAAACCTCTAAAAGAATTTTCATCATGCCCTTTGATGACTCCGCGAAGAATGTGGTATCCACCGCGATACGTTCCTGTTTTTTCTATTACTTCTCGATCCTGAGGTTCAGCTACAACACATACTGTCTTTGGATCCCTTTGGGTTGACGCGCAAATAGCGCATGGATTGGTATCAGAGAATGTCCAGCAGATCTCACAGCTCTTTACGCTTTCAATCAATTCTTTCAACGCGAGCGTAAGTTCTGCCACATCTTTTTTTCCTGATTTGAGCAAATAAAAAACAAAGCGTTCCGCAGTCCGAGGACCAACGCTGGGGAGACTCCCGAACGCTTGGATAAGATGTTCTATGCTCTTTGAATACATGTGTTTAACTCAAACCTGGGATTTCAGGAAATCCTCCCATTTCTTTCATCTTCATTGCCATAGTTCTCTGCATTTTTTTCATACCATCTTTGTGAGCATCTTTGATTCCTTCAGTAAGTTTTGATTTTTTATCAGGTGAGAGTAGGGAATCATCGATTACGAGATTGGTAAGTTCTAGATTACCGTTCATGGTAAGTGAAATAGAACCGCCTGCTGCAGTGGTTGTCACTGATTCTTGCCCTAGAGTATTTTGTAATTCTTTTGCCTTGTCTCGAATATCTTTGAATTGTTTGAGTTTGTTGAACATATCTCAAATTAAAAAGTTAAAAGAAAAAAGTCAAAAGATGTGTGACGATCTTTTTACCTTTAACTTTTATCTTCTTATTCTTGCGATGAAATACCGCCACCATGCTGAAGATCAAGATTCTTATAGCTTGCGCGAGCTTCGTCAAAGTATACTTTGACAACGCCTGTTGGGCCATTTCTATGTTTTGCAATGTGGATTTCTCCAATATAGCGCTCATCTGGAGGAATATCTTCCATGCGGTAGTTTCTGTCAGCTGATTTTCGGTAAATAAACATTACGACGTCAGCATCTTGCTCAATACTACCAGATTCACGGAGGTGTGCAAGCTTTGGAATAGCAGGCTTGCTTTGCTCGACCGCACGAGAGAGCTGTGAGAGCGCGATTACGGGAACATTCAGCTCACGAGCAATACCTTTGAGGTTACGACTAATGACACTTACTTCTTGCACACGATTGTCACTAAATTTATTACTATGTGACTCCATGAGCTGCAAGTAATCGATGATAATCATGCCGAGTCCATGCTCTGCCTGAAGCTGTCGTGCTTTGGTTCTGATATGCATCACGTTATTACCTGGTGTGTCATCAATAAAAATTGGTGCTTCAGCAAGAAGACCCATGGCATGACCAATACGAGGGAAGTCGTCACTGTCTGGCCGGTCAGAGAGATTACCTGTACGCATTTTCCACAAATCGATTCCAGCTTCGGCACAGAGTAGACGATCCACCAATTGTTCTTTGCTCATTTCAAGAGAGAATATCCCTACAGGTACTTTCATGCGTACTGCAGCGTGGCGTGCAATATCGAGCGCAAATGATGTTTTTCCAACTGAAGGACGTGCGGCGAGAATTACCAAATCAGATTTTTGGAATCCTGCAAGGAGCTGGTCCAGATGGGTAAAGCCACTCGCAACTCCACGAAGTTTTCCTTTTTCTCGGTGCAGTTCATCAATACGGTCAAATGCTTCATTCAAAATTCCTCTGATCGGAGTGAATGTCTGACGCAAGTGTTTTTGTGTAATTGCAAACAAATGTTGCTGTGCCTCATCAAGAAGCCCATCTACATCTTCTGCATCCTCTTTGTATCCTAATTTTGAAATCTCATGGGCGGAGTGGAGGAGTTTTCTGAGCGTTGATTTTCGGCGGATAATATTCGCATATTCAGCAATATGTGATGCAGTGGGCACGCTGTTCGATAGTTCTACCAGGTAGCTTCGTCCGCCAATTTGTTCGAGTTGTCCTTTTTCATGAAGACGATTGGAGAGGGTGAGCACATCGATTGGCTCGCTTTTGCTATATAATTCCTGTATGGCCTCAAAAATCATGCTATGCCCAGTCTTATAAAAATCATCCACATCAATCAAATCAGCGATTTTGATTATAGCTTCTTTGTCTATGAGAATAGAGCCGAGAAGAGATTTTTCGGCTTCGAGGTTTTGTGGTGGTATCTTTTCGAGGTTCATGATGTCTGCCATAGTTCCGGTATCATATCGCAGCTTGGGCATAGGTTCAAATGTATCCCTGTATAATGTGTGCAGATGCTGTGCATAGATGGAAAGTTTTAAGGATTTATGCTAGAGTTAGCTTAAAATTAAATTGGCTGAGTTCAAAAACAAAAAACTCCCTTTTGAGGAGCTATCGAAAATGAAGGGGGGCGGGGCACAGAAATCCTAGGACTGTGCACCCGCTTTGGAAACGTCTGGAACGCACTGAGTTTCCTCTGAGAACGCCGATAAGGCTACGTCCGGTAAGATTTGAATTCTCCCACCTTCTCTCACTGAGAGATTTATCATAGGTATACCTATGTGTCAATAGTAGAGTATGGTTCTTCCTGGCTATTAGCTATGAACTATTTTTATGAAAATTTGTATTATCAATAATATCTATCCTCCTTATCATCGCGGGGGAGCAGAACAGGTGGTTGTCCAGACAGTAAAGGGTCTTCGTGAACGCGGGCACATTGTTGTTGTTATTACTTCAACACCAGGGGATGATGAGATTGAAGAAAAGGATGGGGTGAAGATTTATCGTATTAATCCCAAGATGTCTTATTTTTATACTGATGCGCATGAGCATGGTGTTTTTTCGCGGATACGCTGGCATGTTGAAAATATTTGGAACAAGCGAGTTGCTGCTCGAGTTGATGAAATATTCGCAATCGAAAAACCGGATGTAGTACATACGCATAATCTCATGGGGCTTTCATTCCTCATTCCCAAAAAAATTCGAGCGAGGAATATTCGCCACATTCACACCATTCATGATGTGCAGCTGGTCGAACCAAGTGGAATGATTTTGAAAACCAAAGAGCATAGCTTTCGATATCACGGCCCCCACACGTGGCTCTATAGTTCGATAACCAAGAATTTATTTGGTTCACCTGATGTGGTTATCTCACCTTCTAAATTTTTGCTTGATTTTTATCGTGATCGGGGATTTTTTGGAAATTCCAATTGTATTGTGATTAGAAATCCGCTTACATTCTCTGCTGAATCTGTGTATGAGAAAAAAGAGAACGCCAAATTAGTATTGCTGTATGTGGGGCAAATTGAATATCACAAAGGAATTACCGTGCTTATTGATACAGTCGAGAAATTGCATTCAGATGAGTTTGAGCTTCATATTGCAGGAGGTGGGTCGCTTTTGGAGGAAATTAAAAAAAGGACTGAGAAATTGCCTCATGTCCATATTCATGGCCGTGTTGAAAAGGAAAAATTACGTGAGTTGTATAAGACTGCAGATATCACGGTTGTTCCTTCATTATGCTATGAGAATTCACCAACCGTAATTTTTGAAAGTTTTTCTTTTCACACACCGGTATTGGCAAGTAAAATTGAAGGAATTGCTGAATTGATTGAGGAAGGAAAAAATGGGATTACCTGCGAAGCTGGAAATGTAAATAAGCTCGCAGAAAAAATTATCTGGAGCGTGTCACACCGTAGTGAACTCGAACGCATGAGAAATTTTATTACGATTCCTCAAACAAGCAATAAAGAATATATTACGTCTCTCGAAGAGAGTTATTCTACGTTATCCTGAAGCAGAGATTAATTTTTTCTATATTCAAAAATCCACATCTTGTCTTCAATTGAATGCCATGAGTTGGCTGTTTTTTTTGCTCCATCAATAATTGCTTCATGATTTTTCCAGTACCACGGCACGACAAAATATATTTTTTCGGCTTTAGTGAGCTCGAACACGGTATCGATTGTTTCTTTTTTCTGTCCTTCATAGAGCATACTCTCATACGCGAGTTGCAGTGGTCCGCCTGAAGGAATGGAATAGTAGAATTGAGGACCAAGCGAGGTATCAAAATAATATGCGAAAGGATGTTCGGTGAGAGCAGTCACCGCAGTTAGGATGGATGAGAGTACGGCATAATTAGTATCTGAATTTTCGGAGTCAATCCAGTCCACTACTTGTTGGTCATATTTGGTGACATTGAATCCAGGAAAGTATACCTTACTATTATACTGTGGGTATGAGAAATACAGAGAGAGCATGAGTAATACGCCTATCTTTATTGAACCTATTATATATATTACTGCTGGTTTTATTGGGAGCTTTTCTTGCACCATCTGCAATTTTTCTTTGGAAATTTTGTATATGCCGTACATTCCGAGGGGAATCAATAGTACAATTGAGCCAATCAATAATCGAAGCGGATAATTGGATTGTTCGTGAAATGATACATTGGGAAAAGTAATGAGTGTGCGAAGCAAGAATGCCCCAGCTACTAATCCAACACTTCCTGATAATAGTAGCGGTGCAAGTTTTGTTTTTCGAAGAAACCAATATCCACAAGCAGAAAAGATAAGTACGACTGGTGTAAGCACATATTGCCATGCGTATAATAATTCAAAATACCATGCGGCATGCGCTGTATACCAGAATGGGCGTCTGAAAAAATCGAGGAATAATTGTATATGTGAAAATGGATTGGTGAGCTCAGGTATGCCATATCCTCCCAACCATTGTTGGGTAACAAACATGAGAAGCGGAATCGCTGCAGTAGAAAGAATTATTCCCGCGTATGTGAGACGTTGTATTTTTTTATTTTCAACATGTGCGAGCAGTTTACTTGCAACTACTACTATTACGAGAGGGACGCCGAGAAGCGGATGTGTCGCTAGTGCTATAAGTGCAAGAATTAACACCAGTGAATAGGGGAGTATTTTTTCTGTGTATCCAACCAAGGCAATAATCGTGAGAAGAGTGATGAGAAGAGCTAGATTGTGAGGAGTAGTAAGATTAAAGGAAAGGAAAAAAATAAATGGTACAAAAAGAGATAGACTTAATGCTGTGTGTTTGTTTATGCTCCATGCTTTTGGTATGACACTATATATAAGTGTTGGTATTGAGAGAGAAGCTAGAATGGGTACTAAAAAAATATCAATATATTTGATTGTAATACCGGTAATTCTTGAAAGTGTTACTACAAGACTGTATTGTCCGAGGTAGAATGGTTCTTTTGGTGTGATAAATCCATTTTCTAGAATCCATGATTCTGTGGCGCGATGGATGAATCCATCAAATCCAAATCCTAGCTTATAGACAATTGCGGCAATGCTATAGAAAATAAAGAAGTGTACAATAGTTGCCCCGAGCATGTACTGAGGTGCTGTTTTTTTTACCAAAAGATATAGATATATGGATGTCGAAACAGTGAATAACGCAAAGAACCATGGAGAAAATGCCATCCACGGTGATTGCATGAGCTCACCATTCCTTGCGAAGAGAATAAGTGCAACTTGTGCGCACTCTAGAATACTAAAAGCGGAGAATAGTACTCCAGGCCGTTTGAATGTTTGAGTTTTTGTTGGGGCTGATGGTTTTTTCTTTTTGAACAACAAAAGAAGTGGCGAAAACACTGCAAGCATGGAACATTCTATGGTGAGCCTGTATGGATAATAGGCAATAATCCCTATGAGTGAGAGCATTGAAAGAGCAATCGCAATACCTGCCCACCATTGAATATCTTTTTTTTCACTTATTCTCTCGCCGATCATTTTTCCAAGTGCCATAACGTAGCTAATAAATGCGATGGTTGAGATAATCGGGAATGTATACAGATATGCTTCTCCTAACAATAAAAATGCTGAGATAATCAGGATTACTATTCTTGTATTGAATTTTTCGCTTAATTTAGCTATCATATACACATTAGTGTATCTAATCTTATGGGATTTATCAAACAATTCAAACATAATCATGGGGACCTGTTTGTGTATCTTCCAGCAGAAGAAGTGCATCCGCATGATCATTTTTTGGATAGAGTATTACTTCGCTGGCTGCCTGAATGGATAACACCTAATCGAATTACCATATTTCGTATACTCACGACTCCAATTGTATTCTTTTTGACCTTGAATGGGTTTTACAAAGCAGGAATCGTTTCATTTCTTCTGGTGGCATCTACTGATGCTATGGATGGCTCGCTTGCTCGTACACAAAATAAGATAACTAAGTTTGGGATGCTTATCGATCCTTTGGCTGATAAATTTTTGGTCGGTTCAATGATTTTGGTTCTTGTATTTCGATACCTCAATCCTTGGCTTGGTGTCGCTATCCTCGGTATCGAGGTAATTTTTATTGTGTCAGCCCTTGTTGCACGAATAAGATTCAAAACAGTAAAAATGGCAAATCGTTGGGGGAAAATTAAAATGTTCCTTCAAGTACTTGCTATGTGTTCAATTATGTTTGGTCTGGTGCTTGATGTGCCTTTTCTGTTGTCATTTGCAACTGGAGTTTTAGGACTTGCGATTGGTTTTGCTATTGTGAGTTTATTTAAACATGGACTATGAGTAATATAAGGTATGCATTGCTTATTGTTTCATTGATTTTTTTCGGGACATATTTTTATCTTCATGGGAACGAAGCATTTGCAGATGTAAGAAATCGCACTTCTCACAATATTATTTCAAATCAGCCAGATGAAATGGCTAATTATTTTTTTATCAAGGAATTAGTTATTGATCATTCGTTTGGCTGGTACGAGCCATTGAATGAAATTGTCTCTAGTCAGGTGCATGCGCGTAGTATGACGGTTATTAATGGACGGCTTGAACCTATTGGATTTCCATTTTTTATTGTCCTCGCTTCTATCGTTGCATTTTTACCTACAATAATTTTTGGTGCAGGATTCTTTAATATCGCTGCTATTAGTCTTGTGCCTATACTGGCAGTTGCTGCAAACTTTTTGTTGTTTGGAATGATACGGAGGATATGGAATGAACGAATGGCTTTTATTAGCTCACTATTATTATTTTTGTTGCCCTCATGGTGGTATTGGGCAAGTAGGCCATTCCAACACACTGTTCCGTTTATCTTCTGCATATTGCTTGGCTTATACGGAATGGTGCGAATCAGAGATGGCGAAGATGCGAGAGAAAAAGTAAGCTATACCATTATAAGTGCTTTGGGAATTTCATCTGCGCTCGCTATCCGTCCTACTGAGCTTGTATGGGTCATGGGCATCTATGGATGTGCAACCTATCTTATCCGAGCCCATGTATCAAAGCGACAAATTATCGCATGGGGAGGTACAGTTGTATTCGTGGCTCTATTATTTTTTGTCATACAAGATGCTTTTTACGGAAGTCCATTTGCGAGCGGATATGTAAAACCAACTGCAGATGGGAGCGCGGGCGCAGTTTTTGGTGGAGGACAAGGAGTATCTTTCATTCGTGCGTTTTTCTTTCCTTTTGGAATTCATATAAAAGTTGCACTTGCGACTGCGTATCGATATTTTTTTCTTTTGTTTAATTCATGGACTTTGTGGGCGTTTGTATCATTCTTATTTATTTTGGCACGTGGTGAAAAAAAAGCACGGAAGTATGTTGCAATATATTGTGTAGTCAGTCTCTATCTTGTCCTGTGGTATGGATCATGGAGTTTCATTGATAACTTGCTTGGTGTTCCGTCTGTTGGCAGCTCACAGGCACGATATTTCATGCCGATCTATATTGGTATGATCCCACTGATTGCATATTTTTGTGATCGTATATTACTTACATTTTCTTTGAAAAAACAAATCTTTGCTTCAACTATTCTCGGTGTAGTATTTTTTTTCTCTTCCCATAGCGCTGTGTTTTCATCATTTCCTGAAGGGCTTGCACGTGTGAGAAATACAATGGGTGAGTATGCGGATATGCAAGATCGTCTGTATGATGTTGTTCCTGCGTATGGATTGGTTGTGACCCGATATGGAGATAAATATATATTTCCAGGCAGAAAAGTAATGATTCGAACGGAAGAAACTATCTGGGCATACTCAGTAAAGCAATTATTAGAAATTGGCATGCCTGTGTGGTGGTATGATTTAAAATTATCTACTGAAGAGCAAGAAGCAGTTGATGAATTATTGAATACTCATGGATTGGTACTTAGTGAAGTTAAGGCAACATGGGACAATCTTCAGCTTAAGGAAATAGGGTTGAAAAAATAGCACAAATGGTATAGGATGAGGTTTGGAGTTGAGACTACTGATATTTATCTTAATAATACTCTATGGATTGTGTTTTTTGTAAAATTGCAAAGAAAGAAATTCCAAATCATACCGTGTATGAAGATGATCAAGTTTTGGCATTTCTAGATATTAATCCCTGTTCTGCAGGGCATACTGTTCTTATACCAAAAAAACACGGGGAGACCGTATTTGATTTTAGTACCGAGCTTTTAGGAAACATCATGATTGGCGTGGAATTTGCCATGAAGAGAATCCAGCATGTAATGAAACCTGATGGATTCTCAGTTGGTTGGAATCATGGGAAAGCTGGCGGGCAAGCTATCCCACATTTGCATGTGCACCTCATTCCACGGTGGAATACTGATGGCGGAGGAAGTATGCATTCGATTGTGCATCAGAAAAATATGCGCACCGTAAAAGAAGTTGCTGATCTGTTTTTAATTTAGGATATGCCCTCTCCACTGAAAAAAGTTTCTGAAGAAGTACTGCATGAAAATCCATGGTGGAGATATAAGCATGATGTTTTTTCTTTTCCAGAAGGAAAACAGGGAAGTTATTATTACGGAGAAACATATGGCATGTCTATTGTTGTGCCCATTTTATCCGATGGACGATTGGTTTTGGTAAAACAATACCGATATTTAAATGATAAATATAGTATTGAATTTCCTGGCGGCGGAATGAAAAAAGGTGAAGCGCCTTCCGTGGTTGCCAAGCGAGAACTCATGGAAGAAACTGGATTTACTGCTGAAGAATTTATTAATATTTCAAATTTTGAACCCCATAATGGATTATTCCTTGATTCGACACACGTCTTTATTGCTAAACAAGTTTCTCAGATTGATACACACCATCCAAAAGGAGATGAGACAGAATTTATTGAGATACTATTGCGTCGTCCCGATGAAGTAGAACAATTGATTCGAAATAATGAAATTTGGGATGGGCAGACCCTTGCGACATGGGCTTTGGCACGATATTATGTATAATATTTGCTAATTTGTACGTATGAAGTTATTAGTCACTGGCGGAGCAGGATTTATCGGATCCAATTTTATCCGTTACTGGTTGAACACACATGCTACTGACGAGATTGTGAATCTCGATGTTTTGACGTATGCAGGAAATTTGGAAAATCTTTCTGACATGGTAAATGATCCTCGATATTCATTTATAAAAGCTGATATCTGTGATCGAGAGGCTGTGTTTGAAGCGGTAAAAAATGTAGACACTGTAGTACATTTTGCGGCAGAGACTCACGTGGATCGTTCTATCATGGACCCTACTATTTTTATCAAAACCAACATTATTGGAACACAGAATTTACTAGACGCAGTAAAAGAATTTAACAAACGTTTTCACCATATTTCGACTGATGAGGTGTTTGGGGCGCTCAAAACAGGTGATCCATCATTTAATGAGCAGACACCGTATGATCCTCGAAGTCCATACTCTGCTTCAAAAGCTGCTGCAGATCATATGGTCCGAGCGTACTACCACACCTATGGAATTCAGATGACTATTTCCAATTGTTCGAATAATTACGGTCCATACATGTTCCCTGAGAAATTTATTCCATTGTTTATTTCTAATTTGATGCAGGATAAGAAAGTGCCAGTGTACGGCGATGGATTATACATTCGCGATTGGATTCATGTTGATGATCATTCTCGGGGAATTGATCATATATTAGCTAAAGGAAAAATAGGGGAGACCTATTGTCTTGGTGGAAATTCTGAAAAGACTAATCTTGAAGTAGTTCGACTGCTTTTGAAATACATGAATAAAGACGAGTCGTATATTGAATATGTGAAAGATCGACCTGGACATGATCGCAGATACTCAATCGATTTTACTAAAGCTACAAATGAATTGGGCTGGGAGCCACGTATTTCATTTGAGGAAGGATTGAAAGAGATGGTAGAGTGGTACCTCGCAAATCAGGAATGGGTCGACAGATGTCGAAGTGGAGCATATCAAGAATATTACACTAAACAGTACACCGAACGATAATCATATGAAAATACTTATTATAGGAAATGGATATATTGCAAAGCGCTGTGCAAAAGCATGGAGTGACGCAGTCCACGATACCCAAAAAATATATTCAAAAGAAGATGTGGTGAAATTGATTGAAAAGTATCAACCTGATGTGATTCTTAATGCTGCAGGCGTACGTGGAAAACCTAATGTTGATTGGTGTGAGACTCATCAATTAGAAACAATAATCGGTAATACCAAACTTCCGATTATGATTGCAGAAGCATGTCAGGAAAAAAAAGTGTATTTGTTGCATATTGGTTCTGGATGTATTTTTTATGGCGATTCACCGCATGAGGATAAAAAATGGCGTGAGTATGATATGGGAAATCCAGTGGATGTGACCTATTCCCGAACCAAATGGGCAGCAGACCTTGTACTTTCAACATTACCAAACACCGGCATTGCGCGAATCCGTATGCCGATTGATTGGATTCCTGCTCCTGATAATCTCATCAATAAACTTGCTTCATTCGCTAAGGTGATTGATGTTGAGAATAGTGTGACGATTCTCGATGATATGGTCGAGGTTTTTTACAAATTACTTCAGAAAAAAGCAGAAGGAATTTTTCATGTGACTAATCCAGGAACTCTAAAACATAAAGAACTTATTGGATTGTACGAAGAATTAGTTGATCCAAAACACACTAATGAATGGATAAGTAATGAACAATTAGTTGCACAAGATCTTGCGACTAAAGGTAGGTCAAATAATTTTCTTTCATCAGAACGACTTCAAGAAATAGGAATCGCAATGAGAACTGTACAAGAGGCAATTCGAGATACTATGGAGAAATATGCAAAAGCTAAGAAGGATGGACTACATTGGGAAGAGTATCTAACCGTTGAATAACACTAACTAATTAAAAGCCCTTATTTTAAGGGCTTTTTTGTTTTTTTATCGCATTCTTGACATACACCCAATTTTATGGTAATCTGTGCTGTTTTCTTGGACTATCCGAGGAAATGGGTGACCTTCACATTGTCTTACCCGGCATTCGCCAAAGAGGACGTGGCTGATAGTGATATCAGAGGTGTTTGTATGAGTTTCGAAATGATCCCCATCCCGCCCGAGAAGGTGCGTGGATGGAAGGTCTCTGTCGATGGTGTCTCCCTCCCCAATGCTTCGTTCGTCGTGATCGAGAGCCAGAGGTACGGCAAGTTCGTCTACGGGCTCCGTCCGGAGGGCTACGACAGCATGGTCTACATCGAGCCCGGCGGTGGAGGGTCGGTGACCCTGCCCTTCAGCTACAACAGCAAGACCGGCGAGTTGCTCGTGGGTCTTCTCCCGGCGTCTCGGCCCAACATGGGTCCGGGCATGCACC
>DAORJA010000012.1:0-19769 GCA_035438805.1 Candidatus Magasanikiibacteriota bacterium
ACGGTGTTCCAGTCCTGGTCCGGGAAGTCCTTGGGGCGGCGGCTGTTCATGGTGCACTCGCCGTTCTCCTTGCCGGTCTTCCCTTCGCAGGGATCGGCCGGGTTGGCTCCGATGATGATGTTGGGGACGAGCGGATTGCTCGGTCCACCGGGCACCACCTGCTGCGAGGTCGCCCTCGCCGCATCGTCGTTCAGCAGCGGCGGCACGATCTTCATCGTATTGCCCGCCGGCGCCTGCTGGACCTGCACCTCGATCTTCGTGTCCTTCGAGAGGAAGAAGACCGCGATCACGGTCACTGCCGCGAGCAAGAGGCCCACGACCACGACCCACGGCCAGTTGCTCGAGGGAGCCACGGCGACGGGGTTGTTCGCATTGGGGTTGCTGGAGATCTTCTCGTCGATCTTCCCGAGCATCGCAGCCATACCATCGACCTTGTCGTTGACCGACTTGACGTTGGTGCTGATCTGCACCTTCAGCGAACCGATGTCCTTGTTGACATCGTCCCCGATCTTCGTGACGGCGTTCTTCACACCGTTACCCTTGCCGATGACCTCGCCGATCTCGGTCTTCAGACCTTCGATCGACTTGGCGGCCTCCTTGTCCATCTGTCCCATGGTCTGAGTGACCGTGTTCGAGATGAGGTTGGTGACGTTGCTGAGCTTGGAGTTGGCCGCATCGAGCTTGCGCTCGACCTGGTCCTTCTCGTCCGTCAGCTCCTGAGCCATCGTGGCCCAGTCGCGGACCACCTGGTTCTGCTCGCTCGCGATCTCCGCGATGAGCACCAGGTCCTCTTTGTTGAGGTCCGGAGAGGTGAGGAGCGACTGCGGGTCGTCGTTGTACAGGAGCGTGAGCTCCTTCTTGCGATTGGCCCGCTCGAGCTCCGGATCAGGTTCGACCTTGTCGGACGACTCCTCACCGTTCTCGCTGCTCTTGCCGTCGTTCGAGTCCGTCTTGGTCTCGATTTCGCCGCCGACCACATGGATCGGCTGCATCGCGACGACGTCCGTCTTCTCCTCGACCTTGTCGGCCTCGGAGTTGTCCACGCCGATGACGAGCACCGGCACGAGCTGGGTGTCGTCCTTGTGGGACTCCACGGCGGCCATGGCCGCCGGATTGGCGGCAGCGCCACCCTTGACAGCGCTGCTCTTCTTCTTGTTACGATCAGCCATGTCACTTCTCCTGTCTGGACCCCTTTATAGGGGTATGTTTTTCTAGCTTCTTCGGTTGTAATGAGCCTAGTGCTCTCACTATAGCCCGAACGGGCAATAGCGGGAGCTCCTAGACCAGGGACTCCATCAGAAGGGACGAATATCCTCTCTGATTGGGCCCCTGGATTGCTATTTCTGAGGCCTATGTAGGGCTTTTGAAATAACGAACTAGTATAGCATATATACTCCCTTTTGTCAAGTATACCCCCCACTATTCAAGCACCTAGCCACTCTATGCAAATTATGACCAAAAGTAAAGGGTTTGTGGGCATATTCTTCTACCACTATAATCTATTCATATGGCACAACTAAAAAACCCAGCTTGAGCTGGGTTTTTGTAGTAATTCTTGTAGGGACAAAGATGATCCTAGTACTTTGATTTAATCTCCTCAAGTATTTTTTTGATCTCAATTTTATATTTAAGCACTTTTGCCTCATCGCCTGCTTTTTCTGCAGCCTTCAGTGCTTCATCTGTTCTACTCCATTCCTGTGCTAGTCTACCAGCCTCTGGATCTTCAGATGTCTTCACGCCAAAACGCACAAACACGTCCTGTGGTAATTCAAGATCTTCAGCCTTGACCTCCTCTACTATTTCTTTGGAAATAGATGCAAGTTCTGGTTTTACCTCATCAATAATCTTTTTTACTTCCTCAACCTCTCGCCTTGCCTTACTACCATCCGATTCCATTTCAGCTTCTCGCAATTTCTTTTCCGCCTGCATCACTGCAAGTACCACTTGTTTCTGCTCTGGATCGATTACTGTCTTTTCCTGCTGAACATCAGCCGATGGTCCTCTGAAAATATTAGGATATCCCTGCTTTACTTCCTGTAGCATCGCTCTCAACTCAGCGATTACACGATCACCTTTTATTGTTTCTTTTTTTGATGATAAGTTTTCTCCTGTGCTATCTACAGACTTGAGCCTCCAATATTCTCTATCTTTTTCTACTACCAATTCTGGAGTGAGTGGTATTTCAAGTCCATTTTCCAGCGTACCCACTACCCACTCTCCATTTCGACTGATTTCTACTCTTTCTAATCCTGGTAGCTTTTCCTTCTCCCTTAGTCCCATTTTTTTTCGAATTTCTGCCGCAAGCGTGTGATCTGGTACAAGACCACGAACAGTCCCCAATACGTATTCGGGATCGGTATCCATCCGCCCCAATTCTTTTACAAAATTTCGTACATTTCTTCGTTCATCTGATCGAGACTCTACGTGAGGAGTAGTCTCTTTGGTTACTTTTTTCGTTTGTGTATTTTTTTTCTCTGGTGTAATTGCTTTTTGTTCTTTTTTTGGTGCCACAGAATTTGGTACTTCCACTTTTGATACCGGCGTAGCTACTACTGGTTTTTCTGCTTCCGCAGTTTGTGTAGACTGCGTTTCTCCAGCTATCGTTATTGATTGCTTTGTATTTTCTCTCTCAAGTCGTGAGAGTGCGCGACCTTCTTCTATATCTGTATGCGCAACACTATTTGGACGTGACTCGTGTCCAGCCATATAGGTACCTGCCCCTGCCGCCAATCCAGCAGCTCCTGCTGTACCCAAAGCAATCCTTGTTGCCCAATTTGCAATACCTGCTCTCAATTTTCCACCATTTCTCTTTTTCTGTTTTTCCTCGAGACGTTCACGAGTCTCCTCGACTTCAGCATCCATGGTGGCAAATGCTCGATCCAATGCGGCGTTTTGTATCTCATTACCTATGTGTCCCAATTCGATTCCTAATTTGCGTATCAGTGTGTGTGCTGTATGCCACGCAAGTACTGGCTTCTCCAAATTGGTTTTATCTTTTCTCTTATCGAGTGAATCGAATGCTTGCTCTACTTTATCGAGCCATGTTTCTAATTGGGCTTTTTTTTCTTCATCCGTCATTTCTCGTTCTACTTTTTTACTTTTAAACCATCCGGTTTTTTGTTTTTCCACTACCATCATATTCAATCCGCCCCATGATTTTTCAAATGCTTCCGCAACTTCATTAATCATCTGTATCGCCTTTTTTTCTGAGACTTCTTTGTATGTTTTCCGTTCACGCGCTACAACTGGTGATTGATTTTGTACACGTTCATCACGGGCTGCGTATACATCAGGTGATGGAGTACTCGTGTTTTTTACCACCTCATCCTTATTTTTTTTCGGAAACCACTTTTCAATAAATTCATCACCCTTCAGTACCGCAGACTCTTCTTGCTTGTTTTCTTCAGACTGAGGAAGTTTTTGTTCAGCAGCATATTTAGCTCTCTGAGCGTTCAAATTCACTTCATTAGAAATTCTATCTGCTTCCCGAGCATACTCTTCTTCAAATTTCTTTTTTGCGTGTCGCTCTTTAAACTCCGTATAATCATTTTTCATTTCATCACGAAGATCTTCCTTTGCATCCCCAATCACTTTTCTGATTTTTCTTTCACTTTCCTCTCGTGTGTCTATTTCACTACCATCTGGCCATGTGGTTTTTCCATGGGCACGTGCAGTGGGTACTTTTTCACGTTTAAAAATAGTCTCATCTTCTTCCCACTCTCCAGCCTGTCCCAGTAACTCGCTCAATTCCTCAGCTTTTTTCTTTTCTGCTTCTTTGAGTTTTTTTTCTTGCCGCTCACTTTCCATCTCTGCTGAGGCATGTAATTTTTTGAACACTTCTTCGTGACTTTCTTTTGACTCAGTTTGGGCCTGCCCTACTTCTCGATTACGTAGATCGACTCGTTTTGCAATACTATCAGCTCCTACAGCAAACACTCTTCCCTTTTTTTTAGGATCTTTTTCAAGGTATTTCAAAATAAGCCCAGGTTTATTCTCATCCTTTGATTTTCCAAGCACAATACAATCGAGTTTGTCACCCTTTGCCGTAGTATAGACTATCTGTTCATGCCAGCCGAATTTATATGTTTTTCCGCCTGCACTAATCTGGATAGAGTCAGGAATGGCTTCGTGAGACCCTACTTTTTCCTCCGATGGCGTATGCGCTGATCCTTTTGAAATATTTTCGTACTCATCTTGCCACTTCAAAAACTCTTCAGTGCGTACTGCTTTTCCTTTTTTCTTTCCATCCGTATCTACAAACTCAACCACTACTCGTGTTCCTGGAATATCGACAATTTTGCCCTTCTGCCACTCACCACTTGTACGCTTGACCCACACATCAGCATTATTTTTTTCTAAATCTCGAACTCTGTCCCATGCTCCACTTTTTTGTATCTGCTCCCATCTTTTATTATAATCATCTGCGTCAAATGCAGGTTCTATTTTTTTCTCCTCTGGTGCTTTTGCCTCTCCTGCAGCAACAGTATTCACTCCACCGATTTCTGAATCTCCCAATTGCCCTTCGGAATAATTTTCAGGTGGCTGAATAACATCGATACCTCCAACTTTGATATCAGGTTTTGTTTCCTCGTGCTTCATAGGACTCTCTTCTTTATCTACTATAAGTGCATCATCAAAACCAATTCCTTTCAATAAACGCTCAGCCGTATTATTAACACGAGATTGCCCTTCTTTATCTTCGTATTCTATTGTCTTTTTAGAATCGTTTTTTAATCCAGCAACTCGCTGAGATCTTTCTGTATCGATCGTTGGTTTAAAATTTTTATATTTTATAAAAGCTTCTCCTACTGGTTGTCCAAGTTTTTCTAACAGACGTACCATACGCTGATTGAGACGAGCTAACTTCAATTCAGCAACTTTACGGCGATTATCGAGTTCTTCAGTAATAGAACCCAGTTTATTTTCATATGCCAAACTCTTTTTTGAAAATTCTGAAAAATGAGTATGCACCTGCGCAAGCATTTCTTCAATCTCTTTAATATCTTCCATGTCTTTTAAACGCTCCTTGAGTCTCTTTATTTTACCCTCAAGATTTTTTGCATGTTCCCAAGCTTCAGAATGACTCTCCATCTTTCCAGTAATCTCTCTACGATTCTCCTCATTTTTTTCACTTGTCTTTCGAACCGTAATTTCTGGTGCACTTATTTTTCTTTTTTTTGATCCTCGCATTGGTGATTGCTCAGGAGATGTCGTTAACATACACAGAGATTTAAAAAAATAATTTATTCAGGAATTTCTAAAATTTTTCCAAGTGTTTGGACGACTTTTGATTTGTTCTGATCTCTCTCCATTTCGGCATACAGACGAATCGCTTTCTTTTTCAAATCTCTAATTTCTACCAATAATTCCTCGTACTCGCCAAGAAGCATATCCGCTTCATGAAGTGCTGATTTCTGTATACCAAAATCTTTTATACGTGCCATATCTATTTTTTCAAAAGTTCATGTAATCGAGCACTAAATGATTCCAATCGATCACGCACAAAATCAGAAAAATTCGGAATGTTTTCATTCCAAAACATACTCCATTCTTCCCCAGTCGTTTCTGCGTTTGAAAATAATTTTTCAAACGTATCTAGCTGCGCATCGTTTAATCTTTCCATGAGTTCTGCGCCTAATTTTTCCTCCAAAAGAAGACTCAGACGCTCGGTATACATCTTTTTTTCTTCTTCAGATAAGTTTGTCTTTTCACGTGCTAACACTTTTTCGATATACTCATCAATAAAATACAACGGAGCAGACATAGAAAAAAATTAGTAACTATTTTCTAAGTAATAAGAGGGCTGCAAATAACATTCCTACCCCAGCTCCAAAAAACGCGTTTACTAGTGGATTTGGTTTTACAGGAAATTGTGTGGCGATAGGACGGCTCACCAATCGGATTGATACATCACCACCTACGTATTCACTTGTTTTAGTCACTAGAGCACTCGCTGCAGCACCAGCAATCGCTATTGCTTGCGCAGGTTCTTGGTGATATGCACTCACCGTGAGAACACTCGATCCATAGACTACAGCTGGATCAATCGTTTTCTCCCATGTTTTTTTTCGATCTCTCAAGGTCTTGTTTTCAAAATAACTCCAATCCACTGAGTAACTAGTTTCTGATTTTGTCTTTTCATAAAAATCTTCAGTCTTCATGATCTGCGCTAGATTCTCGGCAATTCGTTCTCCTGATTTTGCTACCGTATATGGATCAACTCCAAATCGTGCCTGGGAAAGAATATAGACCTGTGCATCTGCGCGATATTTGAGTGGGAAAGCTAAAGTGACTCCTCCAGCAGTCAGACCACACAGTATTCCAATCGCAACAAGTAATTTCTTTGAACGTGCGAGACGTTTCATCGGTGAATGAGTCATAGGGAGGTCCATAGTATGCTAAAGTTAAATAGTGATGGAAATAAGAATATTAATCTCAAAACTCAAATGTCAAAATTCAAAACTATAACGTAAAGCTTAAAACTTTTTAGTTTTCAGTTTCAATTTTGAGCTTTGAATTTTACGTTTTGAATTTACCTACTGCACTAGTATATCAAATACTTGTCCTTCTCTCCATATCGTCGCGTTTAGAGGCATCTCTCTGACTAGGCGATACAGATTCATCTCAGTCACTGCAGTCCCATTAATCGCACGCACAATATCCCCTCGCTTGAGTCCATTTGTTGTTATTTTTCCCACTTGATCCACCAAAAATCCTTTGACCAATTTTCCTTCTTCTACTGTCTCAACCATTGAACCCTTCCACTCTACTTCTACTTTTTCAATTGCACCTGAATCAAGCAATCCTGGAATTGAGTACTGGATAATCCACGCATCATGTAACATACCACCCGCATCACTAAATCCGAGAAAATCCCCAGCAGCCGAAAGCACTACTCCCGAATTTACTGAACTAAGTGGTGATAATACAAAACGCCTACGTTCGTCTGCAGCAGCAAATAATTTTTCATTTGAAATACTCTCTATCTCACCTATAATCCGACCTCTCCATTCACGACCATTGTATGTCCAAATCTCTCGCCCTGTGGTGAGTGTGCGCCAATCAGGAAATGAGGTTACATAAAATTCGTTTCCGGTGAGTTTGAAATATACCAAACTATTTTTTTTGTCTGCAATAACTGTATCTGGCGTGTACCAAATACCTTGTATGTCTCTCACCATGAGTCCTGGGATCACTCCTGCACTTGTCAATTGCGGTGCATACACCACACCCCATCCATTGGACGTCAACATGATCCCACTACCCACCAGTGCCCCTTCTCCGTAATACCCGTTTGGAAGAATCTGATTTTTGAGAAATACTTCAGTGGTAACATTTTTTACTTTTCGCACCACCGAAGCTTCTGGTTCAGTATACAATGCTGTACCAAAACCATTTTGACCACGAGATACTAGTATTCCACCCTCAGCATATCCACCTGGAACAATCCACGCGAATACACTAAGAGCACCCACCATTCCTGCAGCAAGAGACAAAAACACACTTACGAGCACAATATACACTCTTTCTGCTTGTGCTGGAGATTTTTTTTCAGGAAGCGGTAGATGTGGAGGATGGGACATACAAAATTAATACAAATTATTCTAATAAATATACCGCACTTCTCAAACCCAACGAATAAATACGAGTACCCCTGTAAACAATAGTGCATTGGTGCACAAAAATACCAACTGTTCCTTCCATATGATTCCCCGAGGACTTCGATGGAAACGGATCAAAAGCTGCAACACGTACCAAATCCATACAACAAGCAGGCCTTGTGCCAAATACCCAAATGGCATCAAGTGAAGTGCCCATATCAGCTCAGTTACTCCCAATCCTACCACAAGTAACGGTAGTGTAAATTCACGAATCGGAACTTTGAAATACAATTTCCAAATAAGTAATGAGATGATTGCTGCATAGATTCCCCCAACAACAGCAACCACAATAAAAGGAATTCCTGGAAAAAAAATATTTATCGCAAACAGCGCCAAACAACCAGCATACATATTAAACACATGAATCATCATGCGCATACGACGAAGTGGTTTTTCCTGAATATGTACCAATCTCCCAGTAAGCTCTGAACTCATCCAAATCAAAAAGAAAAAAATTGGTACAGAGACTGCAATCAAGAACCATCGCAGTACTACTGATTCAACTAGGAACAACAACCACAGAAATGAAAACATGGTGAAGACTTGTGCAAGCAATTCATACACCTGACTCCGATACACAATCCCCACATACGCCACATATCCAAACCACGCCACACTTGCAAGCAGTGCAACAAATAAATCTGGAAATAATAAAATAGTAAGAAGAACGAGGCACGGTAAGAGCCATGAAATTATTTTGATAGTAAACGATTTATTCATAGCCACTACGGAGTTGCAGTACTTACGCCGAAGCACGTAATGAGTTAATCAATTGAAGAATTTTTGTTTTTAGAGCCTCGCTATTTTCTCCTGTTTCTCTTAATTTTCCAATTGCCAAAAATGTCTGTATAAACACCTCTCTCCGCTCACCTGGCACCCGCACCTCCATTAGTTTTTCCTCCACTGTTTCTACTAATTCGGTTTGATTCGCCACATTCATAGTCTGTACCTCGGTCGCAAGCTCAGTCAGTGACGCCACATACCGATCTTTGATTTCTTTTTCTGTCAGCGGCGCAGCAGCATCTTCGCTAGTACCAGACATGCCACCGAATCTACTTGGTAAGATTTCACCTCTATGACGGAATGCCCATATTCCAAGCATACTCACTGCAACCAACGCTACAGCGAGAATGATCCACATGATTGCGGGTATTTTTTTGGTAGACGACAATTCTGTATCCATATAATCTAGATATAGTATAAAGCATCGGTAAGTATACACATTTCTCCTTTATCTTGCAAAATAGCAAAAATACGCTATACTGAGCTCTGATTATGCCTATATTTGCAACACACAAAAAAGCACGATTTGACTATGAAATCCTCGAAAGGCTCGAGGCAGGCTTGGTATTAACTGGAGCTGAAGTAAAATCTATCCGCCAAGGCAGTGCAAAATTAGATGGGAGTTTTGTTATGGTCCGAGGTCGAGGTGCTACTATCGTCAATATGCATATTGGGGCTTACCCGTATGCAACAAACCCTCACTATATCCCAGATGCCACCAGAAAACTGCTCCTCAGTGCCAAAGAAATCAATTATTTACGCGGAAAAACAGAGGAAAAAGGCTTGACAATCGTGCCACTTTCCCTCTATACTAAGGGAACTTTGATCAAACTCGAGATCGGCATTGCTAAGGGTAAAAAAATCCATGACAAGCGCCGTACGATAAAAGAGCGAGAAGGCAAACGATCTCTCCAAAGAATGTTAAAGCATGGTAGAGACGACTAGTGATCACTGCCCTTTACAAAAGACCAATGGGGATGACAGGCTTCGATAGATGGAATCTGTTATCTTGTATATGCATGTCAGAGTGCCTGTCTCTGTAACAAATAGGCAATTCCACAAGTGCAAACTTGTTCGAGCGAGCTAAAAATACTGTAGCGAAAGCTTTCAGTATGCCTAGTTTTGCTTCTGTTGTAGCCTAAATCACTACGACCATCGCACCCATGATACTCGATAGTGGACTCGCGGTGCCAACCAACCCTCGAGCGTAGACGAATCCTATTCGTATGAGGATTCGTTGAACTATTCATGCGATAGCATACGATATTTTTCGATGTTTCATATTCGTATGTGAAATGCCAAATATCGATATACATGTAGAGTATCGGGGTAACCCGTCTAGACCCGGGTTCAACTCCCGGCATCTCCACAAAATAGATATCACCAGCGATATCTCTAATCATTTTCAATCTGTTTAATTTTCACTTTTTGCCTTAACTATACGTATGCGAATTTCTCGTAAAAAAAGACCAGATAAGCCGCTCATAGCACATTACCGAAAAAACCAAGAAATTGACTCACCTGAAGTAATGGTTCTCGATGAAGAAGGTAAGCGAATCAATGTCATGACCGCAGGAGAAGCACTTGCTCTTGCAGCTGAACGAGAGCTTGATCTTGTAGAAATCAATCCTAAGAGTACCCCACCTGTAGTAAAACTGATTGATTTTACTGAATTTAAGTACCAAAAAGAAAAAGAAGCACGCAAACAAAAAGCTCATTCACATGTGAGTGAAATCAAGGGTGTGCGCCTCTCTATCCGTATTAGTGATCATGACCTCACGATCAAAGCAGACCAGGCTGAGAAATTCCTCTTACGTGGGGACAAAGTACGACTTGAGGTAGTCCTCAAAGGCCGAGAGAATGCCCGAGGTGATTTGGCTAATGAAATCATTGATACCATGATCAAAAAGCTTGAACCAAAGATCCCGGTAAAATTTGAGCAAGAAATCACTAGACAAGGTAAAAAAGTCACTGCGGTGGTTACACGCAAATAGCCCCTTGACTCCTGACACGAAATACTATATACTAGCCCCCACATAACGAATTTGTATGCCTAAACTCAAAACCCACAAAGCTACGGCAAAAAGATTTCAAGTAAAGAAATCACGAAAGCATGGATTGAAAGTCCTCAAACGTACTGACGGTCAGGATCATTTTAATTCCCGCGAATCAGGAAGTGTGCGCAGAAACAAACGCCGGGACCGAGGAACCTCAACCCCATTGCAGCGCACAGTATTGAAAGCGCTCCCTTACGCTTCAAAATAAATTAACAGTCTTATTTAAGTTAGTATGCCACGAGTAAAACGAGGAATGCGACATGCGAAGAGACGTTCAAACATTCTCAAACGCGTGAAAGGATTTGAAGGCGGTCGCAGAAAATTATTGAAACTTGCAAAAACTGCAGATACCAAAGCTGGAGCACACGCATATCGTGATCGACGCAACAAAAAGCGTACCACACGAAACCTTTGGCAGGTAAAGATCAATGCTGAGATTCGCAAACATGGAATGTCATATAGCGCATTCATGGGAGCTCTCAAGAAAAATGGCATCACTCTTGACCGCAAAGCACTCTCACAGATTGCAGAAAAGCATCCAAAAGTATTCGCTGCAATTGCCAAAGCAGTAGCCTAAAAAAAATAAAAATCTCCTTTGCAAAGGAGATTTTTTATGCTGAAAATTAGCTTGACAGCCCTATCCCCTTTTGTTAGTATTAGTTGTCGTTGTATTAAAGACCTTTCGTGTGTTTGGCGATGGCGGGAACGCCCCCTCCTTCGTTCCCTTGCCGCGCCGGACACACCAAGGGTCTTTTGTTTTATGGAAGGCTCTAGATATTGACAAAAGTGTAAAAAAAACGTATCATATATTTCATTCACAGAATATTTAATCGGTTATCTCTACCTACTATGGGAATGCGCAAAAAAATGAGAAATAAAATGAAGGCACAGTGGAAAGTGGACAAAGTTACACGCGACAAAAAAAAGTTGAAGCGCGTACGCAAGGCCGCAGCTGCAACGAAGAAATAAGCAGATCCGGTCTTCACCTTACATGTGTAAAACAATAAGCGGGCTGGTAGTTCAACTGGTTAGAGCACTGCCCTGTCACGGCAGAAGTTGCGGGTTCGAGTCCCGTCCAGCCCGCTTATTGTTTTACTGAAACCTGTCCACAAGAATAACTCCCTACGTGCGAGTTATTTATTTTAGAAGATATTTTTACTATGAGTCACGGTAATGTTATTGTACGTTTTGATAACGTTTCATTTTCCTATAATGATGACAAGCAAATTCTTGATGATGCTTCTTTTTCAGTTCGTAAAAATGCAAAAATTACCATCATGGGACAAAACGGTGTGGGCAAGAGTACGATATTCAAGCTTATTCTTGGCGCCTCTGGCTCGACCAGACCTGACGTACTCAAGCCAAACTCAGGCAGCATACATATCACTGACAATGCGACTATCGCTATTGGACTCCAGGTCATGCCTAAAGAATTTTTTGAATTAAACATTTTGGAATATTTTGCTACTGCTTTTTCTGAACATCTCTATAATCTTGAAAAATTGGTGACAGATGTACTTTCTGTAGTTGACCTTTCGATACCACTCGAGAAAAAAATAAAAGAGCTGTCAGGCGGACAGCATGCACGATTACTCCTCGCGTACGCACTGATCCAGAAGCCTGATATTTTGCTTCTTGATGAGCCTACTAATAACCTTGATGCAGACGGAATTGCACATCTTACTGGATTCCTCATGATGTATGAAGGCACAGTTATCGTTATCTCCCATGACGCAACATTCTTGAACTCATTTACTGATGGAGTCTTGAATGTGGATTTTCATACCAAAAAAGTTGAGCAATACGTAGGAAACTACTTTGACGTAATCGAAGAGATCAAAGCGCAAATTGAACGAGAAGAAAGAAAGAACGCGCAGCTCAGAAAAAATATCCAGGATAAAAAAGACAAAGTAAACTTCTTTGCCCACAAGGGAGGTAAGATGCGCAAGCTTGCAAGTAAACTGAAAGACCAAGTAGAAGAAGATGAAGATAATATGGTCGATGTAAAGCGTGATGACAAAACCATCCGCCCATTTACTATTCCGGCACAACAGTGGTCTGAAGTAGTCGTAGCAATTTCAAGCGTAGGCGCCATTATTAATCATAAGCGTGTCAGTAAAAAAGTAGACATTAAACTCTGGAAAGGAAATCGCTTGCAGATTGTAGGACCAAATGGGGTCGGAAAAAGCACTCTACTAAAAGAGCTTGCACTTGAACCAGCTGATCACGCAACGATTGCTCCTGGAATAAAAATTGGATACTACCGACAAGATTTTTCTGGGCTTGATTTTGAAGCGACTGTATATGATTCTCTCGCTGAAATGATGGATGTCCCTGATAACCAAGAAATTTATGCGACTGGCGCGCAATTTCTTTTGACCTCTGATCTCATGAAAAACACCGTTGGATCTCTTTCAGAAGGACAAAAAGGTTTGCTCTGCTATGCCCGCTTTGTACTTCAAAAACCTGGACTTCTTATTCTCGATGAACCCACCAACCATATTAACTTCCGCCATATTCCGGTAATTGCACAAGCAATCAATGAATATGAAGGAACAATTATTCTCGTCTCTCACATGCCTGAATTTGTAGAACAAATCCGAATGACTGAAGAATTGAACTTGGGCAAACTCTAATCTGCATTAGAGATACACACAAAAACACACCATGATCGGTGTGTTTTATGTTATACTACTTGTGTACTAATGATCGTATGCCGCGTTCAAAAAAAAGAATTACACCAACTACTCACAAGAAAAAAACTCGTCGCGCCAAAAAACATCCTGTATTTCCCGTACTATTTCTTCGATATCGCAGACATCTCATGAGCATGATACTCGCTATAAGTATTCTTGGTGGACTTACGATTTATATTATAGCTCGAGTATATACGAAACCAGAGTTTGTTGATGATCGAGCAGACCGAATTGATGCTTATTTTGAAAAACACAACATGCCTCTTGAAGGACACGGCAAGCAATTTGTAGCTGCAGCTGACCGATGCGGCATGGATTGGCGTCTACTCCCTGCAATTGCAGTACGTGAATCAACTGGAGGTAAACGCATGCAATATAATAATCCTTTTGGCTGGGGAGGTGCTACGATTCCCTTTGCAGATTTTGATGAAGCAATTGATGTAGTTGCACTAAACCTATGTGGAGATAATCCTAAGACTGCTCGTTGGTACTCCACCACCTCCACCTACCGAAAATTATATTTTTATAATGGCACTGTAATCCCTACATACCCGAATGAAGTATTGTGGATTATGAGACAATTTTAAAAATACTTACTACTTCAGAGCTTTGATGTCTTCTTCGTATTTATCTGCCAATGCGAGTACATTATCTCCGTAGAAACTATATTTGGGATTAGTGCCACCTGAAAAATAGCGCATTGCTGCTTTCCAATTTCCATCACGAGTGCCATCTGCCCCATTTGCTTTGAGAAGAAGAGCTGAAGCTAAAAATGCATCACGAATATCCCATGGATCTGCAGGAGTTTTACCAGTGATTGCTGATACTTTATCCTTATATCCCATCCAGGTAGAAGGAATAAACTGTGCCGGCCCCATTGCTCCTCCCCATCCCAGCTGACTACCATCTTTATTCCGCATTGGACATGATACTGGAGTGATATCGGGATCTTTTTCGAGTTCCTTAGTAATCTTTTTGAATGGCTCCTGATCACGCTCAGGCTTCATAATCACTTTCCAACTTTTTTCTGGTGGATCACCCAGACGATTACACGTACCTACATTTTTTCCCAAATTTGATTCTTGAGTTAGAATTGCAAGCTGAAGCGAAGTAGGCACACCTGTCTGTCCCTGCACCCATTCAGCAATAGTCACTGCTTCACCAAAGGTAATCTGAGTACCCACATCTAGAAGCTCATAAATTCGACTTTTAATTTCTGCAGCACGTTTTTTGTTACCTTGAAGCTGACTCTGATAATTTTCTTCTTTACCTTGTGTATTTTTCAATAGCTCACTTTGTTCAACCAATTTCCCATTGAGAGCGTTTCCTTGTGCTTCAGCAAGTTTCAAAAGTTCACTTGCGTCTTCCTGATCAAGCGCATATGCTTCTTTTTGAACTTCGAGTTCTTTTCGCACTTTCTTTGCGTCATCAAGCAATTCCCCAATTGAATCAGATAAGCGCTCCAGGTTCCTCACTTCAACAATGGCATCGCTCAGCTTTCCCTGTAGTATTAATCGAAATGCCCGAGCTTCTTGATTTCTCTGATATAGAAGCCGAAGTAATACACCTAAATTATTTTTAAGCTCAGTACTTTTTTCTTGATTTTTTTGTATATCGTCTAATGTTACTTCGATCTTATCTTCCAAATCTTTAATATGCAGACTAGTCGCCTGTATCTGAAGTTTTATTTTATTTTGTTCTTGCTTCAATTGTTGAATTTTATTCGTAAGTGTTTTCTTTTCACCTTTGGTAGTCGCAAGCTCTTTTTCCAGTTTTCCAATCTCTGCTTCAATATTTTTAAGCTCTTGCTGCAGTTCTTTTTGTTCTTCGATTGAAGTATATACTGGTCTTCCTAAAACTGAAAAAACTGTGATCACACACAAGATAACAGTAACAACATACTTTCTTAGTAATTTCATATTTCTACTATGTAGAATAGCAATTTTTTACGTTTTATTCAATAAAAGCTTTATATTACAAAAACACCCTTTTCAGGGGTGTTTTCATTATAATACTAGTAGCAACTAATCGCATCACTCTCTCCTGAATCAGTAATCACATGTATACAGGCTTCTCCAGAATCAGGCAGACTAGTCGTAGAACCAATCACCGGATCAGAGAAAGTGAAACTTTCAACAATATTGTTAAATTCTTCTCCTGGCGTACCGTATACAAATAATTCATCTTCCTCAGTTAGAGGGATATGCACGGCATTTAGTACAGTCCCTTCTTCAGTTTTTCGATATTCAACTTCTAGAGTATTTCCATTCACCACGATGTATGAACTCGCTGTATTCTTGTCTACTTTTCCTGCTCCCGAAGATGCACCAGAAGTTTTTTTCTGCTTTACTACGACTACTTGCGCCTTTGACTCAAGATTCGAAAACATATACCCAGGAGTACCGGAAAGTTCTTCAACTCCCCATGACTGAGGATATGAAACTTTGAATGATCCGAGAGATGAAATTGTCATCGTACTTCGCTTGGACTCAATACTTTCTTCTGCTTTGCTCAATGCTCTCGCTTCAAACTGAGCTCGTACTTGCGCTGGACTTAGCTCTCCAGCAGCAGTGGTATTTATTGATGTTTCAGATTTGATCGCTCGACAACCACCACCAAGCAATATCATACTTGCAGCACATAATCCGAGTACAAAAACGAGTGCTAAGAATGTAGGATTGGTTGAACCTCTATTTGTACCTACTTTTTTCTCTGTTTTTGCAATACGTGCACGAGTTGCTAATACGGTATCTGGGTTGAGTGAAATACTATCAATTCCTTCACGCACCAGAAATTCTGCAAATTCAGGATAATCACTTGGTGCCTGACCGCAAATACCGATTTTTCGTTTATGCTTATGAGCTACTTTGATTACTTGCTTGATAAGTGTCATCACTGCATTATTCTTCTCGTCATACACATGACTTACAAGAGCTGAATCACGATCTACTCCGAGTGTGAGCTGGGTCAAGTCATTTGATCCAATACTGAATCCATCGAAAATTTTTGCAAACTCTTCAGCAAGAATCACGTTCGATGGAATCTCACACATGACATACACTTTTAATTTATCCTCCCCTTGTTTTAGTCCAAAATCTGCCATGGTCTTCAATACATTTCTTCCTTCTTCCGGAGTACGACAAAAAGGAACCATCACGATCACATTATCTAATCCCCACTCACTTCGCACTTTTTTCAAAGCTTCACATTCAATTCCAAATGCTTTTTTGTATTCTTCTGAATAATATCGTGATGCTCCGCGCCATCCGATCATTGGATTTTCTTCTTTTGGTTCAAATTCTGCCCCACCAATTAGGGTCGCATATTCATTGGTCTTGAAATCTGACAGACGCACAATCACGTCGCGGGGATAAAATGCTGAAGCAATACGCGCAATACCATCAGCAAGCTTATCGACTCCATACTGACGCTTATCCTTATACCCTATTGTTAATTCTGTAATCTTTTTCTTTGCCTTCTTATCCTTCAACTTATCGAAATTAAGAAGCGCTTGTGGATGGATTCTGATAAAGTTTGAAAAAATAAATTCTTCACGTGCAAGACCTACACCATCATTTGGCAAGTATGACAACGCAAATGCATGGTCAGGGTCTCCTACATTCATCATGATTTTAGTCTTCGTCTTGGCAATGTCAGTAATTGTTGTTTTCTTTACTTCAAAGGGAAGCATTCCTTTGTAGATATGACCTTCCTCACTCTCAGCACATGATACTGTTACTTTGACACCTGTCTTTATCAGCGCCCGAGCCTGCTTGGTACCAACAACACATGGAACTCCTAATTCACGAGATACAATTGCAGCATGACTTGTTTTACCTCCCTGCTCAGTCACAATAGCACTCGCCAAACGCATAATTGGCTCCCAATCTGGATCAGTAATTCGAGTTACCAATACCTCACCTTTCTTAAACAATTTCATGTCGCGAGGATCATTAATAATACGTGCAGTACCAGCGCCAATTTTTTGTCCGATTGACGTACCGCGAGCAATTAATTTACCCTTTTCTTTAAGCTCGTATGATTCTATGACCGCATGGTCTGCTTGAGACTGCACTGTTTCAGGTCGTGCCTGTACAATAAATAATTTTCCTGTAGCACCATCTTTTGCCCATTCAATATCCTGGGCTTTATTATAAAATTTTTCAATTTCCATTCCCCATTTTGCAAGAGTGAGTACATCTTCATCTGAAATACACAGTTTATGGCGATCAGCAGCTGGAACGATATTCTGAGTAGTTAAACGTTTTCCATACACTAATTTCACTTCTTTTGATCCAAAAATTCTACTAATAATAGCTGATTTTCCTTTTCTGACCCCTTCTTTAAATACGTAAAACTGATCAGGCGTAACCTGACCCTTCACAATATATTCACCAAGACCATATGACGCATTGATAAGCACGACACCTGGAAAACCAGATTCAGTATCAATGGTAAACATTACGCCGGAAACTCCGAGATCTGATCGAACCATGGTCTGCACCGTAACTGAAAGAGCAACAGCTAGATGATCAAATCCTTTGGTCTCGCGATATGAAATAGCGCGGTCAGTAAATAGAGACGCAATACATTTTTTTACTGCAATTAATAGTTCTTCATGACCTTCAATATTAAGGTACGTTTCTTGCTGCCCTGCAAAGCTTGCATCTGGCAAGTCTTCCGCAGTTGCGCTTGACCGTACCGCTACTGAAAGATGTGTGGTTTTTTCTTGTTTTTTCAATGATTCGTATGAATCAATAATTTCTTTTTGTAAATCGTCAGGAAATTTTGCATTAATAATGAGCGAGCGTATCTTTTTCCCTACTCTATTCAAATCTTTGATTTTAAGTACATTTAATCCCTTAATTTCCCTCTTTATTATCTTATCAAGTCCATGAGCCTCAAAAAAATCCCAATATGCTTTCGCGGTAATTGCAAAACCATTAGGAACTGCTATATTTTTTGATTTGAGACCTGTGTACATCTCACCGAGAGATGCATTTTTCCCACCAACCAAAGGAATATCTTTGATTCCAATTTCCTCAAACCATAAAATGTGTGCAGACTCTCGTGCACTACTCTTCTTGTGTTCACTTTTTTTTCCGTTTAATTTCATAGATGGTAATAGTATAACACATCTGCGTTTTTTCTGAAAATACTTATCTGCATTATTCAGGTTTCTTTTCACTTAGAGATTCTAAAAACACATTTTCTGCAATGACCCCACCAATTCCCGCAGTCTTCTCGCTTGAAAGGTCAATGATTGGTGATTGGTAACGTACGTACCCTTCTTTTTCTGCAGTAATGTAATAGATGCTCGGTCCCACAAGAATTGCATAGTTGCCATCATTGTCGGTAATAGCTGTATCAACAAGCTTATTATACGCATTATCAAATACACGTATTACCACCTTCTTCAGTGGCTTTTTAGTTTTTGTTTCAACCACTTGTCCATGATCACCTTTAACTTTTTTAGCAGCAAACCGCTTCATGACGATGTAAAGTAAGAGGTGTACCACCAATAACCCTCCCATCCACACAGTAGGTGAAATAATAAGAGATACGATGGTTGCAATAGCACCAATAAGACTTAATGTTTTCTGAAGCATCCTACGTGTATATTCTTTGATAATACTCGCAGTACTCTTTTCCTCATATACCGGTTCCAATGGAATATTGTAATTAAGTTCACTTTCTTTTCCTCTTAATTCAAGTTTTTCTCCATGGTACAGGTTTGAGTACACGGAATCTTCATCATGAATAGAGCTATGTGGGCCAAAACCTTCTTTGGTAGTTTTGAGTAGATATGTACCGCTTCCTGCAGCCATAAAATAACGACCTTGGGCATCAGTCACTTGAGTGCGTACAATTTTATCATTCTCTCCATGTACCAATCGAACCATAGCCAAATCCAATGGCTGCTTGGTATAGGTATTGAAAACCGTCCCCCATGTCTTCTGTTTGCGACGTTTAAACAGCAGTAATAATGGCTGTAAAAACAACAAACGCAAGAATATGAGAATTTGTGAAAGTAATGTTACGCCGCCCACTACCACATTTACGACTGCAGTAGCCGCTAATATAGGAGCTGCAACCGTTTCATCTACTTTTTCAACCGTTGGATTATCAATTACTCTTCCTGTTTTTTCAATTGCAACACGAGCAGCATCAACCACTGTTTTAACCCCAGGAATTTCAATCAATGTTTCACCGACATCTTTTAATACAGAAATAGTTGCGTCAGTAACTACTCCGACTGAGTCTTTGATATTTGAAATAATCTCTGATTCAGCTCCGCCTCCGTCACCGCCATCACCCTCACCAGAATTCTCTCCTCCATCACCAGGGAGTCCATCTGTCGATGGTGTACACGTTGGATAATCTGAAGCACCGTTTGAACAGGTTGGGTCGGGCGGCTGTGTACAGGTTGGGTAATCAGATGCTCCATTCGAACATGTTGGATCCGGTGGTACAGTACAGGTTGGATAGTCTGAAGCACCGTTGGAGCATGTTGGTGGTTGCGGAGGTGTACACGTTGGATAATCTGAAGCACCGTTTGAACAGGTTGGGTC
>DAORJA010000013.1:0-19259 GCA_035438805.1 Candidatus Magasanikiibacteriota bacterium
GCAGCCGTTCCTCGATTCCGACCTACACTGCTTCTTCCTCGCCAGGACGTCCAATCCAGGCGCAGAAGAGATGCAGGACGTCGAGGTCGTGAAGGGGAAGGATGCTCACGGTCGGGTGACCGAGACAGAGAAGTACTGGGAGTTCGTGACTGGTCTAGTGGCGAACCACTGGAACCAGGCCAAGAACTGCGGCCTCGTATTCGGCGCAACGTACCCCGAAGAAGCGGCTCAAGGCCGTCTGATCGTCGGGGATGACATGCCGTTTCTCGTTCCGGGGATCGGCAAACAGGGTGGTGACATCAAGGCAGCTGCCAAGGCTGCTCGCAATAGTCACCGCACTGGGGCAATCTTCAACGTCTCAAGCGACCTCATCTACGCTGATGACTGTCGCCAAAAGGCGCTGGAGTACACGGAGAACCTCTACCACGCGATGAGGGTCTGAAACAGCAATACTGGGGGTGACATGAATTCAGCAGAACAGGAAGTGTACGAGCTCCTCGTGAATGCAGGAGCAATCGTGACCGGCACCCATGTCGTACTCTCGAGCGGAGGGGATGGGAGCAAGGGTTCGGGTGATCACAGCGACGGGTACGCCAACATCAAGGGCGTCTCCGACGAGGTGATGGTCAAGCTCGTGTCGTGGATGGAGCAGAAGGTGGCGAGGGACTACCAGATCGAGGTCGTCGTCGGTCCAGAGACCGGCGGCACCCGGATCGCTGGTATTCTCGCGGGCCTGCTCTCGATCACTGCATCGACTGACGTCATCGGGATTCCGGCCAAGAAGGCTGGGACTGAGAAGCGTGACTTCTATCTCGAGGATCCCTCCCTGGTCTCAGGGAAGGAGGTGCTCGTGGTCGAAGACGTGCTCTCGACTGGTGGCTCGGTCGCAGATGTCGTCCGGATGATCGAGCGTTACGGCGGTCGAGTCGTCGCGGTCGCGGCAGTCTTCAATCGTGGTAATGTCACGGCTAAGCAGACTGGCGCGCCTGAGCTCGTGTGCCTGCTCACGAAGCAGATCAAGGTCTGGACCGCGAGCGCCTGCAAGCAGGACGTTGATGGGCTCTGCAAGCAGGGCATCGAGGTGAATACCTCGCTCGGCCACGGCAAAGCGTTCCTCGACAAGAAGCTGCTCGTCAACTGAACCCATCCTCGCTGAACGCACAGCAAGGCTGGGTGTAGGAGTACTGGTGAATCTAGGAGAAGTCGGATCAGGCAATGCGTAGCTTGATCCGACACTAATTATTTTCTGTACATCGTAAAGGGAATATTGGTGGAAATATTGTGCCGCAATATCTGTGTATGTTATACTATATTTCACTTGTATATTTTTTTATGATTACGCTCAAAAACGTAAGCAAACACTACTCTCACGACAGTATTGGTTTGAATGAAGTAAGTCTTCATATTGAACCAGGCGAATTTGTGTCAGTTGTAGGACAGAGTGGCACTGGAAAAACAACACTTGTGAAAATGCTGATTGCCGAGGAGCGTCCGACTGCCGGATCAATTGAAATTGGAGGATGGAATATTACCAAGATTTCTCTTCATGACATCCCATTGCTTCGTCGCCAGATCGGAGTTATTTTTCAGGATTTCAAATTATTACCAAAACGCACCGTATTGGAAAATGTATCATTCGCGCTTGAAGTAGCAGGAGAAAAAAGAAAACGAATTAATCAGATTGTCCCTCGTGTATTGGAAATTGTAGGCCTTGCTCATAAAGTTGAGCGTTACCCACATCAACTTTCAGGTGGGGAACAACAGCGCGTAGCAATTGCCCGCTCACTTGTACACCGACCAAAAATTTTGGTAGCAGATGAGCCTACCGGAAATTTGGATTCTATCAATACACAGGAAATTATTGAGATTTTGAAAAAAATAAATGAATTTGGAACTACGATCATGCTCGTAACGCACAATCGTGAAATTGTAAACCAGCTCAAACGAAGAGTCGTGGTACTTCATGATGGTCGCGTAGTATCAGACGAGCGTGAAGGAAGATATCGAATCTAGTATTGTCTATTATCTCTATGTCTGTCGGACGCATTATCAAATTTTCATTTCAGGATATCGTGAGAAACATGAGCCTGTCGTTTATGACGGTGCTCATTTTGATTCTCATGTTGCTTTCGATCAACACACTCATTATCGTGCGAGTACTCACTGACCAGTCAATTCGTTCAGTAAAAGACCAGATTGACGTAAGTATCTATTTTGATCCCACAGCAACTGATGAAAAGATACAAGAAGTGCGTGATTTTGTCTCGTCACTTCCCGAAGTTACTGAAGAAAGATATTTGAGCAAAGATGAAGTGCTCGCTGAATTCAAAGAAACATATTCAGGAAATACTGAGATTATCGATTCTCTCGATGAGCTCGGAGGAAATCCACTAGGCTCAACTTTGATTGTAAAAACACGAGAACCAAAAGATTATCAGAAAATTATCACTGCACTTTCAGTCCCAGAATATGAAAGTATTATTGAAGCAAAGACATTTGGAGATACAGAAACGGCAATAGATCGAATCCAGACCATTACGGTGCAGGTAGAACGATTCACTTATGCACTTACTGCATTGTTTGCGATTATTGCGTTTGTGATTATCTTCAATACGATCCGTGTAGCGATCTATACGCAGCGCACTGAAATCGGCATCAAGCGATTAGTGGGTGCTACCAATTGGTTTATCAGTGGCCCATACCTCGTAGAATCATTTATTTTTACCGTCGTGAGCGTGGTCATTACAAGTGTTATTGCATGGTTCACTTTGAAGTTCCTTGACCCTTATGTAAGTGTGATTTTTGAGTCAGAAGCTATCTTGACAAATTACTTTTTTTCACATATACTTTTCCTAATTGGAATTCAGTTCGGTGCAGTATTTCTTCTCACGCTCTTCTCGAGCATGCTTGCCATGAGACGGTATCTGCGAACATAAATTCGGGGATCGTCTAATGGTAGGACAGAGGCCTTTGAAGCCTTTTATCGGGGTTCGAATCCCTGTCCCCGAGCACATGAGTCTTGTGAAAGTGACCCGACTCTATCCGAAAACATCAGTTTGTAGCTTCTTCAAAACACCAGCCCCTTGGCAGTGCCAAGGGAGCATTCTAGGTGTTGCCACTCAACATCATCCCTCTATTATTAAGTAGAGTGTTTTATGTCTTCAACACAATTATTAGAAGAAGCACGCGAACATATTGCAGTCATTCAAGCGTCCCTTCAGAAAACTGGAGAAAAGCTAGAAGAACAATATAAGAAAATGGGGCAGCAGTATGTAAAAGCTGAAGGTGCTGAGAAGCTCACACTTCACACGCTTTTGCAGTACACAAAAAAACGTCAGCACGAATTATCGGCACTGCATCCGTCGCCATATTTTTCACGTTGCAATTTCAATTCCGAACATAAATTTTCACAGGTATACATAGGAAAATTTGCGTATTCTGAAGAATCAATTGTTTCATGGATTTCTCCAGTTGCAACTCTCAGATTCTCACATCCTGGGACGGCTGAGTATATCATGCCAAATAGAGAAAAAAGAAAAGTAGAACTTACCCGAAAAGATGAATATCTCATAAAAGATGGTAAGGTCATGTTTTTCGCAACAGAAACCAGTAACGCACCTCGTACCTTAGTCTATCAAGAAAATTTTTCAAACCGTAAAACAGGATTTATACTTCCTGAAATTGTGTCACAGATGGAAGAAGCACAGGATCGAGTCATACGCTCATCATGGAAAGGTCCGATGGTTATTTCAGGTCCAGCTGGATCAGGAAAGACAACGCTTGCTCTGCATCGGGTTGCATATCTGATGCAAGTTCCTGAAATATCTGAACATTTTCCAGGACATCGAATTAAAGTGTTTGTACAGGACAATGGTACGAAATCATATTTTAGTTCACTCTTGCCCGAGCTGGGAATCGAGAATGTGGCAATTGTTACATTTACTGATTGGGCTACCGACATCCTTGGAATAGATACTAAAGGGGTGGAGGATAAAAGATTTGACGATATAACTGAAGATGTAATCAGGCACCAAAAATTACGTATTCTTCGGTCTGTACCTGATTTTCCTAATGATAAACCAGCTGATTGGCTATACAAAGTGTATAAGAAACATGTAACATCTCATGTAGATCTGGTACTCGACCGTTTGAATCAGAAAGTATATGACGAGGTTGATCTCACGATCATGCTTACACACTACAAAAAGCAGAATAAAGTATTGGATGAAACACGTGAATTTTTGGTACAACAGCGAAACTCTTTCGAAGTAAAGCGTAAAAAAGGAAAGTTTCAGGCAGTTTATAATCTCTGTATTATTGATGAATTCCAAAATTATCTGCCCGAACAGCTCCAGTTGATCAAAGGTTGTGTAAGTGAAGATACGAACGCTGCTGTATATGTCGGCGATCTTCGTCAGCAAACGAAACTAGGTACTCTACAGTCCTGGAATGATTTCAACGAGCAAATTCCTACCGCTCGGCATATTACACTTGAAAAAGTCTATCGAAATACCAAAGAAATATTAAAGTTTATTCAATCGTTGGGATATATAGTAGAAATTCCACCATCTCTTGAAGAAGGTAAGACGGTTGAAGTAATGAGTGATACAAAGGAGACAGAAGAATTTATTAATTCGTTTGTAGAGAAAAATACTGACCGATTGATCGGTGTACTTGCAAAAGACGAGTCTTCATTGGAACCCTATCAGGCACTCAAAAAATGTGGATGGGTAAAGGTAATGCCAGTACGCGAAGCGCAAGGAGTGGAATTTGATACGGTATTTTTGGTAGGAAATACTGAAAATACGTGGAGTACTGCAAACTATCCAGTAGAATTGAGAAAAGAAAAAGAGAAAATAAACCGTGATTTGTTGTATGTGGCTTTAACGCGAGCCATGAAGGAGTTGTGTGTGGTTGGAGATATAAGCTAAGATAAAATTAATTAGACATATGGAGATCCTAAGTAGTTTTATAGGTAGAGAACGAGAGAAATTTTCTACAAGACATAATAATTTATTTGCTAATTCTTTTGCCCAGATAGTTAGGTATTACAAGTTTTTAGTTATTATAATGACTAGATACGAAAAAGCCTGTAGAGATTACTCAAATAACAGAGATAAGTTACAGACAATCTTCCAACCAGGAAACCACACACTTGATGAAAAAGAACTGAACCTCTTGAAGGAGAGCGAGGAGTTTACCGAGATTCTTCATTTAGAAATTGAATCTTTTTATTTATTTGCAAAAATACTTCTAGATAAGATAGCTAGATCGATAGAGTTTTATTTTGGACCATCGAGAGGTTTGCCCCTAGACTCTCACGATGATTTAAGTAAAAACTTAGAAAAGTACATCAAAGATAAATCCTTATCACCTTTGCCGCCTAACCTTAAAGATTTGATTGCAAAAGCAAAGCAAGATATTTCAGACTATCGTGATTATCAAATTAGCCATGAAAAAAGCCCAAGAACTATTAGAGGTACTTCTTTTAGTCTAAGAAGCAAAACCGCAACCATCAGCACTGTAAGACTTTACCCAACGGAAAAAGATGTACAGGAGGAAAGTAAGGACATTCATCAGGTAAAAGATTTGCTTGATAAGTACATTGAAGAAATGATTAAATATATTGAATTAAACCGCGAAAAAACAAATTTAGAATAGTTAGTTAATTTAAAGTAAAAATAAGAAACTATGAGTGTAAAAGATATAATTCATGAGATAGATTCAAGATTCCAGTTAGCCTTAACGATATCAATTTTATTTCCAACTTTCTTGGCAACAATATTTCAAAGGATTGAAAACTCAGGTACACAAGTAGCACAAACAACACTCGCATGGTCATTTTTAATAGGAGTGTATTTATTGGACTATATTTTCTTTTCAGTGACAAAAAATAAATTAACAAATTGTTCATATAAATGGATAAATAGAATACTTCTCATTGGATTAAGCCTTTTTATTCTACCCATTTTAATTGTTTCTGCTTCAAAACTAGATGGAAAAATCTCTGGATGGTTTGATTATATAGGACTCCAAGGTTCACTGTGGGGTCTGCTAATTTCCCCGTTTGTATTACTAACAATCTTGTTGTCAAGTAAAGTTGCATATCTTATAAATAAGGAATGATTAACTCGACAAATTTATTATTTTTTCTTTCAATTCCAACTTACTCTTCAAACATTTCAATAACTCTCGTTTCTGATCCTTCGTTCCTTCTCTCAAAATATACTTCGCGTAGTTCCGAATATCTCCTGACGTGAGATTCTCAAACAGTTCGCTTTCTTTCCCAAACACCCCAAGAGCGAACTTTTTTAGTTTCAAAACCTCATCCCTAATACGTTCATGTAAAATAGCCTCATCAAACTCCATATTATCCATCAATTGCAGGATCTGCCTCAACAACTCCTCTTCTCGTATCGCGCCCTCCTTACAGTCCCGATTTTTGCCTCTGGTGCAGTGATAATACACGTATCGATGAGTATTCCCATTCTGTTGGTGTTTGAACTTCTCTTCAGCACAGATACCAGATCCACACGCTCCGCAATACAGGAGATTCGTAAACTCATACTCAACACTTCCGGGATGCCTCCGTGCAGGTGCGAGTAGATTAGCTTGGGCTAAATCGAAGAGATCTTTCTTAACAATAGGCTCATGATTACCAGAATAGAACTTTCCACTCCCGACCGGAAACTCAAACACCCCGTAATAGAACGGTTCTTTAAGCGCTCGGTAAATCATGCTCAAGGTCATTCGCTTGCCTTTGCGCGTAGTAAAGTCCATTTGTTCGTTCAGCCACTTTGAAATAGTTCTGCCACTCCAGTTTTCATACGCAACTTTCTCAAACATTTTACGAATGACGGGAGCTCGTTCAGGGTCAGTCATCACTCGCTTACTTCCTTTGTCTGCATATTTATCGTGGTAGTAACCAATGGGTGCAAGCCCAGGTCTCCATCCTTGTTCGCATTTTGCTCGTAGTCCTCGTTTTACATTTTCTCCTTTATGATCATTTTCAAGTTTTGCTTGGCTACACAGAATCATAAGTAAGAACTTTTCATTCGGTGAATTGGTAAATCGCTGCCCATGTGTTCGTATGTCGACAATGAGTTTTTGATCCATCAAATCGACAACACTTCCTAAATCTCCAGCGTTTCTACTAATGCGAGATGGATCCCAGGCAATAATTCCATTGAATAATCCTTGCTTAATATCTTGGAGTAATTGCAAAAAAACCGGACGTTGTCCGGATTCTTTGGCTGAATGAGCTTCTTTTCGTACTTCAGAAATGTAGAGACCTTCATGATGTGCCATGTCAGTCATTTCCTTAATTTGAGAATCAATAGAGAGTGCTTGGTATTCATCTTGTTCCGTACTCTTACGAGCATAGAGACAATACCGTACAATAGGTTGCGCTGTAGTTTCCATATAACCTTAGTTATTACTACTACATTAATGACGCACCCGACCCAAGCCCGTCTAGACCCGAGCTGTTGGTAACTTAGGTGTTTGAATTGATTGGTTTTTGTGTTATGTTTTGAAGCATATGAGGAAGAAAAATCAACATTATATTCCACAATTTATCCTAGATGGCTTTTTGAACGCTGACGACCAAGTGATCGAGCTGTTTATACCAAAGGAAGCGATTTACCCTACAAGTCCGGCTAATGCCATGACCGAAAACCATACATATGAACATCCAGATATTCAGGAAAACAGTATAGAAGATTTATTAAGCCGTATTGAAGATGTAACTGCGCCTACGGTAAAAAGACTAAGAGAAAATGCTGAGGCGGTTGATAAAGGGACGATGAATATTACAGATCTTAAGAAAAGAGCTGAAAGTCTATATAAATTTTACATTCTCTCGTACTATCGTAGTGGCGCACTCCTCGCTGAATCTTCTATGTTCAAAAAGGAAGACAAGATACCTCTCCTCACGCAGAAAATATTTGATTCGAGATACATTGATGCGCTTGCAGAAACAATGAAGCGTGGATATAATTTTACGGTCTTAAAAAGTAATGGTGATTTTTTATTAAGTGATCAGTGCGTATCAACTGTCGCTCTTCAGGTTAAAAGCCGCTTCCATGATGTAAGTAACAGGAATATTGGTCTTCAAGAAACGTTAGTACTCATACCAATTTCTTCTAGTCACTATATTGCTTTATGGAATTCAAAGAATGGATTTGGAGTAAAACCAAATACTGTTCATGAAGTAGATGAAAAACTTTTACATCTCATAAATCGAGCTATAATCAATAATTCTTATGTTAAGTGCGTAGCTCAAAAGACAGAACGATTGCAAGAAGTTGTAGGTGCGTTTAATCAACAATACCCATCGCAAATATTTGCGGGAGGAAATCCGGATGGATTTTCAATGGGTGCTGTAGTAAAAAAGGAAGTATTTCTCACTGATACAGAGACTAAGACTGATGATTTGTTGCATTATGCACTTTTTGAAAGATACAAAAAGGTAGAGGTTAATAAGCCTTGTCCGTGTGGTAGTGAGAAGAAGTATAAGAAGTGTCACAGAGATGCGTATGAACGTACAAAATCAGTTGCCCAGACGTTCACGGGTCGCTATCCATTTGGCGAATGGAGATCTTTCATTATTCCAGGCGTGCCAGTTATTGAATATCCAATAGATAGGTGGGCAGGGTTTGCGAAGGATAAAGAAAAAAGCCAGGATTAAATCTTGGCTTTTTATGTCGCTCTTAAGTAGTATTATCTTAAGTTTATACGGTACGCCTCGTCTGTCCCAGCTTTAGATGCTCCAATGTACATTCCTGTTGAATCTAGAGGTACTTCGTACACATATACACCTTGTTTTGGAATACCTGGTGCAAAATCTGCCACATCAAGATAGTTATCGATATTTCCAATAGTTTCGCTATACGTCGTGAACTTTCGTCCCTGACTATCAAAGAGCGGGAATGGTTCAGAACCAAATGATATGCTCGAGTTGGTTAAATTAGTTACCGTCATAGTTATCACCACAAACTTTGCTCCGTTCGCAGCTACCTTCATTGAACCGTAACTATTTGAGATATCTTCCTGTTCTTTGAATTTGTTAACTTGAATTTTTACTGTACGCAACGTAACTTCATCTCCTACAGCTTTATCAATAAATTTTTCCTCCTCAGGAGCTTTTTTAGTTTCTTCATCAGAAGCAGTAGTGGTTCCTCCAGTAAATAAAGCACCGATTTCTTTTTCCGCCTTATTAATGACTGATCGTATCTGATACGCCTTATATTCCATTCCCGCAAAGAATCCAATGGCTAGAATAATAATAACGATTATTGACTTGCCAGTAGGAGTCTTAAAAAACGTTCGTTTCTCATCCATAGAATTAGTTATATTAAAATGAGTATATTTTCGACCTTTGGGTGTGTATAAAAACAAAAAAGGACAGCCGAACCTGCTGCCCACATTAACTGAATCCCAAAAGGACTCAATTGTGGAGGTACGACTGTCCATCTCTAGGCACAATTGGCCAGTTAGACAGTCGTCCATTTTGGTTAAAATTCAGTTAATATAGGCAGCACAAAAAGTGTACTATAAAGAGCATGGTCGGTCAATCCATATTTTGTTCCAGGTTTACTGATGACGCATGCTCTTTAGTAAGTCCAGGTAAGTTGTTGATAACTTAAATTCGATCAGGTTTCTCCACAAAGCCCGGAAACACTCTCCGTTGATTCATAGCCTCATTCACGAGGATCACAAACGCATCCATAAGATCGTCGTGTTTTTCCACTCCAAACCCGACAATTTGGGCAATAAGTGTCTCGCATCCTTTCTCAGGGAAGAGGATATTGCCGTTCTTGATGAAGTTTGAGATGTAGGCTAATCGTGTTCGTTTATCTAAGCCACGGGTCTGAACACCTCGAGCAAAGTACCATTCTTTGCTTAATTGCTGATGCAATGAAGTTTGGTATGCCACTTCTTCAATCAAGAGTTCGTTTCTTTTACCGGTACCCGCTACTAATTTTGCTTTCTCAAGGGTTTCTGGGAAATCCATCCGTTCATTAATGGGATACGGATGGATGTAGAGAAATAATTCGTTACCTCGTCGATACAGAGTACCCGTAACCATCGCGGTAAAGTCAGCAGTATCTCGTTTTGAAATTGCTAAATCAATGCCGGTTTTTGTCCATACGGCATACATGTTCGTAGGAAGAGTATCATAATACTGAATCCATTCATGATACACTACTTGCCCATCGCTCGGGAGTATCTTTAGTAAGAATTCTCGATGCCAACTAAGATCATTACCGAATTTTTTTCGCTCGATCTCTACGTCTTGCATAGTTGGAAATTTACCTGGCCATAAAATTGTATCTTCATCGGTTACGAGGGGATATTCTCGGTATATACCGGTAAGCACGCCTGATTCAATCTCTTGTTGCAGTCTTTTTAAAACTGAATCCTCATGCAATAGATTTCCTACAATAATGGTCTTGAGATTCTTGTCTCCTGAAGGAAGCACATCACCCTTGAACCAGTCGTATGTTTTATTTCTACTCTCAAGCGTTCGTACGGAGTCTAAGTCTTCAATATCGTCAGCAATAATAAGGTCAGGGCGATACTCCAAGTATCGGATACCACGAATACTTTGTTCGACTGACGCTGCAATAATTTTTGCCCGGTATTTAGGAATGACAATCGCTGATCGACCCCATTCATCAGGAGGTTCTTCTTTGAATGGTCCTAAATCTTTCCGTAGTAACTCATTTTGTTCCAGTTCATATTTAATGTTTGCTAGATGTTGTCGTGCCTGGGTTTGCGTTTGGCTCAAGATAACCACAAAGTGCTTTTTCTGCACCCCAAGAATCGCCCAGAGTGGATAGGCAGTCGTAATAATCGTAGATTTTGCCGAGCCTCTGAATGCAACAATAACCGAGAGTCGGGTACGCAGGTCTTCTGCAATACGAAAGATCTCCCGCTGGAACGGAGCAGTTTCGTATTTGATATACGCATGAAAGTAAATTGAGAAAAACCATTCAAAATTTTTGGTAACAACCGCACGTCGAACATCTGGGTCTTTCAGTACTTTCTCAACGAGTTTTTGGAGGTTTTGCCTCATAGGTGTTAAGGCTAGATAACTTAAGCGCTTGTCTCACAATTGCTTTCTGTTCTTTGGTGAGTGGTACATCCGTATGATTCACCGTGCCAGATAATTCAAGTTTATTCGCAAATCGAGGTGAGTGGTTGGTAAGCCATAGTCTGATTGCTTCAAACTTCTTTTCACCGATGAGTGCAATCAGATTGGATTCAGCAACATCGGTTATAAACTCTCGACCACGTTGTTGTGCTTCCTCTACATCCTGAGCAAACTGTTTGCTTGCTTTTCTCCAGCGATAGAAGGTTGCGCGTGCAATACCAACTTTTTGGCACGCAACCTCGATCGTTGGCGTCCGAGTAAGTTGCTCAAGGAGTGCTTGCTTTTCTCGTGCTTGGCGTCGAGCGATTGATGAAGATGGTTTCATATCTTTTGTACATTAAGATTAGTCAATGCTTTGAATCTGTTTATTATGAGCTGACAAAATACGGGTTCAAGCTCACAGAGATACGCGGTTCGTTTAAGCTGTTCACATGCTGAAAGAATACTTCCTGATCCAGCAGTCAGATCGAGTACAATGTCTCCTGGCTTACTACAACGACGTAGAGCCTTTTCATGCAGAGTAGGGGGCTTCTGAGTGGGATGTGAATATTGATTACCAGGCAGTCGTTTAATGAGCCAAATGTTCAGTTGATCCAATATGTCTTCAGTCAGTTGATTACCTGTTCCCATTTCTTTGTTCTGAATCTCATTGTAGCTAGTTACACCTTTCGCGAGAAACGGTCTTCCTCGGGTTCCGTATACTGCAAACTCAGTTACCTTGTTAAATGCGACGTTCGGTGTGGGAGACGCATTATCCTTGATCCAGATACATAAGCGTTTTGAATCGAGTCCGAGTTCTTTGTACAGTTCTTGGAATAACCAGACATACCGCTCATCACACCAGAAGAATGCATGACAATCTGGTTTCGCTACAGCTAATGCATTCTCCATAATGGTTTTAACGAATACCCGGTACTCCTCATCTGACTTATTATCTTTTGTTGATCCTCCATAGCTGCTCCGATTCCCAACACCTTTGTCATAGCTTAGGTTTATGTTATATGGGGTGTCGGTGTTAATAAGATCAACGTGGGCATTACCTATAAGTCTTTTGACTACACTGAGATCAAGTGAACTGCCACAAATCAGCCGATGTCTGCCTAATGCAAACATGTCTCCGGGTTTAATCTTTGTATTCTGTGCCTTCTTCAATTCTTTCTCTTCATTGAATTCATCATCGTGAATGGTTAGGTTACTATCAAAGATAGTTGCAAGGTCGACCGCATCAAATCCAGCAATGAGGATTTCCTGTAAATCAAAGTCAGACGCAAGCTTCTCCCAATCCCAGGAACCACCTGAGCGATTGGAAGTTAAGAGATAATCTCGAAATTCTTCTTCAGAGAGTTTTCGACTAGGGACACGTACTTCGATTTCTTCATCTCCACGTCCCAAGAGTTGCAATACTTTTATTCTTTGATGACCAGCAAGAATCTTGCCATCCAGATCAATTGCGGGAATTTCTACGAGATTGAACTTTGTGAGACTGCGTTTCAAACCTTTGAGTTGTGTGTCACTCAAGGTCCGAGGATTCTGTTCGTAAGGTATAAGGTCATTAACCGTACGCTTTTCTGTGTGCCACGTAAGTTGAGACATACTAATGGGATTAAAAATAAACACCAGATTTCGAAAGTGAAACCTGGTGTTTGATACAAAAATCGTCGATCAAAGAAACCAAGTTTTCACTTGTATTTCCTCGATCCACGATTCTAATTGGGCTATCCCTGTGCACTATGGCAGGATAGAATAATCAGTTGTTACGCAGACCTATTTGGTACACCGTCTTCTGTTTTTTTGGTCACAGACCCAAAAGAGTAGGAATACCAGCCTCGAAAGGCTAAGGTTGATATAAAGAACAGTAAAAATAATATACTATATTACTCTAAATTTGTACAGTACAAGTAAAAAATGATAAACTGTGTACATAGAAATTATCTTACTTCATCGTATATGTCGCGCCCAGTAAATTTTATTTACAAACTCGATGGCACGGATATAGATAGTGGTGTTAATGTATTTGAGCTAGCACCCATTTTGTTGTCTTTAGGAGAGTTGATTAAAGAATCAAATAAGATTCTCAATCCTCAGGGCAGAGATATCGCGGTTAATGTAAAACCTTTTGAAAAAGGTTCTTTTATCGTTGATATTCTTCTTTTTGCTCCGAACAATTTTCAACATCTAATTGATTTGGTAAACAATGATCACGTCAAGGAAATTAAGGAAATATTGGAGTGGATAGGTATCATAGGTGGTGGGACTGTTGCCACAGGAAAAGGATTGTTTTGGCTTATTAGAAAATTAAATGGTAAACCAAAAACTGTTGAGCAGGTGAAACCAAATGAGGTTAGGTATACGAGTACGAGTGGAAACACTTATACTGTTGATGTTAAAGTACACTTACTTTTTTCTAATCCAAACATACAAAATTTTGTTTATAATGCTTACGGTAAGCCATTAGAGAGTGAAAAAATTGATAGTGTTGAGTCTTATGTTAAGGAAGAAAAAGAGGAAACAAAAGTTGTATTTGAAAAAGACGTATTAGAAAGTATTAAAAATTATTCAGAAGCACAACTTCCGTCCCTCGCTGTTGAAGAAGAGATATCAGCGAGTATGGAAGTATTTGTAAGTCCTAAGAGGGGAAGCTTTGATGCGGACCCAAGACAATGGTCATTTAGGCTTGGTGCTGGAGAACAGATAATAAAAGCAACTATTAAAGATGAGGACTTTTTGGCGAAGTATAAGAGTAATCAGATTAGATTGCATTTTACCGACGTACTTAAGGTGAAATTGGTCCAAAAATTAAAAAAGAAAGATGGTACGATTGACTTAGAGTCTGGCATAAATGAAATAGAAAAAGTCTTGGAATATCACCCAGCACAAGTGATTGAACAAATGCAGTTAAAACCCCCTTCCTTAAAACCTGAATAACACATACCCTAGGGTATGTGTATTGCTATAATCGTCTTTTCATGTATACAGTAGGTATATATCCTTAAATATATGCCTATGCCCACCATCCATACGGTTATTATCGGATTCACGCCTCTCACAGACCTCTCTCAGGCAAAGCCTCGTCAGATCAAAGAACACGAATACTTCATTAACCTTGTTGCCCAATATGCTCTCGGTGAAGTGCACTATACCGAATTTGAAAACTATCGGGATATCGTGGACAAGGTAAATCCATTCTTCATCATAACGTTCGATGAGATGACCGCTCATTCGGTCAAAGAACATAAAAAGGATGTCTTCTTCTATGTCATAGATTCTCCGGGAAGCGTATTTTATCGCAAAGCCACAGCAGAGGAAAAACAAGAACGACACCGAAAAGTATTCGAGGAGATTGTAGACCTGATCAGAAACATCAACGAAAGTGATGAGAAAGGAGTTGCAGCGATCAGGAAATACGCAGGCATGGAATACAAAGAAATCTATGACATGCTCATTCAGATGATCATTAGTGATAACGAAACCGCCCGTAAACAAGCCTGGGAACTACTCTCGAATAACAACGGGCATTCTATGTTTATCTGGATGCGAGCCCAACTCCTTACCGAATTATGGAGTGATGCTGATGGTAAAGGAAAAGAAGAATTCCTCTGTCTTGCGATGAAACAGCACATAGATAATGGATTTGCTTCAAAGATCGAAGACTTTACAGATGAAGACGGACAACAATACCACCAATATATGTTCCAGTATGTGGATGGCAGTGATACGAACTACATCCGACGTATCCCATTTGGATACAAAGGACAGGGTAAGTATGAGTATGAAGCACTGCTCAAGAAGTATGAAACTCCTATTGGAGTAGCGATGATGCTTGAAGCAGGACAGTTGAAGAGTAAGCGAGAAGAAATCATACAAAATTAAGCTCTATAGATTGGAACTAAAACAAAAATACCCATTGATTGAGTATTTTTGTGTGTCCTCCTTTCCTCCTTGGTGGACACAGATAAGAGGTTTCAGATGTTCGCAATGATTGGCGGCAGAACGATGTCGTTGTGACTTGTCCACCACCGCAGAATGCGCTCTTCTTTGATCGAGCACGCGACGCCACCACCAGCAGCCCTCAGGTATGTACCTAGGATCTCGAGTGCTCTTCCCACACACGTGCGACTGCCTTGGGCAGTCAATACGAGTGCGGTATGATGAGCCTTCGGCAGGTAGGCTCCGTACAGACCAGTCTTACACAGACGTTGGATGAGTCTAGGATCTGAACGATCCTTGTCCAACGAGATGTGCAGTTCGGTTGCACGGAATTTCCCCGGCTCCAAAGCTCCAACTTGAATCTGAAGATTGAGCGGCACCTCCGCGTTGAACGGCGTATGCGGAATGTCCTCGTCTGAGGCAATGAACTCGCCTTCGAGATAGCCCCGCATGTTCGAATTCGCCAGGAGAGTTCGAGTTTGATCGAACGTCCGCTTGAACGTGCCGATCTCCGTACACTTGAATGTGAGATGGCGGTTCGGTTCGAAGTGGAGGATCTCAGTGGGATGTCCTGAGAAGTTCGTGAGCTCGAAGCCTTGTGCTTTGATGAGTTCGTCCTCCGTTGCAGCATCCATGCTCTGTGCATCGACGTGGATATGGTACATTTTTTTCATCTGACCTCCATGATTTGTGTCCATGGTGGATTTTAACAGCTGTCTTGACAATTACCATTCTTTCACATACTATGTGATGAAAATATATAGATAGACTACTTAATTTCACACCATATGAATATTCTTGAGGAAGTTGGTTTAACCAAGCGTGAATCAGATATATACACTCTTCTTTTATCGTTAGGGGAATCTCGTTTTTCAACTATCCAAAAAGAACTAGGTTTGCATCCCCAGGTGGTGTATCGGATCATAGAGTCTTTGAAAGAGAAGGGATTAGTTTCGGTTGCTAAAAAGAAAAAGGTTTACCATGCTATTGCTGAAACGCCACGCGAACTATTAAGAATAGAAAAAGAAAGATTAGAGAGTTTGAAACTAGCTTTACCAGAATTATTGGCTTTGCAAAAAAGTCCCAGTCAACCACTCATTCAAATTAGTAAGGGTGCTGTTGCACTGCGTGCATTTCGTGAAAAAGCGTACCAACAGATGAAGAAGGGGGATGTTTTTTATGTAATTGGTGGATCAGGTGATCGTTTTTATATTACTATAGGTGAGCGATACGACAGTATCGAACAGAAAAGAATAGATAAGAAAATTAACAAAAAATTAATTTCTGTAGAAACTGAGCGTGAAAAGTTTTTGAAGCATGATACCAGACGTGAGCTATCTGAATTTAAATTTCTTCCAGCAGACTTTCCCATTGTTTCTAGTACTAATGTGTACATGAATACTGTTGGTATTATCATCTGGTCTGAAGAGCCAATTCTGATTACCATTGAGAATGCAGATGTTGCTGAGAGTTATAAGCAGTACTTCAGACAATTAGAGAGTATAGCGGTTTATTAATTCTGCTAATTGCTAAAAAACAGCCGAAATGAGACAGTTCCAAAATACCCCAGTAGAGTGTCTCATTTGTCTCTTTTTCCCTCTGACCCGACTCTGTCCTAAAGTATGGTATACTATACCCATAAAAAGCTCTTGGTTGATTGGTTTTCAACGAGGTGTTGGACCGGGGCCGGGAGCTAATAAAATAATACAGCCTATATAGGCTGTATTATTTTATTATTCAAGCTACCCCATTAATCTTTGATGCGACGGTAGGCAATACCAGTGATAAATAGCGCAATTAATGCACAAGTTATTAGTACCGTAATCCAGCTATGAGTAATCGTATACCACATAAGTATTGCAAACATTTTACAAAATCCATACGCAAATTGTATGGCAATCAGCGCGCTTTCGTAGATGATTTTAAAAATAGGGATTTGTATCATTCCTTTACTGTTATTAACAAGGAATAAGCATCCGATACCGATAACTGCTAGTAGTGTTATAATTACCCATTCGAGTTTTTGCTTTTTGGTGATCATATTATTAGAAAAGACGGCTTAGCCATCTCTATGTTTGTTCGGATTATTGACCATGCCCTACAAAGGGTTTAGGTCTTCTAAAAGGGTTTAGGTCTTCTAAATTGTAAAATTAGTATATACGCAAATAAGGTCGAATACAAGTATTCGACCTATAATCTGATTGTAACCCTCCATTTTTTAGCCTTGAGGAGTAAAACGCCCTATTCTTTTCTTAGAAACTAGTTTGCACGAAATATCTCCATGAGTTCCCCTTTGATGCCCATCATTATAATAAGCACCTTGTAATTCTATTGGTTTTTTTGTAAAAATTTCTAAAATTGCAGTACCCTGATGTCTTTTCATGTCAGAATTACTTGGAGACAAATTTCTAACATCGTTTTGATATAGATAGTACAGTGTCCAATTTTCTTTTTCATTTTTTCCTACAGTTGCAAGAAAACTGTAAGAGGGGGAGGTAGCCGTATATAGGTACACTTTTGTTGTTAAAAGCGTTTGACATACTTCAATAACAAAGGGATAAGTTTTTGACCGATCATAGCTTGATGTTAGCTTTCCCTCATAACGTCCATTCAAATTTGGCGGAACTATTCCGGTAAAAACAAAAAGTTTCCATAAGTAACGTTCAACAATCCAGAATAAAATAATTATAATAGCTACTGGCGTAAGAGGTTCGATCACTCCCCATTGACTTAATTGATTTAAAAAAGAATAGAGTAGCCACTCTATGAATTTTTGAGTTTTTTCTGTTAACCAATTTGCTATCGGTAAAGACAAGAGTAAAAAAAGGAAGTAAAACCTCTCGTTTAATTTGAACTCTTTCATATAAAGTATTAGAGATTAAATGCCCTTTTCCAATAATCATCTGCATGCCACTGTGAAGTTGCATTTATGGCATGAAGTGCGTTATCTTTTGATTCGTTTAATTTTTGTATAAACTTGGCGCGATCAACTGGGTCCCAATTTGCAATTATATTTTCAGTACCACAAACACTGCTAATATAACCTGGTAAGGTATAACTATTTCGAAATTTGTTGATAATTGTATTTGCAATAACTGGAAAATTTACCGCATAGTCATCTGAAAATAGACTATGTTCGGCTGAGTGTACCAGAGCCTCCATCTTGAAAGAGGATATTGTTTTCTTATCATCTCCAAAGTGATTTTTCACCCAATTTTTAAACATTCGAACTGTTGGCTTGTAGGTATTATTAGTCAACTTATTTTTATCAACTCCATTCTTATAATGGATGCGGGGTTTATTTATTTTTTCTACATTATCTCTAAAAGAGTAAACAGCTATCGGGTCTACCAAATGATCCGTGCCTATCTGTGCTGCTGGTACCACATCTGCATTAAATCCGCCACGAATATTAATGCATTTGTCACCACGACTTACTGTCCAATTATATCTTGTCTGGGCTTTCAATTTAGCTTCAATTTCGGAAAAAATACTATCCCACAAAATTATTTGTGTGGTTGGTTGTGGTGAATGAGTACCGCTGTAAGTCTGAAGTCTTAATGCTACGATATCAACATCGTTTATATCAGAAATTGCAGTATCATTTTTGTATGATCCCTGTAAGAAAGTATGGTATCCTACACTCAAAATATCTTGAATATAATTTTGCAAATTTGCAATTTCATTACCTTTTGATGGCGAAGGCCCTTTAATCAGTTTATCTATCAATGTACTTGATATTGTGTGGAAGGTCATAAGCGACAATCAAATATTATATGCATAAGCACAGTATCATTCCACACACGTAAAGACAAGTATGAGTTTTGATCCAAATGCACTGAATATATACACAGATGGTTCTTCTTATTCGAATCCGCGTACGGGTGGTTTTGGCATGTTACTTGTCTTTCCAGAGCATTTAAATATTACAGATTTGCCTATTTGTCCTTACGGTTACCAAAAGGCTACAAATAACCAGATGGAACTGAAAGCTTGTTCTGTTGCTTTGGTAGAAAGTTTAAAATTAAAAAGACAATGGCAAAGAATTATAATACATACAGATTCAAGCTATGTGTGTAATAATTATAAACGTGCTATTCACCAGTGGAGTAGAAATGGTTGGATTTTAGCAAGTGGTGCTCCTGTGGCAAATGTACAATTATGGAAAGAACTT
>DAORJA010000014.1:0-18136 GCA_035438805.1 Candidatus Magasanikiibacteriota bacterium
CATACTCTATGTTTCGACTATTGCTGTAATGGCGATCAGTTTGTCGCCCTACACCTTTGTTGACTTGAAAATGGTTGAGGGAAAGCTGACGGTGGTACCTGGTTTTGGCTTACTTATTTTTGCGATATACACCGTGGTTTTGAGTATTGGTGCTGTAGTAAACGTAATCCGCAGGTTCACTTCTTCAAAAGATGACGAGAGAAAACAGCTTCGAATTGTGATTTTTGGAATGTCACTTATGTTGGCATTGATTACGACAACGATATTATTGCCTATAATATTTTTTTCCAATGCTAACTTCATTGTGTTTGCGCCGCTATATGCTTTGATATTTTTGGTAAGTGTGGCGTTTGCAATTTTAAAATATCATCTGTTCGATGTTAAAATCATTGCTACTGAATCATTGGTATCAATTATTATTTTGGTCCTCATGGTTGAGGGATTGCTTTCGGGTTCCACAACTGAATTAATGTACAAAATTGCGTTTGCTCTTGCGATTGGAATACTGGGTGTATTTGTCGTACGCAGTGTAGAGCGTGAAATCAAGCAACGGGAAGAGCTTGGGCGATTGGCACATTCCCTCGAAAAAGCAAACATCAAACTCAAAGAATTGGATGATCTTAAAACTGAATTTCTATCAATAGCGACGCATCAATTGCGAACACCACTATCGATTATCAAGGGGTATATCGAATTAATCGAAGATGGAATTTACGGTAAACCCAGTAAAAAATTACGACAAGTTCTCCATGATATGGACGTAAGTAATGAGCGTCTGGTGAAGTTGGTTGATGAATTTCTCGACGTGACGAGAATTGAACAGGGGCGTACTCAGTATCATTTTGAAAAAATGGATTTTGCTGCCATGGTCAAAGATGTGTTGAAAGAACTTACGGAAAAGGCATCTCAGAAGCAGATTGTATTTGAAGATACTGTTTCAGGAAAAACTGAGATTATTGGCGATTTAGATCGTCTTCGTCATGGGGTATTTAATTTTGTTGATAATGCTATTAAATATAGTCCAGCAGGTTCAGTTGTAAATATAGAAGTTTCCAAGGAAAAAGCAGGGGTGGCAGTGCGGGTTAAAGATCAAGGACCTGGACTTGACCAGAAAGATATTAATAATCTATTCCAGAAATTTTATCGTTCTCCAAATGTATCGAGAGATTTTGAAGGAACAGGGTTGGGTATCTATGTCTGCCGTATGTTTATTGAAGCCCATGGGGGTCATGTGTGGGCAGACAGTAAGGGGATTGGTAAGGGAAGTGAATTCGGCTTCTGGATTCCTGAGAAACAAGGGAATACATAATTCTTGCGAAACAGGAGAAATTTGTATATACTACCAAAATCGTCTTTAACATTAATGTGTACCTATGTTTAAAACTTCTTCAGATACGCCTATGCCACAACAAATGAACACTACTCGTACTCAAGCAGACGAGATCGAGACCGTAGTGGGTCCGTCAGTCGTCGTGGAAGGTGATTTTTCATCAGAAGGAAATATTTTGGTAAAGGGTACGGTATCAGGAAATGTGCAGACAGGAAGACTGTTGACTGTCGAAGAAGGGGCAAAAATACTTGCAAATGTAAAAGCAAGTGACGCGCTCGTAGCAGGAGAAGTAAAAGGAAATATGCGAGTTGAGGAAAAGCTACAGCTTACACAAAGTGCGCGTGTACTTGGTGACATTTATTGTAGAGTTCTCGAAGTGGAGTCTGGAGCAATTGTACACGGAAAAGTAACCATGACTGATATTGAAATTGAAGATATTCGTCCTGAGCGAAAGCGAGCAGCTGCCCGAACCAAATCCAAAATAGAATTAATGCCTGGAGACACTACTGAGGACGAGGTATAGGATAGAGACGTTACTCTTGTTGACTTGGTGGTATGTATGTCTATCTCTACGACAACTTTTTGAGGCACCGGCGATATGAGACGGTACTTAAGGCTCTGGAAACTCGCCTTACCGACTATGGAATAGCAGGAAAAATCATTCGTCTGCAACAATACTCATCCTCAGAGCTCTTGATTCAGGAAGAAATCCGTCGCGGAGCAAAAACAATCGTGATCGTAGGAAACGACACAACTTTTGGTCATGTACTTTCGTATGTGGCTTCATACGATATTACCTTCGCTTTTATTCCACTGGGACCAGAAAATAGTATTGCTGAAGTATTAGGTATTCCCATTGGAATCGAGGCATGTGATACGCTTGCTCGCCGGAGACGATTACGCCTTGATGTGGGTTGGATTAATAGTAGATATTTTATTTCACAGCTACATATTCCACCAAGTAATATTTCGATCCAATACGATGAACGTTTTAATGTTTCAACCACGAGTGGAAAAATGGAGCTTGTTGTGTGTAATTTGAAACCTTTTGTGTGGACCGGAAAAGGAAAGCGATACATCGCGCACCCACAAGACAATAAACTTGAAGCATTCATCCGCCCAGTGGTAACTGGTGGATGGCTCAAAAAAGAACAATTTGAAGAACCAAGTATTTTTCCATTTGAAGAAATGGTAGTTTCAAGCAAAAAACCATTTTCAGTTGAGGCAGATGGTAAGACTACCAAAGAAGTAAAAATTACCATTAGACTCGCAAAAAGCAGAATTGACATGGTGGTTGGAAAAGATAGGAAATTTTGATCAATGTGAAGAATATATATCACACACGAACGGTTGACAAAACCGTTTTTTTGTGGTATTATCTTACTGTTTCATAGTACTCTGGATGATCGTCCCAATCTAATTGGGGAGGAAAGTCCGAACTTCTCTTGTCTACATTGTAGATAAGAAAAAAGGTAGTGGGTAACACCCACCTCAGACATTGCAAAATGCTCTGACGGGAAAGTGCCACAGAGACTATACTAATTCTGGAGCAATCCAGAACCAAAGGTGAAAAGTGTGTAGAAGTATTGATAGGTTCAGCATATGCACTGTATCAATGCTACTATACTTCCTCTGTCGTGAGACAGATTGATGGTAAACCCTACCCGAAGAAAGAGCAGCGTTTCTCGAGCAATCGAGATTCGAAAAGTTAGCTCGTTCATGATCTCACTGGCAACAGTGAGGCTAGAGAAATGATCGTCACCTGGCCTAGCCAGGCACAAAATTCGGCTTATAGGAGTGCTGTGAAACAAAAAAACATCCCGAGAAATCGGGATGTTTTTGTTGTAGGGGGTACGAGCTCTCGAGGTTTGTCCAAGAGAGCCCGACACCTCAGTCGTCGTGGTCACACGGAATATGTAGGATGAACGGATCATTACGAATTTTCGCGAACTTGAGTGGTTTTCCGTTCTCATCCACTGCCTCAATAGGTCCGAGTTGTGTCGTGTACGTGTCGGCCCACGGCGTAGCGCATGGTTCGTGATTGAATCGACCGATGAGACTGAATATCCGTCGATCATCGTCCATAGGAATGCCCGGAGGCTTGCCCGAAGGTCGTTGACGCGGGGTCACATGAATCGTGATGTGTGCAGTGCTTTCAGCTGACTGAGTGGTGACATCGATTCCTGTGCTAAAGTCACTGGTAAAGATTCTCTTCACGAGCTGCGGTTGGCCGACAGGGAAGACTTCTAGAGGCTCGATCGTGCCTTTCGAGAACTGACGCTTTGCCTGCATCTCGTAGATGAGCGAGGTGAAGCGTATCTTTCTTCCTTTCTTACAGCTCACGAACTCATGGCTCGCAAATACCTCGGTCGTGCCGAGTGCTTGATGAGGAGAACTCCTCTTGAGAAGAGGTGGTGCTTCATCATCCTCGGCCTCATCTGGCTCCGGTACCTTCTTGAGGTTAATGTTCCCGAACGACAGTACCACGATGTCCGCTCTCTCTGTCTCAGGTCCTTGCGTGCATCGAGCCTGGATGAGGTCATCGACGCTCATGATGGAAGCATTGCTGACCGGTACAGGCAGAGGGCCGGGGCGCTCACTCGTGCATCCAGTGAAGAGGAGTACTGTGGCGAGAAGGATAAACGTGTAAAGAAACTGCTGCATGACGATGCCTTTGTCTGAGGTGTGTTGGTTGTTGGACGAGTATGTCCTCAGTGGGAACGGTACCACAAAAATACGTTTTTTTCAATGCTCGCTTTTTGCCTATAAACAAAAAACCCTGTACCAGAATCAGTACAAGGTCTTATAGAATCGTGAAGCCCTGCAGAAATGAATCAGCAGGGTCACGGGTGGTAAAGCTCTGCGGCTCAGCGCAGTTGTGTGAATCGGGATAGCCGTCTCAGGACCACGCCTGCTACGAACACGATGATGACGATCCAGAGCAGTCCATAGGTCTTCCAGACCGTTGTCTGAGGATCATCGAAGATCAGGTTCCAGAGGAGAGTTACTGCGACTGCGACGATGATCGGCAGAAGGATCCAGGCCACGATCATGACGATGAGTTCATCTCTACGTGTTTGTTTGTATAGACGCCATACAAAAGGGTTCATGTGTCACCTTTGTGCAAGTGTGCTGTACCAGGGGATCTCCCATGGCAGAGTATGGATTACCTTATCCGTGAGAGTCTAACCTAATAAATTTTTACGAAAAAGTCAAGGATGGGGCATCTTTGATATAATAATAAAATGTGGTAATATTTCTTCTTATGAAGAAAATTTTGATTGTTATTGGTATATTAATTGCAATAAACACGTTGTCATTTGGCATCTATTTTTTGTACAACAACCACATAATCAATCGATCGATACAAAACGATGGGGAATATGTGTTTTTGCTTCATGGCCTCGGGCGAACATCGCTTTCAATGCAGAGACTAGGAGTTCATCTTGCAAAAAAAGGATACAGGGTAGTAAACGTCAATTACCCAAGCAGAAGTGATAGTATCGAAAATCTGGTAGAGAAAAGTTTGAAGCCTACATTAGAAGAAAAGTACACTGATAAAGAAAGACAGATTAATTTTGTCACACATTCAATGGGCGGAATAATAGTACGATATTATTTGGCACACAATGAATTGGAAGGCATGCACCGGCTCGTCATGCTTGCTCCCCCAAATAAAGGAAGTGGATTGGCGGACACGTGGCTTAAGGGGAGTATAATCAGGCGTATTATGGGTCCGGCACTTGAAGAGTTAACTACTGATCAGAAAAGCTTGGTGAATACGCTACCTTCGCCAGAGTATGAGGTCGGAATCATTGCAGGGGAACATGATGAGAAAGTTTCAGTAGACCAGACACAATTAGATAGTGCAACAGCTTTTTTGATGGTGCCAAAAGAACATACGTGGATTATGAATGCTCCAGAAGTGCTCGATGCTGTAGTACTTTTTCTAAAAGAAGGAAAATTTAAAGAATAATAAAATACACCCTCGTCGGGTGTATTTACATATATGTTTCACTTAACTCTTTCTATTGTGGTGCAATAACATTTCAATGGCATGATCCATCGAACCTGCACGGATAACCTCACCTCCATTTACAAAGAATATTTCATCAGCATTTTCAATCGTATTTAATCGGTGTGCAATAATAACTTTGGTAGTACTTGCAGGTAGATTACGTAAGATGTCTTCGAGTAATTGTTCAGTCACGGTATCGATATTTGCAGTTGCTTCATCTAGAATCAAAAGCTCAGGGTTACGGAGAACCGCGCGCATAAACGCGATCAACTGCTTTTGTCCAAGACTCACTGCGTCTCCACTGGCAGTAAGCTTGGTCTCAAGTCCTTGATCAAAGCGTTTAAGAAGTCCTTCTAATCCAGACTCGTGAATAATACCCTCGAGCTGTGCATTACCAAGAGAAGAAAATTCTTCATTACCATAGAGAATATTTTCTCGTACCGTACCAGTAAAAAGAAGTGGTTCTTGTAAGATAAACCCGATTTTTCGAGTTCGCTCTTCCGGCGAATAACTGCGGATATCTTTGCCATGTAAAAATACTTGTCCGGTCGTCGGGTCATACAGTCGTGCCATGAGAGAAGCAGTGGTAGTTTTGCCTCCACCAGTTGGACCGACCAATGCATACGTTTTCCCTTTTTCTAAGTTAAGATTCACGCTATGTAATACAGGTTTACCATCTGGGTAGGTGAAGTTAACGTCTTTGAATTCAAGTACTGATTCAGTATCACTTGCTGTAGCGTCTGTAATCACTGGTAAATTATTTTCCATTACCAGGATTTCATGAACTCTCTGCCAGCTGGCAAGTGCTGATTGGAAGTTTGCCCAAAGTGCTGCGAGCTGTCTCAAAGGATTGTAGAAATTGTTCGCATATGACAGGAAACTGATCAAGAGGCCAATCGTAAAGTGTCCAGATGAAATGAGTGAAATACCATACGCAAGTACAATAAGCTGTCCGATATTTGAAGCAAGACCATAAATCGGAGTAAAAGTATTATTCGCAACTCCCGCTTCGACTGCAGCAGAATAATTAGTATTGTTGACTTCCTGAAAACGCTTTTTGAAGTAGTCACGTCGGTTGAAGGCAATGATTACTTTGAAGTTATTCAAGCTTTCCTGGATTTCTGAACTCATACCACCGAGTGATTCCGCACTCGTAAGATTTTTTTTCTTGACCCAGGCAGAAAGTCCAAGAGTAATAAAGAGTAATACGACTGCAGGTGAGAGAGTGGCAAGTCCGAGACGGATATTCAAACTCAAGAGAAAAATTGCTGAGCCAGTCATGAGGAAGATGCTTCCAAAAAACTGCACAAGGGATTGAGAGAAGAATTGATTAATTTTATCCGTATCATTATTGATTCGGGAAATCAGATCCCCAGCTTTGTTTTGATTGAAGAATGCAATCGGGAGTGACTGCAATTTATTGAATATCTGGTTCCTGAGACGGTAGAGGACCCGTTGTCCTACTCCACCCATGAGCCGGATTTGCACATAGCTTGTGACTAATCCAAGTAGGTAGAGTGAAAGAATGATTCCAGAATATACTAATACTCCATGGTAGTCACGCTGAACAATAAAGGTGTCGACAGTATGCGCGATCAGTCGGGGAGCAGTGAGGTTTAATATAGAATTAGCAATGACTGCAACGAGCGCCATGATAATAATATTTTTTTCTGCAGCAATGAGTGGCCACAATTTTTTTGCTGCCTGCCACGCAGAGCTTTTGTCAGTTGTATTGGGTTTGTTTAAATCGTAGTTCATACAGTGTTGGTACTTTGCTGTGAGTTATAGATTTGCACGTATTCAGGAGAAGTTTTCAACAAGTGTGAGTGAGTACCAGTGGCAATCACTTCACCTTCCATCAATACGACAATCTGGTCATAGCTTTCGACTGAAGCAATTTTTTGTGTGACTGAGACCAAGGTGAGCCCCGGATAATTCTTTGAAATATTTTCCAATATTTTCTTTTCAGTATTGGTATCAACTCGGGCAGTAAAATCATCGAGCAGAAGAATTTTGGGGTGTATGGCGAGCGCTCGAGCAAGCATGATTCTCTGTTTTTGTCCGCCAGATAGACTAGTTCCTCTTTCTGAAACCACGGTGCTCAGTTTCTGGGGTAAGGTATCAATGAAGTCTGTTAATTCTGCAGTTGCGATAGCTTTCTGTAAATCAGTCTCAGTAACATCAGTATTAAACGCAATATTTTCCCGTAAACTAATGTTGAAAATAATGCTATCCTGGAAAACCAATCCGACTTGTTTGTACAAATTTTCGCGTTGGTATTCTTTGATATTTTTATTATCGTACTTAATTTCTCCGGCTGTTGGTTCAAGTAGTCCAACTAGGAGACTGAGTAATTGTGTTTTACCTGCAGCAGTCGGTCCAATGATGGCGACTTTTGTTCCTGGTTTAATATCAAGGGAAACATGTTTTAGTGCAGACTTTTCTCCAAATGAAAGAGTAACATCTTCGATTTGAATACTACCTTTGAGTGGAGCTACAAGCACACCATCATCTTTTGGCGCAGGGGATGAGAGTACGACTGAAATTCTCTCATACGAAGCCTGGGCTTGTGCCATGATATTACTTACAAAACCAAGGATAAATATCGGGAATATGAGAATCGTGAGATAGCTATTGAATGATGCAAAGTCCCCAAGCGTCATGGTACCTCCAATAATGAATTTTCCACCGAGTACGAGAATAATAAGCACTGCAAGATTTGAGGCGAATGTAATAATTGGGATCATTGCTGAAAATAGTTTGAGAATTTTAACTCCCACATCTCGTGCTTTGGTATTTGCTTCAGCAAATTTGGTGTGTTCCACATTTTCAGAATGAAGTACGCGGATCAGAGCAGCGCCAATAATACTTTCATTGATTACTTTATTCAGCCAATCAATGACTTCGCGAGTCTGTATAAAGAGCGCGCGAACTTTGCCGAGAATGAGAAAGAATGTTGCGCCAATAATCGGGAGTATCACGAGTACTGCGAGGCCCAATTTCCAATTGATTGAAATAAGTAAAATACTTCCTCCGATAATTAAGAAGATGGACGAAACAACGTTCACTACTGCTTGAGAGACAAAGTTTTTTACTGAATCAATATCAGAGGTGAGATTGGTTAATAGTTTTGAAGGAGTGATCTTTTGTACCTCAGCAAACGTGTGTGTTGAGATTTTTTCTGAGAGTTTGTTTCTCAAATCCCTCGCTACTTGTTCTGAGGCATAGGTCTGCACAATATTCTGCAAATAGGTGAGTACAAAAATGATTCCGGCAACAATTCCAAATTCCCACAAAACCGTGTTTAGTGACCCAAAAGTTAGGAAGCTATCAATTCCATGAGATAGCAGTCGAGGGAGCCACAAGGTCAAGCCACTGCTCGCGAGAGTTAATAAAACTAAAGGAACAATGAGCTTCCGATAGGGTTTGAGTAATCCAAATAGGTTTGCTTGATTATTTTTTTTCGATTGTTTTTTATCCATAGAGATTCTATAAGCTTTTGTTAATGTCTATGCTGTCAAAGATTTTTTTATTAAGTGTGGCGTATGTTTTGAGCTCTTCATCAGTCAGTACATTGAATAGTTCTGTCATTTTTTGTAATCCTTGCTCTTTGAATCCTTTGAACATTTTTTTTGCTTTTGGGGATAGCGAAAGAGAAATTGCTCGTCGGTCTTGTGGACTATCCTTTCGTATAAGATATCCTTTATCCACGAGCCCATCAATGAGCTGGGTCGCTGCACTACTGGTGATATGAAGTGCTGCGGCAATAGTTTTGACATTCGTAAGGCTGTGTTCAGCCACAAAACGCAATACAAAACCTTGTGAAGGAGTAATCATGAGTCCCTTTTTTTCGATATAGCCAACCATAAGTTTTCGTTTCATGGTATGGAGGCTATGTAGGAGTTCTTCGATTATTTTTTTACGCTGCATCATAAGCGTAGTGTTTAGTATATAAGGTGCTTATTATATTAGCAGCTTATACATCTACGGTCAACTAAGCAATGATCGTTTAAAAAGGCTGAATAGTTTTAATAAAAAAATGGTTAGAGTATGAAAGATTCCTTGTAAGTATTAAAAAAACTGAAAATGTTACGATTTGAGTCGTGTAGGTCAATTACTGAAGCATACTGGTTGGCTGAATAGTGGTGAGTGCTGCAGTATTTGAATCTGGGGCAAATATGTGTATACTATATATAGTAGAAGCCATAGAGCTCAAAATTAACCAGAGCTTCGTATGTTATTGAAAGGTAGTGACGTGTACCAGGTCAGATGTAAAAAATGTAATAAACTTTTGGCAATAAATGGTTCTGATAATGGTGTTGAGATAAAATGCGGGCGATGTGGGTGTTTAAACATTGTATTTGAAGAAATGTCTGAGCAGGTAATCATAACTGATCCAGAAGGTACCATACTTTTTGTTAATGGGGCATTGAATAACATTACCGGTTATACAATTGATGAGGCGATTGGTAAAACTCCATCGCTATGGGGAGGACAAATGAGTAAAGAGTTTTATGAAGAAATGTGGCATGCGATAAAACATGAAAAACGAAGCGTGCAGGTTATAGTAAAAAATAAAACAAAGAGTGGTAAATTATATAATGCAAAATTACAAATATCCCCAGTTTTAGACACACAAGGAAATACCAGATTTTTTGTAGGAATTGAAACAGTTATAAAAGACGGATGAAATAAATGTTAATCAACAATTTAAATAAGAGAGACTCTTCGAAGTCCATATCACCATATGGACTTTTATTATTCTTAATCTATATCTATGAAAGCGCCTCTACATCAGCAAGAAGCAAAACGTTTGGATGCAGTACATAGACTGGGAATTTTGGATACCGGCTCAGACCCTAAATATGATGCTCTAACACAGCAAGCAACAGAGGAATTACATGTTCCCATCTCAACTGTTTCAATTCTTGATAAGAATCGTGAGTGGTATAAATCGTGTCAGGGGCTTGATGTCAAAGAGGGTCCACGAGATATTGCATTTTGCAGTTGGGCACTATTAGCTGAGAGAGTTTTTATTGTTGAAGATACGCTCCAAGATGATCGATTTAAAAATAATACGTATGTGATTGGAAAACCGTTTATTCGTTTTTATGCCGGTTTTTCGCTCTATGACAACAGAAGTCATTTACCTGTAGGAGTATTTTGTGTGAAGGATGTCCAGCCAAGAAAATTATCATTAACAGAGCTTGGTATTTTATTTGATTTAGCTAAGCGAGCAGAAACATTGCTTAATAGTGGGGAATGATATTAAACATGCATCGTTCAGTTAGATAACTGCAAGTAAATAAAAACACCCGAATTTGGGTGTTTTTTGTTTGGTTCAGTACTATTCCAGATAAAGGACATACGTAGTCAACCAAGGGATTTGTGAGGGTCTATTTCTATCAGAAATAAGACTTTTTTGGAATAAATGTAGCTAAAAATTGTATTACCAGTAAGGATTAATACAAAAGTAATGATTTTATGCTTACAAAGGTATTGCAAACAGTCAAAAAACATAAGCTTTTCTCAATAGGTATTATTATAGCTTTGGGCGGTGTTGGTGTATTCAGCGTCCGTGCCCTTAAGTCAGAAACCCCGGAAATACGATATGTGTTGAGTCAAGCTGAAAAAGCTACGATTTCAACAACCATTACAGGGAGTGGGCAGGTGTCAGCTTCCCAACAGGTAGAAATAAAAGCAAAGGCGTCAGGAGAGGTGACTTCACTTGCAATAAAAAAAGGACAAAAAGTAAAAACAGGTGCCAACTTACTCACGATCAACTCAGGTGATGCCTATGAGGATGTTCGTGATGCGCAAGATAATGTCGAGAGTGCACGATTGTCGCTTAAAAAATTACAAGCAGATGCTGACGAGCGTTCAGTATTTCAAGCAGAAAATGCACTCACCGCAGCACAGAATACTCTTGAAAAATTAAAACTCTCTCAAGAAACTGAACAAGCACAATCTAAAGAGTCAAAAGAGAAAGCGCTTGATGATCTCACAACTGCATACGAAGATATTTACAGTACGCTTTCAGAAACGTATTTGGATATTCCTGATGTTATGACTGATCTTGAAAAGATTATCTTAAGTTATGAAATTAGAGAATCAGAATCGTCATTTGGATCTGTTATACCCAATTATGACGCACTTGTTTCGACAGTACGATCTTCTGATACTACAGAATACGGAGAAATACAAATATTTGCAGATAATACGGTAAATAAATTTAATACGACTGATGACGAGTTTGATCGTTTGTTCACTGCATTTAATAGTATGAGCAGGTCAACAGATACGAGCGCTCTTGAAGTAATGTTGACTGATTCAATCGCAATGCTCAAAAAAATGTCAGATACGGTAAAGAGTGAGCTTAACTTAATAGATTACTGGATCGATTACCGGGATACTCATGATCTTGATGTGTTTGAAATAGTTGAAGAATATAAGACACAGTTGGAGCAGTATACGAGTACAGTGAATAGTAATCTTTCTTCTTTGAATACTATTGAACAAAAGATTAAGACAAGTAAACAAACAGTAACTAATGAAGAGAGGAGTCTGCAGGAGATGGAATTAAATAATCCATTTGAAATTACTGCAGCTGAGAACGATGTAAAAGATAAAGAAATGGCGTTGCAAGAATTAAACGAAGGCCCAGATGAACTTGAGCTTCGTCAAGCACAAATCACCTTGCGTCAAAAACAAACAGCGCTTGCAAAAGCTCAAAAAGAATTGGCTAATTATTCAGTCAAAGCACCATTTGATGGAGTAGTAGCGTCAGTTGACGCACAAAAAGGAGAATCTATTTCATCAGGAGGAACCGTCGCGACCCTTATTACTGAACAACAAATTGCAGAGATTTCGCTCAATGAAGTGGATGTTGTACAAGTAGAAGTGGGACAACAAGTAATGCTTACGTATGATGCGATTGAGGACTTGGAAATCAGTGGCACTGTTGCTGAAGTGGATTTGATTGGCACTGCAAATCAGGGGGTAGTAAGTTATACGGTGACTATTGTATTTGATACTCAAGACGAACGCATTAAACCAGGTATGAGTGTGTCGGCAACAATCATTACAGAAATAAAGCAGGACGTAATTACCGTACCCGTGGGTGCTGTAAAAACTCAAGGCGATATATCATACGTAGAGCTTGTTCCAGATGGCGCTGCGCTAGGGACTACGAGTATGAATGGGGTAACGCTCGCAAACCCACCACAGCAACAGATTGTTGAAGTGGGAATTTCAAATGATACGGTTACTGAAATTATTTCAGGACTAGCTGTAGGTGATTATGTAGTCTCACGCACCATTACTGGAACTGCGGGAACGGGAAGTACACAGACACAGTCAGCGCCTAGCTTGTTTGGAGGTGGAACAGGGGGAACTAGACAGGGATTTACGGGGGCACCTCCGAGTGGAGGAAATGTACAAATACTTCGCTAGTATGATTGAAGTTCTAAATATTGGAAAAACATATCACACAGGTAAAGATGTTGTCTTTCAAGCGCTCAAGGGAGTTACTTTTACGATTCATGATGGAGAGTTTGTGGCAATTATGGGTCCATCAGGATCAGGTAAATCAACACTCATGCATATCCTAGGAGCGCTCGATACTCCCACCAGTGGAACCTATCATCTTGATGGAAAGAATGTTGCCGACCTCACGGATGATGAGCTCGCTGATATTCGAAAAGAAAAGATTGGGTTTGTATTTCAGGCATTTAATTTATTGCCTCGTGCAACCGTACTTCGGAATGCGATGCTTCCATTGATCTACACCGATATGGAAGATGAAGAGCGTAAAAAACGAGCAGAGTCGGCACTTCGTGCAGCGGGCTTGGATGACCAGTATTTTACGCATCGATCAAATGAATTATCAGGAGGACAAATCCAGCGTGTCGCAATTGCACGAGCCCTCGTAAATAACCCAAGTCTTATTCTTGCAGACGAACCTACAGGAAACCTGGATTCAAAAACAGGAGAAATTGTATTAGGAACATTTCAGAAATTAAATCGAGATTTGGGGCGCACTATTATCCTCATCACGCATGAACCAGATGTGGCAGAACATGCAGATCGAGTTATTTTTATTAAAGATGGAATATTGGTAAGCGATAAACCAACACGATCTCGTCACAAGTAAGATATGAAAACCAAAGATCTATTTCATGAAATCTACGAAGCGCTTTCAACGAATAAAGTACGATCAAGTTTGACCATACTCGGTATTGTGATTGGTATTAGCTCAGTTATTGCGATGGTTGCAATCGGTCAGGGTGCAAAATCATCAATTGAATCAAGTATTCAGTCAATTGGTTCAAACCTTATTACTGTAAGCCCAGGAACACAACGAGGGGCAGGAGTGCAGGTAAGCTCAGGAAGAGGCTCGGCTCGTACACTGACGTCTGATGATTCAGAAGCGATCGAAACAGAGGTCGAGGGTGTAGCAGCAGTAGCACCTGAATTATCTGGGAGATATCAGGTAACAACAAAGGGCAAAAATACCAACACCTCAGTCGTAGGGGTAAATGAGTCATACCTTGAGGTAAAAAACATCACGATACAGGAAGGAAGCTTTCTGACCGAACAACACTTAAAGACAAATGCAAAAATTACTGTGCTCGGGCCTACGACACGTGATGATTTATTTGGTGAAGGAGCTGCTGCAGTAGGACAAACAGTCCGTATTAATAAGATTGAATTCAAAGTAATTGGAATTACTGCATCCAAAGGAGGAACAGGATTCAATAATCCTGATGATCAAATATATATCCCACTTACCACGGCACAGAGATTTCTTGCAGGGGAGGAATATGTGAGTTCAATTGCAGTACAAGCTACTGATTCAGAAGCAATGGCGACTGTTCAAGAGGGAATCACAAGTTTACTCTTACAACGACATAAAATTTCAGACCCTGCCAGTGCAGATTTTAGTACCATCAATCAGGCAGATATTGTGGCAACCGCATCAAGTGTAACTGAAACATTCACCACCCTGCTCGCAGCAGTGGCAGGTATTTCACTCGTTGTTGGTGGAATTGGAATTATGAATATGATGCTCACCAATGTCACTGAGAGAACGAGAGAAATTGGGTTACGGAAAGCAATTGGGGCTAAGTATCACGATATTAATCTACAGTTCTTAAGTGAATCAGTAGTGCTTACTTTTTTAGGGGGAGTCATTGGTACGTTTGTCGGTTGGATTATTTCAGTTGCATTAACGTATTTTGGCGTGATACAGACCAAGGTATCACTCTCATCAATATTTCTTGCATTTGGAGTATCTGCCGCTATCGGTATTATTTTTGGATATTACCCTGCCAAGCGTGCATCAAAACTTAATCCAATTCAAGCATTGAGATATGAGTAAGTTCATAGCCACTAGCTCGAAAGTTCATAGTAACATACACAGTGGTATTTCTACTGGCTTTCTGGCTATTGGTTCTGAATGTATTATTTAATCAGTATAATCTTATCTATATGAATAAGACCGTGGGAATATTAAGTGTACTCGTATTATGTGCAGGGATCGGAGGATTTTTTGGAGGAATGCAGTATCAAAAAAGTAAAGGCGTAACACAAATGCCGAATTTTATGAGTGGTGGAGGTACTGGTATGATGCAGCAAGGAAGAATGGGACAAGGGGGAGGGGCACGATTTACCGGAGGAGCCGGATTTACCAGTGGTGAAATACTCTCTAAAGATGAGAGTAGTATGACGGTAAAATTAATGGATGGTGGATCAAAGATCGTATTATTTTCTGCCTCAACAACCGTCATGAAAGCGACTGAAGTATCCAAAGATGAATTAGCTGTAGGTGAACAAGTGACAGTAACTGGAGCTACAAATACTGATGGAACCGTAAGCGCTCAATCAGTTCAAGTGCGTTCGGGAGACGTCGGATTACCAGCAGGAATGATGCCGCCTGAAGGTGCTCCTGAAACAAGATAAGTTAAATTAAAAAACACCTCTCCGAATCGGAGGGGTGTTTTTATGTTAGTTTGACAACCGAACGAACGTTCGTATACACTAAAAGTATATGGACTACACCTATTTAACTACCCAAGTCAAACTATTAGGAACTGTAGCAGCAGGATGGCCGTCTGCTTCAGAAGAAGAATTGCGTGATACTGTATCACTCGATGAGTTTTTGATTGGCAATCGCGAAGCAACGTACATGATCAAAGTATCAGGAAACGCTATGGTAGGTGCGGGAATTCTCCCTGGAGATATTGTGTTGGTAGAGCGAGGAAGAATACCGAAAGATGGAGATATTGTCCTCGCAGAAGTAGATGAACAATGGGTCATGAGATATCTCAAAAAACAGGGTACGAAATTTTTCCTTGCATCAGGGAACGATGAAAATGCAGTGCTTAAACCCATACAGAGTCTCATGATTGCGGCAGTAGTAACGGCGGTAGTGCGTAAATATCATCTTGTATGAATGCCTCGTTCTCTAAGGCGATTCTCCATATTGATGGTGATTCATTCTTTGCATCCTGTGAACAATCACGGAATCCTACGCTCAAAGGAAAACCGGTCATTACCGGGAAAGAACGGGGGATTGCGGCATCTATGAGTATTGAGGCAAAGAAACTCGGAGTTACTCGAGCAATGCCATTGTATAAGATCAGAAAGCTCATCCCAGATGTAGTCATTCTCCCATCAGATTATGAGACCTACAGCATGCTCTCCGAGCGACTCTACACGATTGTGAGAAGGTATACCGGAGATGTTGAAGAATATGGGATTGATGAGTGTTTCGCTGACATCACAGGCATGGATAAGCCGTTTCATATGGCATATGAAGAAATTGCTGAATGTCTAAAAAATGATTTGTACCGTGAACTCGGATTTACCTTTTCAATAGGACTTGCATCTACCAAGACATTAGCCAAAGTCGCATCCAATTGGAAAAAGCCGTTTGGACTAACGATTATTCGAAATGAAGAAATTAATGATTTTTTGAAGGGTTTGCCTATTGGAAAAGTATGGGGAATTGGATATCGGAGTACACCAAAATTAATTATGAAAGGAAAAAGAACTGCGTTTGATTTTGTCTCTTCGTCTGAATGGTGGATCAAGAACAATCTATCAAGTCCGTTCTATGATATCTGGCAAGAATTACAGGGAATTCCAGTGAATGCATTACAGCTGCTCCCTAAAGATAGTTATCATTCGATTCAGAAATTTAAAACCTTTACGCCACCATCGGCAGATTTTGATTTTATTTTTGCGCAATTATCCAAAAATATTGAAAACGCGTGTATTAAAGCACGTAGATATAACTTGGCTTCTCAATATATATACATCATCACACGAACCCAGGAATTCAGACATGCAACAAGAGAAATAGTCATGTCTCACCCGACTAATATTCCTGCAGAGATATTTCCTGAAGCAGAAAAAGCTTTGAGAAAAATCTGGAAACCAAACATACTATATCGCGCAACCGGAGTAGTACTTCAAAATCTCCATCCACCAAGTGTGCAGACCGACATATTTCATTCAGAAAAAAAGTTCGAAAAATATACCAAAATTTACACCAGTGTCGATAAGGTGGCAACTAAATATGGCAAACATTCCTTATTCATGGGAACGAGCTGGAGGGCACATAATATGTTGCAGCATCTCTCGCAAAGGGGAGATATACCCGAAAGACATGGTGTGCGATTATTGGGAGAAAATAAGCGAAAGAGGTTGAATATTCCCATGTTTTTGGGGAAAGTGGTGTGATTGAAAAAATAACATTAAAAACATCTGCGTGAACGCTCTCGGTTGTGGTCTATTTTTGTAAAGAATAAGACAAGTGAGACACTTATTGAACATATTCAAATATCTGGTAGTATAGTCGCAAACCCACGAAAAGGAGTCTGGGTATGGCGAATGGTAGAGTCGTAGCGATCTATATTTCTCCGGTAGGAGAGTCGAGGACGCTGGTCCCTGAAGCACATGCATACGAAGGTGTCGGTCTCAAAGGAGACAATTCCGCGGTCAAGGTGGTGACGTTCGTCGATTATCTTCTTCTCCGGAAGAAGGGCATCGAGTATGCCAACAGCGGTGCGAACATTGTGACCGAAGACATCGACCTCACGTCATTGGTCGGCGAGTACTTCTCGATCGATGACGCGAAGTTCAAGGGTCTCGAGCTCGATCCCGATGGCAGGCTCGTCGCCGAAGTCTATTCGACGGGATGGATCCGCACGAGAGATGAAGTGGTTCCACCGTACAAGGGTCCGCTCCTCTCACCTCGTTGCATGTGCTAGTCTTGCAACCTGCATTCGTCGACCGTCCCAGAAAACTGTGGACGGTCGCGCTTTATATAGAAAAATTTTGGAATAATAAATAAAACTAAAACACCCGAATTCGGGTGTTTTTTAGTGGGGGATGACTAGTGGTCATCCCCCAGGGGGTGTGGAACAGTGTGCACCACCACGGTCCAGATAATTCTACCTACAGTCAACCATGGGCTTTTTAGAGGTAGTTTTAAAAGGGTAGGGGAACCCTCTCGGTCGGGGGTCTATTTCTATGGGAAATGAGACAAATGAGACACTCCATTACCATTCATCAATCAGTCTAATTGAGACTAACTTATGAATGATCCCGTCTGGCACCAGTCACACGATTGCTCGTATGCTGATGCCAGACAGGTCGATCTCCCTGACTCCCGAAAGCGTTGATCCGTTGGACCAGGCCGTCTCTCAAGAGTACTCGAAGATTATTGTGAGGTGAACGCGAACTCGTTCAGGTACTGCCACGTCGTCCCGGTCTTCACGTAG
>DAORJA010000015.1:0-17316 GCA_035438805.1 Candidatus Magasanikiibacteriota bacterium
ATAATGTAGGCCTAGATGGACTCGAACCATCGACCCCAACGTTATAAGCGTTGTGCTCTAACCACCTGAGCTATAGGCCCATTTGTTTAAATTTTAATGCAGTCCTTTAACCACCTGTCTGTCCGCCGAAGCCCGAAGGGCGTAGGAGGAAGCTATAGGCCCATGTAAATGAATCCATACTAACAAAAAAAGGGGTTAAAATCAAGCGCTTGAGCAAAACAAGATTTTTGTGTATACTGTTCCCATATGATTGATTCCAAACATACATTCATGGTATACAAGGCGAAGGAACTCATGAAATTATCGAAGGACCCTATTCATGACCTATCCCATGTAAAGCGTGTAGTCACCAATGTACAAAAAATTGCGCCCTCACTTAACCTTTCAAAAGAAGAGACCGAAGCAATCGAGCTTGCTGCATGGTGGCATGATGTAGCTCGAGTACTCACAAAGCAGCCTTCATTCGTATGGATGGCGTGTATTGATGATGCAGTATCTGCTCTCATGCTCTGTCTGCATAGTATTAGATATGGGTTCTGGAGGCAAAGTGGTGGCATCGCAACAAAATTAATCCTATCAAAAACATTTGCTACTGGAGCGGTATTCACAAGACTACTCCTGTCTAAAAAAGAACGACTCATGATGCACGTATTAAAGGATGCAGACCAGCTCGATGTAATGAATGTAGAAAGACTTGCGCTCGTGTGTGAGCTTTCAAAGACTTCAAAAAAATATTTCTGGGGACTGCAGTGTCTCATGCTCTACAATACTCGTGAATCAGCGCTAAAAATGAAAACTTCAGTGGCAAATATGTATGTAGCTGAAGGAGTAGAATCAATTTACGTATGGATGTGCGAACACAGAAATGAACCCTCGTATGTAAATTTCTTTGGACAAGTGTGGATCGATAATGCGATTGAAAAATTTGCAAAACTCCGACTGAAAGTTACAGCAGTAAAAGAAATTGCATAATATATATTACAAAAGAAGCCGACAGCTTCTTTTTTGTTTTAAAAAATATTACGTAACAATGAAAAAATCAAAATAATAAAAAAATTTTGAATCATTATTCAAAATATAATTATTTTCTAAAAAAAGTTATTCACAGGTACAAACAAAAAAAGTGTATTTACTATTCAATAAAATACAAAAACAATCTATACTAATGTCAAAGGTCGTGTAATCTGCAAATTTATTTTTACGTCAATGCTTGTCATGTAAAAAAATTTGCACCGTTGTATTTGTGTGACACTCTGGTGTGCACCATGGTCACATCATCATTAACAAATACATTCATCTTAATCTGAGAGGAGGTGTACAATAAGTATGCCAGCAAAAAGAAAAAAGGCAGCAAAGAAACGCGCTCCAGCTAAACGCAAAGCTACAAAGAAACGCGCTCCAGCTAAACGCAAAGCTGCTAAACGCAAAACTACCAAGAGAAAAAAGTAATACTTTTTCTCTAAGTACAAAAAACTCCCTAGGGAGTTTTTTGTTTACAGTAAGTCTATACCTATTCCAAGCCTAGTCGTGATTGTAGAGATAACCCTCGAGATTCATTTTCTTTAAAAACTTTTACCACCCCAAATTCCCCATCATACCCTGGTCGGATAAAAATATTTCCAATCCTCACACGTTCAATTGCACGTGCAATTGTCTCGTTTGTTACTTTTTGTATTTCATCAAGTGATGCATGAATCAGAATATGAAACTCACTTCCCAAATGATTAATGAGTGACTCATATTCGCTCGTAACTTTTTTTGAAGATACGCCCATCTCATATACATCGGCAATAATTTCAGGCAGTGGGACTAATGAGGTGAATGGAATACGTTTTGTTTGTGCTGCATTGTTTCTTGCTTCATCAATCGTTCGATCTGCTAGTTCATGTACACGATATTCGACTCCAATCGTTACATTTTTTCCGCATACCGGACAGATTCCCTTTCTTTTTTTAGTTTCCTCAGGCGCGCAATAGAATCCACAATCACGATGTCCATCGTAATGATATTTACCTTCCTCAGGATAAAATTCAATTGTGCGTACAAACTTATTCTTATCTCCTTCTTCAATTACTCGCATGATTTCTGTGTACGTAACCTCACTCACGGAATTAAACTGTAGTACATTTGCTTCACGACCCAATTTTTGAAGACTATGAGCATCAGAATTTGAAATCAGGGTAATATTATCAAGATGACTCCATCGCCAATTCATAAGAGGATCACTTGAAAGACCTGTCTCAATAGCATGGATATGCGGGGTAAGATCTTCAAACGCGTCATTAAGCGAATTATAACCCCCTTTCGAGCCAAAAATACCAAACCATGGCGTCCAGGCATGTGCAGGGATCATTTTCATCCGTGGATCAATTTCAAGCATAAGCTCGAGAATCTGTTTTGACGTAAGGCCGATAATAGGTCGACCATCTGAGCGGATATTAAATCCCCGATCTTCGAGAGTCTTATTAAATTTCTCGGTTACTTCAAGACTCGGTGAAAAAACAAGCAAATGAACACGACGCGTTTGATCGGCATGTTTTTTTATCGAAGCAATTTCTGTTCCAATAATAAACCTGGTCTTACTCTCATGGTTTTTAAGCTTATATACTCCCTCAGTATCTTCTATAAGCTCACTTTTCATGTGATCAAACCACTTCGGGTGTGTAAAATCACTGGTAGACACAATATCAATTCCTCGAATTTCACAAGCTTTCGCGATTTTAGGCAATTCCAAATCCTTCGAGCATGCTCGTGAGTATTTTGAATGCGTATGAAGGTCAAGAATTTTCTGTATCATAAAAAATAGAACGTCGAGTGCTCCTTATATCATTAAATAAGCGAAGATAAATGCAGACAAACATGAAAAATTTTGTCTACGGCTTTTTCCTGTTCATTCACAACTTCTGAGTGACTAAATCGAATGATGGTATATCCTTGGGTGACAAGCCACATCTCTTTCTGCTTCCAATCTTCGTGGTCTTCTTTCTCCACTTCGACAACTAACTTTAATTCGGGGCAGTAGAAATCGACCATAAATTTACCCAGCTCTATTTGGTGTTTGAATTTATATCTCAAATCACGCTTTTTGAGTTCTTGCCATAGCATAAGAACTATTTCATTAGACAGAATAAAATCTTCGACAGAATTTTGTTGAAGCGTATGATTGTGATAAGAAATGTTATTCATAGTTCCTCCACTACTACAGTATAACGTTTATCTAAATATATTCTATATCACTCTCCTCGAGTCTTCGTATACCCACATCACCTATTTTCTCTTCGTAAATATGAGCCAATAGCCCTGGAATTCTACCAATCAAAAAAATCGCATTACCAAGTTCAACTGGAACTTTCATATCAAGAAGAATAGCGGCAATTGCTCCGTCGATATTAAGTGGGAGCAATTTTGAAGAAACTGCATTTAATTCTTTTTGAACAACACCTGCGAACTTACAATAGTTTCCCAAAATTTTTTGTTTCTTTGCAATATCAAAAAGTGTCACAGAACGTGGATCAACTTTAGTAAAAACCTTATGGCCATATCCTGGTATTCTAACTTTTTTTTCTTTAAGTTCTTGTATCTTAGCTTTAATATCCTTATTCTTAATATTGTCAGAAAAAAACTTCATCGCACCATCAACAGCCATTCCATGTCGTTCACCAAATCCAAGAATTCCTGCGGCAAGTGAGGCATGCACCGAATTTCCCGCTGAAGTTGATACGCGCGCATTAAGAGCTGAGGAAGTACCTGGTCCATGATCAATTACACTGACAAATAATGCATTAAACATTATTTCCTCAGTCTTTTTTGGCAATCGTCCAAACAACAGAAAAAAAATAGTCGCAACAAATGATTGTTTTTTTACCAATGATTCAAGTGTTTTACCTCGTATAATCTCTTTGTCGTTTTCAATTTTTGTAATAGATGTTTTGAATTTCATACGTACGGATATTAGGCAGATGGTTTAATTAATTCAACCAATTCTTCATAGGTGTTTGCAATCATCACTCCAACTTCCTTAAGAGCTATCTCTTTTTCAAGAGCTCCTTTTCCTCGCTCTACAATTGCTCCAGCATGCCCCACATTCATTCCTTCAGGGAGGATACTCGCAAACTTCCCGCCAATATAGATCGCAAGCGGCTTGGTATACCCCTTTCTCTTGACCAAATCAACAATTTCAAATTCATATGATCCTCCATGTTCACCAAAAATAATCACTGCTTTTGTTTGAGTATCACCCTCAAACAATGCAAGCAAATCAGCGTAGGTAGTACCCATAAGCAAATCTCCTCCTACGTGCACTGCACTACTCTGACCAAGCCCTGCTTTCCGTACCTGCCATGAGAGCTCATTGGTCATACCGCCTGAACGAGAGATAATTCCAACACTTCCTGGAGTAAAAATCTGATCTGCCTGCGCTTTTGGTCCGCCTACAACTCCAATTCGTCCAACTCCCGGAGTGATATACCCAAGCGAACTCGGTCCAATAATTCTAATATTCTTTTCTTTTGCAGCAGCAAGACAATACGCTGTATCCTTGATAGGAATACGCTCTACAATTGCATTAATCTGTGGAATTCCTGCTTCGATTGCTTCGAGTATCGCAGCCTTCGCAGCAAATGGAGGAACAAAAACAGTAGTAACTGAAATATCACTATGCGCCGCAAGAGCTTCAGCAACATTATTAAATACAGGAACACCATCTACCAATTCCCCTCCTTTGCCAGGACGAACGCCTCCAATCACGTTGGTTCCATATTCTCGCATTGCAGCTGATGCTTTCTGCCCTTCTTTTCCCGTAATCCCCTGTACCAAGACTTTTGTTGTAGATGTAATCAAAATGCCCATATTTGTATTTTCTTTTAGCTATAATGTTTGTATTTTTGCACTACCATCTTCCCGAAGATCCACCACCACCGGATGATCCACCACCGAACCCGCCAAAACTTCCACCACTATGTCCACCACCTGATGATCCACCAAAGCCAGTCCAAGGACCTCCACTACCCCCGGGCCTATTCTTACTATTTTTCTGAGCCTCTGCAGCTTTTTCTCTAAATTTTTTAAAACCTGGCAGACGAGAAACAGCCCAATCAAGCACAGCACCAAACACACCCCCCAAAACTAATCCGATAAACAAACTTCCAATAAGAAGACCAAATAGTGAGCCGATTCCCGCACCTACAACCCCACCCGCAACATACGATTTGGTTTGAGAAAATACCATGAATAGCTGAGAAAAAATTACCCATATGATAAATCCAACAACCAGCAATATGATGGTCGCCATAATTCCACCAACAGTATCATTCCCATATGTTGGTGCGGCCGCACTATACTCACCCTCGGTAGCCCCTACAATTGCAATAGTCGCTTCATCAATTCCTTTGCTGTAGTTATTCTCTTTAAAGGCAGGAATAAGAATATCGTCGATAATCTGAGAAGATTCAATATCAGTGAGAGCTCCCTCAAGTCCATATCCTACTTCAATACGCACTTCTCGCTCATTGGGAGCAATCAGAAGCAATACTCCATTATCCTGCTTTGCTTTACCTATTCCCCAATATTCAAATAACCCAAGCGCATATTCTTCGATAGTATAACTTTCTAATGAAGATACAGTAGCAACAGCAATTTCGCTTGTCGAAGTTGCTTCATACGCACTAAGACGCGCAGTGATGCGCGCCTCAGTAGTATCGTCAATAACATTAGCTTGATCTACGACAAAGCCAGTTGGTGCAGGGTATGTTGGAGCTGCATTGACAGAAGAAAGCCATGCGAAGGATAAGAAAATAATAAATGCAAAAGCATATACAATCCGTCGCATAGAAGAATAGATTATGAACCGATATTAAATTCAACTTTTGGAGCAGTATTTGCGCCTTCAGCTGCTTCAAATAATAAACGTTCTTTATCAAATCCAAAGAGTGACACGAAGAATACACCAGGAATTCCTTTAGCCTTCACATTATACGTTCGTACCACGTCATTATAGCGCATACGCTCAGTTGCAATTCGATTTTCAGTTCCTTCAAGTGAAGTCTGAAGCGCCATAAAATTTTCATTCGACTTCAAAACTGGATAGTTTTCAGCCACTGCCATCAAGCGAGTGAGTGCTGAAGACAATTCGCCTTGAGCTGCTTGAAACTTCTGAAATAATTCTGGATTTGAAAGTACTTCTGGAGTTACGGTTAATTGGCCTACCTTTGCGCGAGCATCTGCTACTCCCACAAATACAGCTTGCTCTTGTTTTGCAACACCCTGAACAGTAGCAACTAAATTAGGAACGAGATCATATCGTCTCTGATATTGGTTTTCTACCTGAGCCCATGCGGTCGAAACGTCTTCGTTCAAGCCGACAAATGAATTATAGGTTCCAACGAGCCACATTACGATGACTACGAGGATTCCTCCCCCAATAAGCCATGACTTCATACGATGAAGATAAGAATAAATATATAAATACGTGCCTATATACTATCCTATCTTGGCAATTTTTGCCAATTTTTAAGGCTTAGTATTGTAAAAATCGAAAAAATATGATATAACTGTGGAATATTTGCCTAATAAGCCCTCTATGATGACCAAACGTTACCACTGGATTTTCGACGCAGAAAATGTACCTAATCAAGTTGGAACAGACAAAAAATTAGTTGAGCAAGCGCTGAGAGATATTGCCCGATTATGCGGTATGACGATCGTTGGGGGGCCTCTAGTACTCGAAGGCGTGCCCGAAAACCCTGGAGTTACTGGAATTTGCGTGGTGGATTTTTCCCACATCTCAATTCATACTTTCTCAAACCCAGGTGAAGCGTGTATAGATGTTTTTTCTTGCAAACCTTTTGATCCAGAACTCGTCCACGACTATCTCAAAAAAACATTCCAAGTTGACGATACAGATGCAGTATATGTTGAAGTAAAGTACCCAGGCGAAAAATAATCTAGACAATCATAGCCGCAAGAATACCAGCTGTTTCACTCATGCTGGTTTCTTTTCCAAAAATTTTCATATTAAGATGATTCCGTTCTGCACAATCTTTCATTAACTGAAGTCCTTCCTCAGCATATGGCCCACCACGTCGAACGACGATAGGATACGTTGGTTTTATTTCATCGAGAGCCTCGACAATACCAGCGAATGTATCCTTAACATTCGTAAAATTTGCGACTCCACCAATAATCCATAGTCCTTTAACTCCTGGTTTAGAAAGAACTACTTTAGTTAACTGGTATACCTTTTCTCGCGGAGGATTACCTGAATACTCAGTATAATTTGCTGGTTTGAGTCCTGCTTTTATCAAAGCATCCATATTTGCAATACTTGCCCCAGCACTCGAAAAAAGCACTGCAACATCTCCATCCATTTCAATATATTTTCCCGCAGTGCCTCGATAATAATCTTCACCTGCATCAATTAAGGCAGCCTGTTTTTCGCGTTCAGTGGAGGGTCGGCCCATCATAGTACGAGCCTCAAAATTTTTCCATGATTCATGACGGTAAAAGGCATCATCATCGAGTGCTACTTTTGCGTCAGCTGCAATCCATTTTCCATCAGTAGTTTTCACCAATGGATTGATTTCCACCTGACGTGTATCTTCCTGTAAAAAACAATTCCATAATTCCTGGGCAAACAGAATATCAGTAACACCTACGTCTTCTTTTCTAATATCCAAATCTATTTTTCTAATATCATTTTCCAAAACATCTTCTATATCCACTCCCCCTTTTTTTGAATACACCAATATCGGCTGTTTTGAAATACTATTATAAGTTATAGAAAGATAATGTTCTTCTGCAATTGCCAATTTTTCTTCAATTCTGATCGCTGCAACATATTGTCCTCTCACCTGCATCTGAAATATCTCATCGCAAGCCTTAGTAACCTCTTCAACTGAAGAACAAAATCGGATAGCATTATTCTTGCCACGTTTTCCAGATAATACTTGAGCTTTTACTACGACATCAACAACTCCAAGCGAATTTAATGCGTCGCTAACACTATCTCCCCGTCGGACCACAACCCCCTTCGGAATTGCAATTCCATGCGTTGCAAATAATTCTTTTCCTTCAAATTCGTAAAGGTTCATAGTAATTAATTAAAATCAACAAATTCAGTAATAACAATCCGCTCTCCAGACACAGGCTGATCAAATTCTAGTCTTACCGCTGCAAGAGCAAGAGCTCCTGCCTGATAGGACGCTTTTGATCCATACTTATGGTCCCCCACCAACGGATGACCAATATGCGCAAACTGGGCTCTAATCTGATGTGATCGCCCAGTCTGTAATTCTATTTCAACAATCGTATGTTCGCCTTTCGTGCCAATTACCTTATAAGACAATTCAGCTATTTTTGCATCCCTATATGGAGTATCATACACCGTCACAAAATTTTTTTCAGTATCTTTCAAAAGATAGTTAATGAGAGTTCCTTTTGGTTTTTCAAGTTTCCCCTCAACCAATGCATGATATATTTTTTTCACCGCATGCATTCGAAATTGTTCACTCAATCGAGAAGCACCCTTGCTCGTTTTACCAAAAATTACAATTCCGGCTACTGGACGATCGAGTCTATGAATAAGTCCAAGAAATACTGCCCCTGGCTTCTGATATTTCTCTTTCAGATACTCTTTGACCATATCCATGAGGCATACATCCCCTGATTCATCTCCCTGAACCGGAATACGAGCTTCTTTCCATACCGCAATAACATGATTGTCTTCGTAAAGGACTTTCATAATTTAAACAGAACTCCAGCGTGAAAATATTCCGCAGGGTAATAATTTTCCAGATTTTGACTCTTCAATAGCAAGCTCGCCTTTTTCAAAACTCCCACCAAACTTTTGTAATAACTGCTTCAAATTATTTTCATACGCGATTGATGAATAGCCTGACGCATATCCATTAACGAGGAAAAATACAGGCTTGTCTGATAAAATCTCAGTACATAATTTCAAAAGTTCAGGCAAATGTTCTTCAATTTTCCACAATTCCTTTTTCGGTCCATGTCCGAATGCTGGAGGGTCAAGAAGAATTCCATCATATTTGTTTCCACGCTTAATCTCTCGTTTTACAAAAACCCTGGCATCATCAAGAAGCCATCGTATTGGCTTTTCTTCAAGACCTGAGGCTTTAGCATTGTCCTTGCCCCATTGGATCGCAACTTTTGAACCATCTACATGTACGACTGATGCTCCTGCTTGTGCAGCAGCAATAGATGCTCCCCCAGTATACCCAAATAAATTTAATACATTCACCGGTCTATGTACCGCACTAATTTTCTCTCGCATCCAATCCCAATTAGGGAGCTGCTCAGGAAATAATCCAGTATGTTTAAAAGATGTTGGGCGAATCCACAATTTCAAATTCCCAAATTCGATTTGCCAACGTTCAGGTATATTTCCTTTCAAATTCCAATCTCCTTTTTTGCCGTCACGATTAAACGAAGCTTGGGCTTTATTCCACTCCTGAATATTCAAACTTTTTGCCCACAGTGCCTGAGGATCTGGTCTTCGAAATACCACATTCCCATATCGTTCAAGTTTTTCTCCATCTCCGCTATCAAGAAGTTCGTAATCTTTCGAGGGTTTCGTGATTGCAAGTGTAATATCTGACATAGTAATATTAATTCAATTCCATTCTAAATTCATATCCAAATCTTTCAAATCCTTTGCGTGTATACCACGCATGTACTTCTTCTCGTTCAGTTCGCGACGTTGCAAGAATTTTGTAGCAACCACGTTCAGTCGCAAGCTTAATAGCTTCAGTCAAAAGCGCATTCCCAACCCCTTTACTCCGCTGGCTTATAATCACACACAGATCTTCAAGAAGTGCATAGGGTTCTTCGTGCAAATCATTGGTAATAAAAAATACATATACATGCCCCACTTCGACTCCAGATGCACCGGTCAATGAAACACGGATTCCGAGAGTATTCACTTGTGTATATGAAGCAGTATACTCCTGCATACTAATCTTGTTTCAAATAGTCATGAATTAATTGTCCTAAAGCTACGGGATCAAGCCCACCTTGAGCAAGCTCAAATGGAGCTGAAATGATGGGTACCGTTACTTTTTCCGTATCAATATGTATCCTTTCCCAGCCTTTTTCCTGGTAATATACTAACTGACGAGAATCAAGCTCATGAGAATTAGAAACTACCATATCTACTTCACGTGGTAAATAGGTATGTAGTATATCAATAATTTCACTAGTTGACGTAGGCCCGGTCTCCCCATTACTCTCAATCGCATTTCCAGACACAAACATAATTTTTGCTGTTGTCTCCCCAAGCGCTTCTCGTACACCTTGTGGTAATAGTGTAGCAATAATACTGGTATAAAAACTTCCCGGACCAATAATGATAACATCAGCCGAGAGTATTTCACGTTTTGCGCGTTCATATATCACTACTTCAGGCTCAAGCCATGCGCGCTTGATCCGGACAGAGCGATCCCACTCAGGTCGATCGATTTTATGTTCACCTGTAACGACCACTCCATTAGTGAGTTCCGCACATAAATTTGTTTGTTGAAGTGTCACGGGAAATACTGGCCCCACAGCATCGACAGCTTGGGCAAGAGCTCGAATTGCATCAATAATTCCTCCACTATATTTCTCAGCGAGGGCAAGAAATAAATGCCCCACACCAAACCCTTGAAGTTTGCCATGTTCTGAATATCTCGTATCATAAAAAATACGCTTGAGCATATCATATTCATACGTACTCATCGCCAGAATAGCACGCAGAATATCTCCAGGAGGAAGGACTCCCAATTGCTGTCGGAGTTTTCCACTTGAGCTTCCAGAATCGCTCATGGCAATAATTGCTGAAATTGAGTACTCATCAATAAATGATTTCATTGCACGAATAGAAATCGACCCACCATTTCCGCCGCCAAGAATCACTACTTTTTTCTTTTGATCCATATTATAAAAATAGAATACGATTCAATTCCTCATCCTGTAAATCTTTGCATACATAGAAGGCGTTGGGATGCTTTTCTCCTCTAATCAGAATAGTAGATATTCCAGCTGCAGTCGCACCTTCAACTCCAGTGACTGAGTCTTCAATCACGAGACAATCCTCAGGCTGAGCTCCCAAATGTTCTACTGCGCGTAGAAATACATCTGGTGCAGGTTTCCCAACAAAATCAACCGTATCAATCCCGACAATAGTATCAAAATAGTGAAGCATCTTATTTTTCTCCAAGCGCTCACGAATTGAATGAACAGACGTATTCGAGGCAATACCGAGTAATATCCCTCTCGCCTTTAATTTTGATATAAGACCGAAAACATCACTATATAGTTTATCACCATGTACAATCGTTCCTTCAAAATCAAAAATAACTGCAGAATATTTCATAAAAAATTATTCTACCGTAACTGATTTTGCCAAATTTCTCGGACGATCCACATCCCGGCCCAATGCAACTGCAATCTCATATGCAAAAATCTGAAGCGGAAGCGTGTTAATGAGCGGTTGCAATAATTCCATAGTTTCAGGAACGTAGATAACGTCATCAGTCAGTGCCTTTGCAGATTCGTCTCCCTCAGTTGCAATGAGGAGTAGTCGGGCACCGCGCGCACGAACCTCTTCTACATTACTTCTCATTTTTTCATAGAGCTGATCTTTGGTCATAATCGCAAGAACGGGAAAATCTTTTGAAAGAAGCGCGATTGGACCATGCTTCATCTCCCCGCCTTGATATCCCTCACTATGAATATACGCAATTTCTTTGAGCTTGAGCGAGCCTTCGAGTGCAATTGGATAATTGACTCCTCGTCCCAAAAAATACATATTATGGTAATCTTTATAAGACAATGCAATTTTTTTAATATTCTCGCGTGTCTCAAGAACAGCATTCATTTTGCGTGGCACTTCGAGTAATGCTTTGAGTACTCGCTGTCCCGTAGCTGGAGTGAGTCGTTTGAGGCGGCCAAACTGGAGTGCATAGAGAGTCAGAATTGCTACCATATTTGTATATGCCTTGGTAGACGCAACTGCGAGTTCAGGACCTGCATGAATATAAGTTCCCCCATCTGTTTCCCGAGCAATGGTTGACCCAACCACATTTACTATTCCACGCACAAAAGCACCTTTTCGTTTTGCTTCACGAAGTGCAGCAAGCGTATCTGCAGTTTCTCCAGACTGTGAAATTCCGAATACCAATGTCTCATGATCAATGATTGGATCTCGATACCGAAATTCACTTGCCACATCGACTTCAGTTGGAATTCCTGCAAGCCGTTCAAATGCGTATTTACCAGCCATTCCAGCATATGATGCCGTACCACACGCAATAAGAATAATTCGTTTAATACTCCGCATTTGAGCTTCAGTCATATTGAGTCCGCCCAATCGTGCAGTTCCTTCATTCAGATCATATCGTCCGCGAATAGCATCTTCAAATACTGTTGGCTGATCAAAAATTTCTTTGATCATAAAATGCGGGTATCCTTGCGTTTGTGCTTCTGCCTCACTCCACTCAATAGTCGTTACTTCCTTTTCAACATGTGTATGGGCCTTAGAAAATGTTTCAAATGAATCCTTGGAAATTACTGCCACTTCCCCATCATCAAGAAATACCATCTCACTGGTGTAGGGTAAAATCGGTGTTGCGTCACTCGCGACAAAATGTTCACCCTTACCCACACCAATAACTAATGGACTCCCCATACGCGCAGCGACAATCATATCTGGATGATCAGCGTGAATCGCAACAAGTCCGTATGTTCCACGCACACGTTTGAGTGCTGTTTCAACCGCAGTGACTAGATTTCCAGAATACAAAGACCCGATTAGATGAGCGAGAACTTCAGTATCTGTTTCAGAAACAAACGAAAATCCTTTTTTGATGAGTTCATCTTTGAGCTCACGATAATTTTCAATAATTCCATTGTGACAAATAGCCAATTTTCCATCGAGTGAAACATGCGGATGAGCATTCTCTTCAGTCACTCCCCCATGTGTTGCCCATCTCGTGTGCGCAATACCGATAGTTCCGGTAACTTTCTGAGTTTTCAATTTTTCGGATAGTTTGTCGATTTTACCAACAGAACGAATACGATTGATCACTCCATTATGAAGGACTGCGACTCCCGCGCTATCGTATCCACGATATTCAAGACGACGTAATCCCTGTACAAGTACGGGCAGTGTCTCCTTTTTTCCAACATATCCGATTATTCCGCACATATGGGTAAATTAAGTAGTTAAAGTTTTTTGTTTTTCTAAATAGTCTCCAAAATATTTATACGTCGCACTGGGGCGTATGCCCGCCTCAACTTCCTTTTGCCAGAGTGTATATTTTTCCACTCTCTCTGGATACCATTGTTGCCCTTCCATCAATGGATCATCTTTATGAGCTTGATAGACACTCTCGAATGCATCTGCCAAATCTTGATACGTAGATTGAGCATTGATTCCCTCAGCTCCAAAGCACAGACGGTATTCACATAGAAGTTCAGGAATAAATACAAACCCATCCGGGACAGAGTTACCAATCGTAAGCAAAAAATGCCAATCTTCAAAATATGGGAAAGTGGCATCCCAAATAATTCCTTTTTCCCAAACTTCTCTTTTGTGAAAAATTGAAGAACCACAAAATTTTATATTCCAATGATACAGGTCTGTAAGTGTGACATTTGAAAAAGTAGTCGATACGGGTTCCTGCTCAGCAAGCACTGTATGGTTATTGTCAGTAAGCGAAATTTTTCGAAGTTGATTCGCTACACCAAAAACTGCATGGGGAGCATGTTCAAACACATTCACCACCAGTTGCACTGCTTCAGGAAAATATACATCATCACTATCGAGATACATAATAATGTCTCCCACGCTTTCCTCTACTCCACGATTCCTCGCAGTCGCTTGTCCTGCATTTTCTTGATAGAGATATCTTATTCGAAAATCTTCCAAATATGTAGAAATATCTTCTTTAGTTCCATCAGTTGAACCATCATCTACAATAATAAGTTCCCAATCTCCATATGACTGTGCCAAAACAGAATCAATCGCTTGATTCAAAATGTATCCACGATTATAGGTTGGTAAAATAATGGAAACTTTAGGCATACAACAATTTATAAACCTTTTGCAACTTCCAAATCCTCAGCAGTATTAATTCCAATCGCTTCTTTTGGCTCAATTGAAATTGAAGAAATTTGTACTCCCTCATCAATTCCCATTCCAATCAAATCAGTGAGGTAATACTCTTTCTGGGAATTTTCATTCTTCAAATTTTTAAGCGACTTCCAAAGCCATGATGCTTCAAAGCACCATACTGATGGATTAAGCTCGAGAATACCAAGCTCTTCTTCTGAGGCATCTTTTTTTTCTACAATCCGCGCAATGTGACCATTTTTCCCCCTCACAATTCTACCAAAACCCGCAAACGCCTGGTTTTCATTATCAAAATTCGGCACTACAACGGTCATCATAGTAATAGTATTCTTTCGTTCAGTGTGTCGAGCAAGCAATCGCTTGATTGATTCTCCCGAAACAAACGGCATGTCTCCATTAAGAAATATTACGTGTTCGACTGTGCCCTTAAGTATTGTTTCTGCCATTGATGCTGCATGTCCGGTTCCCAATTGTTCCTTCTGTACTACATACTCGGCACGCTCACCGATACAATCTTGTACCATGCTATGTTTAGAAGAAACCACAATCAGTGGTTTTCCAATGCCAGATTGCTCAACATGCTCAACCACATGTTGAATAAGAGGTTTACCTTTTAATTCATGCATCATTTTTGGAAGGGTACTTTTCATACGCTTACCATCACCTGCTGCAAGAATCACTACTCCAACGTTATGTATTTTTTTCTCTGACATATGTATATATTTCTGTAAGTGTATGAAAATAGGGCAAGTTGCTTATCTTATATTCTTCTTCATCAATTGAAGCAGATTTTTTGAGAACAATATTCATCGCAGGAAATGCGTTTTTAATAAGTAAACTCTCTCCCACTTTATCATTGATAAACCACATCTCTTCTAGCTTTTCTCCTACTGATACAAGTTCATGGAGTATATGTTCCTTACTATCTTGCACCATGAACATTCGGTCAAAATATTCTGAAACTCCTGATCCTTTTACTTTTAATTCTTGAAAACTTGCTTCACCGAGACTGAGCAGTACCAAGGGATGCCCAAGATCCTGTATCTTTTGCATAAATTCTACCGTATCAGGAAATAGAAACTCGCGCAATCGTTCTCCTGTTGTTTCCTCTAATGCAGCGAGCACTTTTTCTTTTGAATACCCCCTGAGACTAAGCAATTCAGCATGACGTTCATTGGAATAAGTAAAAAAATCATTTATTTTCGAGGCTTCGAGATACGTCTCTTGATAATCCAGCTGAGATACACCTGACACAACAAGTGCCTTCATTCGGGCTTTTTTGAAATCATGAGTATTAAAAAGCGTATCATCAAAATCTACGATAAACATATATCTAAATTTTATCCCACAATGAATCAAAGACTGCCTTTTCAGTTCGATAAATCCCCTCATTTTCTATTACTACTCCAATCGGCTGTTTCTTTCGATCAATCGAAATGTACGCAGTTTTCCCAGGATAAATAATAATATATGTTGATAATTCTTCGTTTGAAGGAAGGCGCTTGCGTTGATCAAGCCCGCGCAATTCCCCGCCTTCTCCAATCGCAATTGCTCGAACCGAAATTCCTTTTGCAATTCGAGCATCACTGAATGTAGGAAATTGTTCGTACAAAAATTCTTTGACACCTTCGGCAGAATATATCCGATACATCTTGTCTTCGCTATGTTCGCAGGTATCGAGCACATCTTCGAGGATACTATTAAGCTCACTCGCCGATACATATCGAGCGACAGGCCTATCACCACCCGTATGATGCAGAGCAGTCAGCTCAGGTATTACTTTTTCAAGTTCACGCTCAGCCCGCTCAGCCACTTGCTTCTGCTCACGTACAAGTGAAAGGAGATGATCAGGATGTTCAGCCACAAAATACTGCTTAGTGTCCTTATGGTAGAAAGTCACGAGCCCATGATCTTCTAGCCATTTGAGGGCGTCATAGGTACTTCCCCTGTTTAAACCACTATGGATAGCAATAGAACGTACTGAACTAGGACCCAAAGACAGCAAAGATTGGTAGATTTGAGCTACTTTGTCAGACATTCCTAATTTTTTAAATATTTCAGTGTTCATAAATACAATAGATTTAGCATAATTTAAAGTAGATATCTTGTCAACTTTTTATCGACAATAATTGTGGATAATGAAGGATACGGTATTGACACTTACACATTTCATGATAGTATGCTTACGCCTCGAAGTGAGGTAAAAAAACCTACGGAGACGTCACATGAAAAGAGTTAAGGGGGCAGCAGAAAAACCAATTGTACTCACGATTCTCCCCCATACGGGTAGAATCGATGGGGACGATACGGGATACCGTGACTGGCCGATAAAGGAAAAGATGGAAAAGGAGGAAAAACCGGACAAGCGGGGCAAAATGGCAAAGAAAATAGTCGTGAGTTTGCAGAACTTGCAGCACAACAGGCCCAGCTTCGTAAGATGTTGGAAAAGCTGAATTCTGAACAAAATAAAGACGGGAAGAATTCGCTCGGGAATTTGGGTAAAACCATTCAGCAAATGGAACAAACTGAAACCGAATTGGTAAATAAGCGTATAAGTAACGAAATGTTAAGGAGACAGCAAGAGATCATGGTTCGTTTGCTTGAATCAGAAAAAGCGCAAAAGGAAAGAGGAGAAAAGCAGGAACGCGAATCAAATTCGGGCAAAGAACTAGAAAAGAAAGTACCTCCTTCGTTGGAAAATTATTTGAAGCAACAACAGTCTATGGTCGATTTATATAAGAAAGTGCCACCAACCCTTAAACCCTTCTATAAGCAGTTGTCGGAAAAATATTTCAAAACAATTGCTGGCCAGCAGTAGGCGCAAAGTGTTCATTATCAATGCAATAAAATTGTGACATTTTTCATATTCTCGAAATAGATTTTAAAATATACATTTAAAAATTAATTAGTAACGTGAGTAGCGCAATCAAAATAGCATCTGAACCACAAAACATCGCCCAAGTGGAGTCGTTTATCGATGATGTTTGTAAGCAATACAATGTTTCGGAGGAGTCGTATGGAAATATCTTAATTTCTTTAACTGAAGCGGCTAACAATGCCATTATTCACGGCAATAAATCGAATCGAAATAAAGAGATAGAGATAATTGCTGATTTTGATAGCGAAAGAAGAAAACTTACTTTTTTTATAAAAGACAGTGGCAACGGATTTGATTATAAAAGTCTTCC
>DAORJA010000016.1:0-17087 GCA_035438805.1 Candidatus Magasanikiibacteriota bacterium
ACATGTTGTTTGAAATCAACCATTCGGTAATATCTTTTTACCCCACCGCCCTGATGTCGCACGGTAATTTTTCCTGTGTTATTTCGACCAGCATGCTTTTTCAATGGAACAATCAATGATTTTTCTGGATTATGTTTGGTAATATCAGAAAAATCCTGAACACTTGAGTTCCGTCGCCCTGCACTGGTTGGTTTATGGATTTTGATTGGCATACGTAATGGATTCTTCTAAAAAATGTTTAGGTTATACACCTTCATGTACACGGATACTATCTCCTTCTTTAAGGATCACGACTGCTTTCTTATAGCTTGATCGTTTTCCAGTAAAGGTTCCAAATCTCACACTTTTTCCTTCTACTCGACTCGTGCGAATTTTATATGGAGCAACGCCGTATACCTGCACTACCGCGCGTCTGATATCATCTTTAGTAGCGCGTGAGCTTACAACAAAACTATACGATCGTCGTGACTCAAGAATTGCAGCCTTCTCACTAGTGATTGGGCGGATAAGAACTCGAAATGCTGCACCAGTTTGCTTCCCACCAACTACTGCGGCTGTCTTTGGTTCAGCTTTTTTTGTAGTGCGAGCTTTTTTTGGAGCACTTTTCACTTCAGTAGTATCTGCGGTAGTTTTTGAAAATTTCTTGAGTAAACTCATATAATTATTTTACAAATCGTTTTTCAAGTACTGATACTGCATCTTTTGACGCAATGACATACTGATGATGCATTAAGTCAATCACACTCACATCAGCTGCGCGAACTACATCAATATTATGTACATTGCGAGTAGCATTAGTAAGTTCAGGAGTAAATTCAGGAACCAAAAGCATCGTAGTTCTTCCACTTCCAGGAAGCGTATTTCGGAGCTTTGAAACGGTCTGAGATTTTCCTTTGAAATCAAATGCTTCAACTACAATCAATCGATCGTTCTGAACTTTGTCTGAAAGGCAAGACTTTACTGCACCTGCTTTCATTTTTTTATTGATTTTTTGTGCGTAGTTTCTTTCACTCAAAGGACCGAAGGTGATTCCTCCACCTCTCCACAACGGAGATCGGATAGAACCATGTCGAGCGCGTCCAGTACCTTTTTGTTTCCATGGTTTCTTTCCACCACCACGAACATCTCCACGCATTTTGGTATGTGCAAATGGCTGGCGAGCATTAGCGCGCATTGCGACATATACCTGATGTACCAAAGATGAGTTTGTTTTTACACCAAACACAGCTTCATTCACCTGAAGTTCAGATTGCTTTTCTCCTGATTGGTTGTATACGGCTACCTTAGTCATACAAATATAAATGGCTCTAAAAAATTATGCCGTCACTGTTTCTGTCGCAGGTGTATCGCCTACTGGTTCAGAAACAGCTACTTCTGCTACAGGCACTACAGTCTCTTCAATCGCAATAGTTCCGTCATTCGTAGAAATATAGAGAAGTCCATTTCGTGCTCCAGGAACCGCTCCTTTAATGAAGAGTTCATGTGCTTCAGGGTGTACCTCAACGACTTCCAAATTTTTTACCGTTACTTGGTCAGCTCCCATATGTCCTCCCATGCGCATATTCTTGAAAACTCGCTGTACACCACCTGCTCCAATACTTCCAGGCATACGAAGGTTGTCTTTGTGTCCATGACTAGCAGGACCTCCGGCAAATCCATGGCGCTTTACTACACCCTGGAAACCTTTTCCTTTTGACATACCTGTAACCTGTACTTTTTCTCCAGCTGTAAAAATACTTGCATTGAATTGATCACCTTTTTTCAAATTTTCTGATGCACCTCTAAAATCTTTAAGAAATCGAACAGTTGCCTGTGGATCGTTATGAGCAGTAATACCTTTAAGATGGCCTTTTTCAGATTTACTCAAACGGAACAATTTCTGGCTTCCAAAACCAATTTGTACTGCACCAGGTTTTACCTGAGTTACAACACAAGGACCTGCCTGAACACGAGTCACAGGAACTACAGTTCCATCAGCTCGAAATACCTGCGTCATTCCAATTTTTTTACCAATGATGAATTTCATACCAGTTTTTGATTTTTGAAAACTTCCTAGTTATTTCTATTAAAAAACTAGAAGTAGCGGCGCCACCGAATATACATATATATCGAGTGACAATGCTGCTTCTAGCCTCTAAAAAACCATAGTACCTATGGAGTTGTCTAAGGCGTTGTAGTGAATATGTAATGAATACGGACCTCTTTCTTTTTATACACTATGCCTCGCTTCAGATGTTTTCCCGTAGATGGGATCTTATCTGTGCAAAACCAATGTATGTGGGCTCTAGTGTAACCTATCTTCAAACATCTGTCAAGGGCTACTTCGAGCCGTAAAATGCGTATTTTCTTGTGAATGTTAACCGCGTTTATTGTTCCTGGAAAAGGGTAGGTGCACCCTTTTATTTACATCATTTTTATCTCCACATCAACACCACTAGGCAAATTGAGGTTCATGAGAGCATCAATTGCTTTAGGACTTGGAGAATGGATATCGAGAAGACGTTTATGTGTGCGCATTTCAAACTGTTCTTGTGCAGTCTTGTGCACAAATGTTGCGCGGTTCACACTATACTTCTGAATATGTGTTGGAAGTGGAACTGGACCTACTACTTTTGCGCCATTGCGCTCAGCAGTATCAATAATGGTTTTCGTTGCACCATCAATGATCTTATGATCATAGGCTTTGATTTTTACTCGTACGCGTGGACCAACTTCTTCTGTTTTTTTGACTGGTGTAGTGACCATAAAAATGAGCTAATAAAAGGGCAACCCAGCCCCCGATTAGAGGGCTGGGTAATTAATAGGTTAGGTAAGAATCTTAGTTACAACTCCTGCTCCTACAGTTCTTCCACCTTCGCGGATAGCGAAGCGCATTTGCTCTTCGATAGCTACAGGAACAATAAGTTTGATTTTAACATTAACAGTATCTCCTGGCATTACCATTTCAGTTCCCTCAGGAAGGGTTACTTCTCCAGTAACGTCAGTTGTTCGGATGTAAAACTGAGGCTTATATCCATTGAAGAATGGTTTGTGTCGTCCACCTTCTTCTTTGGTAAGCGCGTATACTTCAGCTTCTACTTCAGTATGAGGTTTGATTGAGCCAATTTTAGCGAGTACCATACCACGTTCTACTTCTTCTTTCTTGGTACCACGAAGAAGAATTCCGGCATTGTCTCCTGCTTGACCTTGCTGCAATGACTTGTTGAACATTTCAACTCCGGTCACAGTAGTCTTCATGGTTTCAGGGCGCATTCCCACGATCTCGATTTCGTCACCGATTTTGATAACACCACGTTCAATACGACCAGTAACTACGGTTCCACGTCCTTCAATTGAGAACACGTCTTCTACTGGCATGAAGAAGTTTTTATCAAGATCACGAACTGGATCTGGAATATAGTCATCAAGAGTCTTCAAGAGATCGAGAATTGGCTTAGCCGCTTCAGGATCGTTTGGATTTTCAAGAGCTTTGAGTGAAGAACCACGAACAATTGGAGTAGTGTCTCCAGGGAAGTTGTATTTCTTCAAAAGATCGCGAACTTCCTCTTCCACGAGGTCTATAAGTTCAGGATCACTTACTTGGTCAACTTTGTTAAGATATACCACAATGTAAGGTACACCTACCTGTCGCGCGAGCAAGATGTGTTCGCGTGTCTGAGGCATCGGACCGTCAGCAGCTGAAACTACGAGAATAGCTCCATCCATCTGAGCAGCACCAGTGATCATGTTTTTTACATAATCGGCATGACCTGGACAATCTACGTGTGCGTAGTGTCTCTTTTCAGTTTCGTATTCCACGTGTGCAGTAGCAATGGTGATACCACGAGCTTTTTCCTCAGGAGCCGCGTCGATTTCATCAACGTTTTTTGCCTGAGCAGCCAAGCCATGAGCTGCTGCAACCTTAAGGATTGCTGCAGTCGTAGTGGTTTTACCGTGGTCTACGTGACCAATGGTTCCCACATTCACATGCGGTTTGTTTCTTAGAAATTCTGCCATATCTTACTATGGTGTTCCCCGCACTACTACTGAGTGGTCAGAGTAGATTTGTATCCAGCGGTTATATTATGATAAATATATAAAAAAGTTGCTTCGATTTGCGAGGGTGATTATACGTCAGATAATAAAATTCGTCAAGAGGGTGTCCCTGGGGATTACCTGGGGAAAATTATCATCAGGAATAACTAGGATGCAGGCTCTTCAAAGAATACTGCATCATCATCGTCATTATCGAGCCCTGGCTCATCTTCAAGTAGAGGGGTTGGAGCCATTTTTTCAGGAGATAGAGAAGAAAAATTGGATGAAAATGATGGTTTGGTGAATTCTGTAGCAGGAGTAGGAACCTGCTCCTGAACTGGAACATACGTGTGTATTGGATCTTCTTCTTCCAAATCTTTCGAAGTGCTATGATCAAGACGAACACCTCGCCTATCAGTAATAAGGTCACTCACTCGATGCCAATCAGTGTGATGAGCATAATCTTCTTCAAATGGATCAGGTAACGGTTCATCTGCAAGCTGGTCTTCGAGAAGTGCAGCTTGCTTATCACGTGCATTTAACTCCTGATAGGATCTCCAAATTGCAATATCACGGTTAATCTTGTCAATCAATTCTCGCTCAGACATTTCTTCAAGTAAGTATTCATCGTAGTCGCTGCGGGAAACTTGATCAGAAGACCGAAGTTCTTCGTACTGCCCAAATGGTAATACAACTAAATCATGCTCTTCGTTTGGGTCATGTATAATAACCGTATCCCCTGTTTTTTTCGAAAGCGAAAGTATCCGGTTGAGTCTATCAATCATAGGATAAATTAATAGTAAATTGGGAGGGATAGTACAGTGATTATACCCAGCCCAGAGATACCCTGTCAAACCATGGTGTATGCCAAGAAAAAATCATTTATCCACCAAAAAATATTGACGTTAATCTGAAAAAATAATACAATGATCGTCTGTTCTTTTTTGGTTTAAGGTATGTTGTATGGAAAATTAGTCCGATGAGGAGCAAGGGTGGATGAACCATTAATCACTCTTTCTCCTGACCGGACAGGATTGCCTGTACGATACTCAGGAAATTCCTGAAACCTTAATCGTCACTAAGGAGAGAACCGATGACCCAAAAACAGAAAGTGGTGGGCCATTCCATCGTATGGGGACACCTCGTCCTCCAAATCATGATGGTCGTGGCCGCAGCCACACATAAGCTGACCTGAGTCAACCGAGTTCTGAAGCTTCGTCCGATTTCCGGCCCCCTCCTTCGGGAGGGTGGCCTCTCGGACGAAAAAAACAAACAAAAAAAGAAAACGCGTAACAGCGTTTTTTGTTTATGCACACTATTTTAGCACCCGATATTTTAAAGATAAAATTCCTTTTTCCAACTGGGTCGAGGAGATAAGCTCAAGTCGTTGTTCAAAGTCATACGGAACAAACAACGGAATCCCTGTGCCTACAACCACCGGCTCCACGTTCATAATAATTTCATCTATTAAATTACCGCGTATGAATGCACTATTCACGTGGGATCCTCCGCTTAACAGTACGGTTTCAAATTTTTTTTCTTGTAAAATAAAAATACCCTCGTGAGGTGATGAAACAAGTGTATACCCATCCTTTATGGGGTACGTCTTATCATGCGATAAAATCATTTTTTGATCAATTCCCAAATTATCAAAGCTGTACTCAGGACCCCACGCTTCGACTGCTTCATAAGTTTTAATACCAACGATAAGGTTGTTATATTCTTTTGAGAGAGCGCAAAAATGCTGCCAATTTTCAAGGGAAATAAAATCCTCATTACCATCTGGTCGAGCCATGTACCCATTGATTGATACTGCGATATGTAGAACCACTTTCATACAGTATAAAAAATGTATACAGATACTCTAGCACAGTAATTAAAATAAAGCACTAAATAAAAAACATCCTTAATGGGATGTTTTTTATTTTGAAGATGATTCACTTAATACATGTGACAAAAACACAATTGAATGTTTTCTTATACTTAGAACTGGCCAGATCATACTCTTGCGAGTGTAATACTGACTTTGGATATATTCTAACTTTCGTTAGAATTGACTCCAGAAAGGAGGTGATCCATCCACAGCTTCCGCTACGGATGCCTTGTTACGACTTAACCCTGATCATTGACCCTGCCTTCGTCCCCCATACGGGAGCCTTCGGGCATTGCCAACTTTCGTGGTTTGACGGGCGGTGAGTACAAGACCCGAGAACGTATTCAACGCGCCGTGCTGATGCGCGTTTACTAGCAAATCCAACTTCACGTAGACGAATTGCAGCCTACGATCCGAACTGAGACCGGCTTTATGGGATTGGCTCCACCTCGCGGTTTGGCGTCCCTCTGTACCGGCCATTGTATCATGTGTGTAGCCCAAGACGTAAGAGCCATGCTGATTTGACGTCGTCCCCACCTTCCTCCCGTTTGCACGGGCAGTCTCGTGTGTACATTTAACACACGACGAGGGTTGCGCTCGTTACCCCACTTAAGGGTACACCTCACGGCACGAGCTGACGACAACCATGCAGCACCTGTGTAGCGCCCTCGAAGGCGGCTCCTGTTTCCAGGAGCTTGCAGCTACATGTCAAGCCTTGGTGAGGTTTGCCGCGTACCATCGAATTAAACCACATGATCCTCTGCTTGTGCGGGTCCCCGTCTATTCCTTTGAGTTTTAACCTTGCGGCCGTAGTCCCCAGGCGGTGTACTTAACGCGTTAGCTTTTTTAAACGGCACTTAGAGGGTCGATACTCCAAATACCTAGTACACATCGTTTAGGGCGTGGACTACTGGGGTATCTAATCCCATTCGCTCCCCACGCTTTCGTCCATGAGTGTCAGAACTGTTCCAGTATACTGCTTTCGCCTTTGGTGTTCCTGTTGATATCAACGCATTTTACTACTACACCAACAGTTCCGTATACCTCTCCCAGTCTCAAGTTTCCCAGTATTGAAAGCAGTCTCTAGGTTAAGCCCAAAGATTTGACTTCCAACTTGAAAAACCACCTGCGGACGCTTTACGCCCAATGAATCCGGATAACGCTTGAGGTCTCTGTATTACCGCTGCTGCTGGCACAGAGTTTGCAACCTCTTATTCATATGGTACCGTCAAAAATTCTTCCCATATAAAAGCAGTTTACACCCCGAGGGGCTTCTTCCTGCACGCGGCGTCGCTCCGTCACACTTTCGTGCATTGCGGAATATTCCTGACTGCAGCCACCCGTAGGTGTCTGGGCAGTATCTCAGTCCCAGTGAGCCGGGTCACGCTCTCACGCCCGGTACTGATCATCGTCTTGGTAGGCCATTACCCCACCAACTAACTAATCAGACATAGACCTCTCTCTAAGCACCGAAGTTTTACATGGGAATGGCCTCACGCCCCCCCATGTCTATCGAGTATTAATCCACCTTTCGGTGGGCTATCCTCGTCTTAAAGGTAAGTTATCAATGTGTTACTCTCCCGTTTGCCGGTCAGTGTTTCTCGGTATTGCTACAAAAAAACCTGTCCCACGACTTGCATGCCTTAGGCACGCCGCCAGCGTTCATCCTGAGCCAGGATCAAACTCTCAATAAATTGAGTTATTTTCTCCGAAGAGAAAATTAGTGTTTGATTGTAATCAACATATTTACTCAAAAATATGTGTGATTCTCATATACTAGATTAAGCATATGAGTTAGCTCTAAGAAAATAGACAATCAATCGGTTTTTGTCACGTGTATTACGTGAACTTGTTGTGCATCCTCTTGGTAGAGCCTGGCACAACACCGTATTAATTATTTTTGCTGTATTGTTGTTTCACATCTTCAAATTGTAAAGATCATATCCTTTTTTCTTCGCTAAAAGAAAAAAGAGAAACTCTGTTGCTCTTGGAATGTATGTGTTATCCAAAAGCAAATATAGTCGCTCTTTTCTTAGTATCTGTGGGTCTGTGACAAACTCGCCGAAGTATGGCTAGTAGACTTGAGAAAAGGTTAAGTTATAAATATCATTTTCAGTGCTCGCATATAGTATAAAACTCTGACACATCTGTCAAGTACTTGATCAAGTCCCAATTGTTCACATATTGGGGATAACTCAGCAGCAGTAGGAAAAGGCGTGTTTCCCTGGCCCATTATGAACTATGTTTTTTGCGCCATTCAGCTATTTTTTTATGATCGCCGCTAAGGAGAACCTCAGGCACTTTCCAACCCTTAAAGTCTACAGGCTTTGTATATTGTGGATATTCAACCTCAATCTCCCCTGCCTGAACATTCTGCTTACCTACAGTATTATGCGTTTCGTCAGTAAGAGATTCTGCGTTCCCGAGAACGCCAGGAATCAGTCGAGATACTGCTTCAATAATCGTGAGAGCTCCCAACTCTCCGCCTGCGAGGACATAAGGGCCTATTGAAATTTCTTCATCAATCATATGATCAACGACGCGTTGATCTACTCCTTCATATCGTCCGCAAATCAAAATAAGCTCATCAAGCTTCGCCCATGAGTGTGCAACTGATTGATCAAATTGTCGACCTCGTGGAGACAACAATACAGTTCGTTTCTTTTTTGACACAGCTCCGGTAGCAAGTCTTTTTAATTTGGTAAAACCTGGAGCTTTTTTGAAAGGCAATCCATCAATTGACATAAGTGCCTCATAAATCGGATCTGGCTTCATGAGCATTCCTGCTCCCCCGCCACACGGCGTATCATCCACCGTCTTATGTTTGTCATGTGTAAAATCGCGAATATACAATGCGCGTACATCAATCAGATTTTTTTTCTGTGCACGACCAAGAATCGTCTCATCAGCATATGAGGTAATAATTTTTGGAAATAATGTAAGCACTGAAAAACGAATCATAATAACGTATAGTATACCAATAAACGAGCTATTAAAAAATCCTCAAATTGAGGAATGAACTTGATCACACCCACCATGCGGTTGCAAAGCGGTGAGTGTGATCGACGAAGCGAATGTTCAGCTGTCGTAGAAGCCACCATTCGCGCGGCTGCGAAGATCGTACATTCCCTCGATTCCTTGAGCCGCCGGGCCTTCCTGGCCGCAGATGCGCCCCTTGATGATGCAGAAGTTGCTCGTGGGGATGTGCACCTCAGTCGGCAGGAGGCTAATCGTTTGCGGATGCCCATCCACGAAAACCGCAAACGTGACGCAGGTACGAGCGTCACGAGCATACAGAAGCGACTCAGAATCCGGATTTACCGGATCCCCGAAGATCATATACTTTGGACGAGTCCACTCAGCGACCTGAGGGAGATCATCAAAAAGTGAATCAATGCCCATAGACCCGAGGCCCCCGTATACGGCTTGATGAAAGAACTGATGCTGGTGCCGTAAACCAGACATCGGAGACTATCATTAGTATAAAAAAAAGTCAACGGTTATAGTTGCTCTATACTCAACCCACTGTCTTAGGTTATGCGTTGTAAAAAACAGTTTCATTCGATATGATTAGAACTAGAATAATAAAACTATGCCTATATATCATACAACCATTCCTGCTTCATATCTCATACTTAAACAAGAAAACAAAATACTTCTTATACGTCGACTTAATACAGGTTATGAAGATGGAAATTATAGTATGATTTCAGGACACCTTGATCCTGGGGAAAAATTTAGCGAAGCAATTGTGCGCGAAGCCAAGGAAGAGGCTGGAATTACTATTGATCCCAAAGATTTAAAAATAGTTCACCTCATGCACCGCAAGAAACCAAATGGAGTTGAAATTATAGATGCATTTTTTATCACAGAAAAATGGACAGGTATTCCAGAAAACAAGGAACCACATAAATGTGATGATTTTGCATGGTTTGATCTGGATCATCTGCCTGAAAATTTGATCCACTGCCTCAAAGTAATGTTAGAAGATGTGCAGAATAATATTTTCTTTAGTGAATATGGCTGGGCTGAATAACGAAATAGAAATTCTAGATATTGTTGACGCTACTGATACTGTCATAGGCAGTGCTACACGTGATGAGGTATATGAAAAATTATTACCCCACCGCATTGTGCATGTACTTATTTTTAATGACAAAAACGAAATGGCACTACAGCTCAGAAGTAACACTGTTTCCTTTTGCCCGAGCCATTGGTCGACTGCCGTAGGTGGCCATGTACAAACTGGTGAAAATTATGAAAGTGCTGCAATGAGAGAATATGAAGAAGAATTAGGAATGAAAAACACACTCACCTTCTTTGACAAAGATATATACGAAGTGGAAGACAAACCAAAAAAATTCTTGACTATATTTACCAGTCGATACAATGGACCGTTTTCCAAAGATCCAACAGCCGTAGAAAAAGTTGAATTCTTTCCTCTCGACACAATCAGGACGATGATTCGCGATGGAGAAAAATTCCACCCTGAATTATTATTCTTACTTCAAAAACATTTTGTAAACTAAAAAAACACTCCGCTATTACGCGGAGTGTTTTAATTTCGATTATTTTATTTCATCTTTCCACTTGCAACAAGCGTCTCAATATTCTTTGGACATTCTGCATACTTAGAAAATTCCATAGCATATGTCGCTCGTCCTTGAGTCATAGATCGGAGTCCAGTTGCATAGCCGAACATACTTGCAAGCGGTACCAATGCGCGAATAACTTTTGCAGTTCCACGCTGAGTCATTTCTTCAATCTGTCCACGCTTTGCAGACAAATCTCCAATCACATCTCCCATATATTCTTCAGGAGTAGTTACTTCCACTTTCATAATAGGTTCGAGAAGTACCGGGTTTGCTTTGTGTGCCGCTGCTACAAACCCCATAGATCCTGCGAGTTTGAATGCAATTTCACTTGAGTCCACTTCATGGTAACTTCCATCAAACACCGTAACTTTTACATCAAGAATTGGGTATCCCGCAACAATACCTTTGCCCACAGCTTCTTTTACACCTTTTTCAATAGCTGGGATATATTCACGGGGAATTAATCCTCCCTTGATATCATCAATAAATACCAAGTTTTCTCCTGGATGTTCCGCTTTATCTTCAGGAGAAAGTGGTTCTACACGAAGCCAGCAGTGTCCGTATTGACCACGTCCACCAGACTGCTTCACATGTTTACCTTCAGCCTCAGCACTCTGACGAATGGTTTCCTTATATGCAACCTGAGGAGCACCTACTTGTGCCTCTACTTTGAATTCACGGCGCATACGATCCACGATAATATCGAGGTGAAGTTCTCCCATACCAGCGATAATTGTCTGGAGTGTTTCAGGATCACTTGATACGCGGAATGTTGGATCTTCTTCAGCAAGTTTCTGGAGAGCGATACTCATCTTTTCAGCGTCCCCTTTGGTATTAGGTTCAATAGCAACAGAAATAACTGGCTCTGGGAAAGTAGGTCTCTGGAGTAATACTGGTCGTGATTCATCACAGAGCGTATCTCCTGTCGTAGTATTTTTGAGACCAATCGCTGCAGCGATTTCTCCAGCATATACTTGGTCTACATCTTCACGAGTATTTGCATGCAATCGCACAATACGTCCGATACGTTCTTTGTTGCCATTGGTGCTATTCAATACATAGCTTCCCGCTTTGATATTACCTGAATACACACGGAAGAAAGTAAGACGTCCAACAAAAGGATCAGTCGCAACTTTGAATGCAAGTCCGACAAAAGGATCAGTATCACTTGCTTTCACCTGGATTGTTTTGTTCTCATCATCTGGATCATGAGCTTCAATCACTGGCATATCAAGTGGAGTTGGCAAATACGCAACCACATTGTCGAGTACGAGTTGTACTCCAATGTTTTGCAATGCTGTTCCACACATAACAGGATAAATTTCATCTTTCAAAACCATCATGCGAATCGCTGCTTTCACTTCATCAACTGATAAAGTGTTGGTTTCAAGATATTTACTCATGAGTTCATCACTTGCTTCTGCAACTTTTTCGAGCAACGCAGAACGATATTCAGCAACCTGTGCTTTCATATCCTCAGGAATTTCAAATTCTACCACATTGATTCCATGATCTCCTTCGAATCGATATGCTTTTTCTTCAACAATATCGATGATCCCTTTAAATTCAGATTCCATACCAATTGGAAGCTGGATTGCGTAGGCATTTGGTGACAATCGAGTTTTGATTGAGTTCAATGTCATGAAGAAATCAGCACCAGTCTTGTCCATTTTATTGGCAAAACAAATACGAGGCACGCGATATTTATCAGCTTGGCGCCACACAGTCTCAGATTGTGGTTCCACACCTTGTGAACCATCAAATACTGCAACAGCTCCATCAAGTACGCGGAGTGAGCGCTCTACTTCTACGGTAAAGTCTACGTGGCCTGGAGTATCGATCAAGTTGATGCGATGATTTTTCCAGAAACAAGTAGTCGCAGCAGAAGTGATCGTGATACCACGTTCTTTTTCCTGTTCCATCCAATCCATTTCAGCAGCACCTTCGTGTACTTCTCCGATTTTGTGCTTTTTTCCAGTGTAAAAAAGAATACGTTCAGAAACGGTTGTCTTTCCAGCATCAATATGCGCCATGATACCAATATTGCGCACGCGCTCGAGTGGATAATCTCGTCCCATAAAAAAGTGGGTTAAAAGTAAAAATTACTTAGCGACTAAAACGTGCGAAGTGTGCAAACGCTTTGTTTGCTTCAGCCATACGATGCATATCATCACGCTTTTTGATTGCTCCTCCGGTTCCATCAAGTACATCCATACATTCTTGAGCAAGCTTTTCAGCCATCGTTCGTCCTTTGCGAGAATGCGCAGCGGTTACGATCCATCGGAATGCAAGTGCATTCTGTCGGGTTCCAGATACAGGCATTGGTACCTGGTAGTTAGCTCCACCCACGCGACGTGAACGAACCTCTACCTGAGGCCGTACTGCTTCGAGTGTTTGTTCAAATACTTTAATTGGTTCAATTTTCTTTTTTTCTTTCAAAATTTCAAGTGCGCCATATACAATATGTTCTGCAGTAGATTTCTTACCATCTTTCATTACAAAGTTGATAAACTTTGCTAAGATCTCACTGTTGTACAATGGGTCCGGTGTAGGAGTTCGCTTGAATCCTCGTTTTCCTCGTGGCATATATTTCTGTGATGATTATCTAATGAAAGGTGAGTTATTTCTTTGCAGCTTTTGGACGTTTTGCTCCATAGATTGAGCGACTGCGTCTTCGAGCTTCTACTCCCTGAGTATCATATACTCCACGAACAATGTGGTAGCGTACACCAGGCAAGTCTTTTACACGTCCACCGCGAATAAGCACGATTGAGTGTTCTTGCAAATTGTGTCCTTCACCCGGAATGTAGGCGATAATTTCTGATCCATTAGAAAGACGAACTTTCGCTACTTTTCGAAGCGCTGAGTTAGGTTTCTTTGGTGTCATAGTGTACACCTTAGTACAAACACCACGTTTAAATGGAGCTCCGCGGCGAAGTTCCGTTCGTTTGCGGTGTAAACTGTCGAGCGTAAACTGGAGCGCTGGAGACTTGGATTTATTTTTCTTGGTAATCCGTCCCTTGCGCAAAATCTGATTCATCGTAGGCATAGTCTGATTTGCTAAATTAAACTTATAAATAAATTAAAATGCCCCTAGTAGGGCACGTTCAGACAAACAAAAGTAAGTGTTTATCGAACGTTTGAGAGCTAATATAAGCTCTGAGACGCTTCACCCTGCGAAGTGCAGAATTACTACGTTCTTATACGTCTTTTAAGTGACGTAGCCAGAATATACCTGAAAAGAGAAAATAAGTCAAGTAAGACTACATGCTTATTTTATCCCCTACAAAAAGTTGAAAAATATATTGCACCACCGGACTAATAACTCCAGGGAAAAATAAAATAAATCCAATCAGAATCATGAAACCATAACGTTCAAGCGTGGTTTTTACTTTCCACATTGAATCTGGAAGTAGTGCATACAACACTTTTGACCCATCAAGCGGAGGGATGGGAAGAAGATTGAATATAGCAAGACCGATATTTGCATATACAATAATCGAAAGAAAAAGTGTCATATCGCTAATAGGAAGCACTCGAAGAACAATACTAAAAGCAAATGCAAGTAATAGATTAGAAGCTGGTCCAGCAAGTGCCACCATCATAGGTCCTGTTCTCTGATTTTTCAAATTATAGGGATTGTATGGAACTGGCTTTGCATAGGCAAATAAAAATCTACCCCCAGTCGAAAGATACAGGAGAATAGGTAAAATAATGGTCCCCCAGAGATCAACATGGGATTTAGGATTGAGGGTAAGCCTGCCTGCATAGCGTGCAGTAGGATCCCCTAGTCGATCAGCTACCCATCCATGCATATATTCATGAATAATTGCTGAAGGAATAATAACAAGAAGATAAAATAATGAGATAAGACTATCCATAGATTGATGACTTGACAAAAAGAGAATAATAGAATACACTTCTCGACATAATGTTTTATCAGTATATCCCCTAGCCTCTTCTAACGTCAACCAGTATGCGAAAATGTGAATTATGTAAAAAAGGGTCAGTAAGCGCGGCAAACCGAAGTCATTCAAAAGTAAAGACACTTCGCAAACAACACGCTAACCTTCAGAAATTTATGGGTCTCATGCTCTGCAGTTCATGCCGCAGAACAATCCAAAAAAGAGTAACACAAGCAGCTACTCCAAAAAAAGCTGTAAAAGTAGCGGAAGCAAAGTAATCATCTCAAAAAATAAAAATACTCCCGATTTCGGGAGTATTTTTTTGTCTCTAATTATTGTTCAGATCGTGCAGGGGGACGTTTCATACTATCATTATCTGTAACAATCTTTTTACATTCTTCGGAACATGCACCATGCATTTTTTCCACACAACTATCACAGCCAATAAATAATTTATTGCATTCTTTATTAATACAATTTCGGTAGGTATCGCATGCAACTGCACAGAGCAAACACTTTCCTACAATTTCTTCTGTGTCAGTGAAGTTCACCCGAAGCGCAATCCGATCATCAAACGTAAAACATTTCCCTTCAAAAAAACCATCATTACCATATTTCTCAGCATACGTTACGATTCCACCGTCCAGCTGATATACCTGGCTCTTATCAAATCCGTAGGCTACGAATAATGCTGAAGCTGGTTCACAGCGCACACCACCCGTACAATACATCACAATCTTTTTCCCTTTGAACTGACCATAAAAATCCATCACATCTTTGAGATCACGAAAATATGATACAGGTGGACGAATTGCATTTTTGAAACGACCGATATCATATTCATAGTCATTACGCATATCAATCAAAACCATCTCCTCACCACGAGTAAGCCATTTGTGAAACGTATCACGATCTACATGTTTACCACGCTTGGTCCAATCAATTTGATCTTTGATCTCAGTCGTAATAATTTCATCACGATATCTCACTCGAAGTTTTGGAAATGGAAGAAAATCAGCAACATGTTCTTTCCAGTCAATTTTTTTATATAACCGATGCTGATTCATGTACGCTTTATAAAGCTCAATACTTTCTTTGGTCCCACCAATGTTTCCATTAATCCCATAATCACCAATGAGAATTCGTCCTTTGATACCTAAAGCAAGACAAATTTCTTTGTGCATTTCGACTTCTTTCGCCGGATTCTTGATGTTTACAATTTTGTAATACAATAAGGTGTGGAACATATTTATATATAATACCCTTCTTCGTCGGGCTGACACGACTTGAACGTGCGGCCTCATGACCCCCAGCCATGCGCTCTACCAACTGAGCTACAGCCCGATACAGTTCATTGCTTCCAGATAATAAAACAAAAAACTCTTTTTTTCAAGAGTTCCTTGTATGACCCTAGAGAGATACAGTACGAAATACTACTCCTGAAAGAAACAGGTGGGTAGCCGCACTCCTAGCCCACGGGCTAGAAAAATATAGGCCTCCCTATGTAGTACATTTGTAGAATAGTATATGTACTGTACCACTAGAACCAGGGTCATTCTCAATATATCAACAGACACAGTTTTGTGCAAACACCCATCCAGTATCTACCTTTGTACAGCTGAATACTGGGTAGGAGGCGACAGACGAGGTCGCCATTACACAAAAAAGAGCAATCCAGAAAAAACAGACAGAAAATCGAGCAGTCGACGCGTTGGGTCCGTAAACCCTCTGCGAACCCAAACACGTCACCGCAAGACTAGTCACTCGAACGCTAGCGTTCCCCCTTACACTCCTTAGAACGAACACCCCCCGTCGAATTCACGTTCTTCCTGAACACAGGACCATGCCGCTCCAGCACAAGCAGTGAAGTCGAGAACAAACTCTTCCTCGTCTGCTTCTCCCCACCCCTCTTCGTAGGATCCCGCTTGTCCCACGGACGATGAAGGAAAGATTCTGGCATTAACCAACTCCTGACGGACATACTCGAGCACATGTGCCCATACTTTGAACATACATATTCGAGTGAGTTTTTGTCTGTATGGAAACATTCTACACACACAGAAAATCATTCGAAAAAATATTTACTAAGAATACAAAAATAAAAAAAACTTGTAAAGAATTAAAAATAATATTCTTTACAAGTTATTCACAGATATATATCACTGTATTCCTATGATGAAAAACAATGGCATATGGGCGATCGATGAGTGGAGTACTCTTCGATCGCCCGGGACAAAAGGACAAAACTTCGAGAATCAGGCCGCGCGAGCGACCTCAGGGGAAGCCGGGTACGCCGGCGTGTACGCACCAGACCTCGAGACCGAGATGGTGCGTTTGCAGCAGTCACAAGCAGCAGAGTAATCGCCGTTGTTGCAGGGCACGATGGTGTCGATCTTGCCGGCACCGCACGAACACTGGAAGGGCTCACCTTTCTGGAGGCGTTCGATCCGCCCCACTCCTTTGATTCCGATTGACATACACATTCTCCTTGTGTGACGGGTGAACAAGACGAATGGATGTGGACATTGCGAGAGCAGCAACGCGAGAACGAGAGTTGCCCGTTCAGCACGTTGCCGCACTCTTGCAGCTCGCGGTCAGTCGAGGTTGAGCTTGTGGCGCAACTCCGAGCGCTCACGAGAAGCGGTCTCGCGATCCCACATGGCATGGATCCGATCATCGAGCTGGACAGGCACAGTGTTC
>DAORJA010000017.1:0-16508 GCA_035438805.1 Candidatus Magasanikiibacteriota bacterium
AATGGATATATTGCAAAAGCTATTCATGCGGGTGCTGATATGGTTATGATTGGTGCGATGATGAGCCACTGCATTGATTCTCCAGCAGAATCAGTCGAAATTGATGGTAAAATTAAGAAATATTACTTTGGTTCAGCTTCAGCGGAAAATAAAGGTACCAGTCATCATATTGAGGGTTTTGTTCGTGAATTTGAGAGTAATGGCATGACCTACGAAGAGAAGTTGAAAGAAATTGAAGAAGATCTGCAGAGTGCTATTTCGTATAGCGGTGGAAAGGTACTTTTGGACATCCGAAACGTAGATTTTGTGGTAACATAAAACGCATTTGACAATATTTTTTTTACATGCCTAAAAACTGTGGATTAATCCACAGTTTTTTTTTATAAATTAGCTAAAAAAATGATATAATTACATCGGAAAATATTATGGGTAAACAAAGAAAAAAAATATCTTCAGCGCTCCAATATAGCTCATCTTCAGATATGGGTATTTTTGGTAATTATGAACGATGGATAGAAGCATATTCTGCATACGCTGCCCTTAGGAAAGAAAAAAAGAGTTCTGCTAATGCGAGACGGCTCAAAAAATTAAGAAAACAGATCATTATTCAGTATTTCAAAAATTTCTTTTATTTCCCTTTGTGGATAGTTCGGTTCTTCAAGCCGGCATACATGAAAGGACCTGTAACTGCATGGGACAATATCAAAACACTTACTCGTCTTTTTGTGAGCGGTGAATTTCGTCCACTGCGTCATGCGATTCTTTCACAGATATTTTTCCTCATTGCATTGTCATACTTCGGACTGGTAACAATGCGTCGATACGCAGTTCCTGTGTACGCAGCAACATATGGATGGGCTATGACTGATTGGTCAGGTGGGGTCTCAACTACAGCCTATGGAACACATGCATCTAATCAGACTGGCTGGAATTATATCTACTCCAAAGATGCGTCGATCAATACGAGCATTCCGGGGCAAATTGCTTTGACACTCTCTCTCACTACATCGACTGATACGACTGATGCTGATTTTACGACGAGCACGCGTACGAATGTATTTATCCCTACGAGCACCAACAGTTTTAGATTAAAAAAACAAAATGGTGGCACCTGCACTACTGCTGCTGAGTGTGCTGGAGGAGGGTGTAGTGCAAATCGATGTTACACAGCCCCATGAAACATATACGATATACAATCTTCAGAGTAAGTATTATTGTAAGCATGCTTTGTGCATCGATTATTACGTTTGTGTATGCGATCGATACACCTTCATTTTCAGCATTTAATCCTACAACCTCAAGTATCGTGGCACACTGGGATGCAGTACCAGATGCTAGTTATTACAATGTCTCTACTACTGCATCAGAACAAATTGTTAAGACCACAGATAGTCATACCACAATCACCGGACTCACTCCAAGTACTGCGTATATATTTCAAATTGAGGCAGTAGATGGAACGGGGACAAGTAGTGGCTTTTCTGCTCCGACGACAACTTACACACATCCGAACATACCTTCGATGAGCGAATTTTCGAACATTACTACCACAAGTATCCAGGTGAATTGGGGAAGCATTGCTGAGGCAGTGTACTATACTGTCTCTTCAACTGTAGGAACCGTGACAACTACAGCGACCACGAGTATATTTTCTGGCCTTACTCCAAATACTTCCTATTCTTTCCAGGTGAGCACGCACGATGTGAATGGAATAGACAGTGCATTCGGAACACTCTCGACAACCTCGACGCAGACATTACCACTACTTGCTCCACCAGCGATTTCAAATTTTACCAATACAACTTCGTCAATTCAGGTGTTCTGGGATCCAATCAGTGGTGCGTCTTATTACATAATTTCTCGTTCTACTTCACAAGCAGTAACGAGTAATTCGTCAACTATTGGTTTGAACAATTCTGCAGATTATCTTTTACCATGGAATCGATTTTATAATTATTCTGCATCAGAAATGCTCTATCTGAAAGATGAAATTGCTGCGGGCGCTGGCCCTATTGACTCAGTGTGGTTTTACAAAGATAGTGGTAATACCACAACTACGGTGAATGATGTGACTATCTACCTCAAACATACATCGGGAACTACCCTGTCTTCTGGAGTGGCGAGTACAGCGGGATATACGCAAGTGTACTCTGGCTCATTTCCGAATAATGTTTCAAGTGGATGGGTAGGCGTATCAACTACAGTTTTTGACTATAACGGTACTGATAATCTGCAGATGCTGATTGTAAAAGGTAATGAATTGTTTACACCTACTCGACCATACTATCGCTACACCACCACTTCAGTCTATCGTGCACGTTATTATTATAATGATGCAAGCGCATTTTCATCAGGTGTAACGTCATTAACCCAAACATTGAACCGACCTAATACTAAATTTGGTCTTACAATCACCAATCTTACGGGAACTATTCAGACAGTTACGACCACTGACACTAATTTTATTTTTAGTAATTTGTCGCCATCAACCACATACTATTTTCAGGTCCGCACAGTAGATGCAATCAATCAGAGTGGTGTATCATCATCTGTTAGTTCAACAGTCACGCAAACTCCTCCACCTCCAGCAACTCCGGATATTTCTAGTTTTTCAAATGTCACCACGACAATTGGAGTAACATGGGGATCAGTATATGGGGCAATCTACTATACAGTCTCTTCAAGCGCGGGCACCGTTACAACGACTAACACGACTTATAACTTCACCAATCTTCCTCCAAATGTTCAGTATACATTTCAGGTAAAAGCTCATGATGCGTACAATCAGAGCAGTAGTTTTTCAGAAGCAACGAGTACAATTACGGTCATTCCTGCTCCAGATACACCGGAGATTTCAAGTTTTGTAAATACGACGACCAGTGTACAGATTAATTGGGCGGCAGTTTCGGGCACTTTCTACTACACCGTATCTTCAACTGCAGGTACAGTCACCACCACTCAGACAAATTATACATTTGCTGGTTTGAGTCCTTCGACAACCTACAGTTTTCAATTGCGAGCATCCGACGTATATGGTCAGAGCAGTAATTTTTCATCTGTTTCTTCAACAATAACCGACACTCCTCCTGTACCCAGTACTCCAACACTCACATCGGTCACTAAAGCAACTTCGACTGCCTCAGTTGGATGGGGAGTAGTTACTTATGCTGCATATTATACCGTATCTTCAACTGCGGGTACCGTCACTACTACTCAGACTTCACGCTCATTTACAGGCCTTACCCCGAGCACTGACTACACCTTCCAGGTGAATGCGGTCGATATGTTTGGTAGGGCAAGTAGTTTTTCAGATACGACCTCAACTGTCACAGATAGTGTGGATCCTCCTGCAACTCCAGCATTCAATTCTATCTATAAAACCTATTCATCAATTGAACTGTATTGGAATATCGTATCCGGCGCTTTGTTTTATACTGTATCTTCAACCGCAGGAACTGTGACGACTACTCTCAATACCTACACTTTCATCAATCTCTCACCTTCAACCACGTATTATTTTCAGATCAAAGCGGAAAATCCGTATGGTCAAGAAAGTGCTTATTCAACAGTCACAAGCACATTGACTGGAAGAGCACCAAGTTTTGTTTCTACATTAGCTAATACACAAACATCGACAACATTTGTATATACAGGTGGACAGCAGACATACACTGTTCCATCCATACTGACTTCAATAACAGTGGATGCATATGGCGCTGAAGGAGCTGCGGGTGGTTTAGTGGCTTCAAATAACGCTACAACAATAACTGCAGGAGGTTTGGGTGCGCGCGTCGTAAGTACGTTGGATGTAACACCATTATCAACCGTATATGTGTATGTGGGCGGTGCTGGAAGTGGTACAACTGGTGGATATAACGGTGGTGGTAGTGCAGGTCCAATAGAATCAAACGGTGGTCAAGGTGGAGGTGGAGGTGGAGCCTCTGATGTTCGGTATGGCGGTACTGCTTTGGGTAATAGAGCTGTTGTTGCAGGTGGAGGTGGAGGTGGAGGTGGAGGTGGACAAAACGATGGATCAGGAGGTGCTCTTACGCGTGGAGGGGATGGTGGAAATGGTGATCAAACGGGAGTAGCTGGTGATAACGGTGATGCGTTCGCGAGTGGTGGTGGAGGAGGTGCAGGAACAGGTGGAACAGGTAGTGCGGGTGGAACAGGTGGAACAGGTGGAGTAAGTGGTTCAAATGGTAGTTCGGGAACTGGAGGGGCAGGAGGCGACGGTACTTCTGCATTTGCGAAAGGTGGAGGTGGAGGTGGAGGTTATTTTGGAGGTGGAGGTGGAGGAACTGGGCTATCATTCGGAGGCGGAGATGATGGTGGAGGTGGAGGCGGAGGTGGAGGTTCGAGCTATTCTATTTCAAGCGCTGAATACACTGGCGGTGCAAGGTCTGGTAATGGGCAAATAACAATCTCTGGAGGTGTTAATAGTGGGTCACCGGCTTTTACGGCCATAACATCAACAAATCTGTCTGGGTATGTAACATTTGTTGCAAATGTTGATGATGCTGATGATGATCCGCTCATGATTACGTACCGTTACTCAGCAGGTGCATGTGGTGCCTATAGTAGTTCATTTGCAACTACCACTCTCATTGGTACACCCTCTTCTACGTATGGGCAGGGAAGTATTGTACTCAATAATTCAACCAGTACTGGGTATCAATTGAGTAATATTACGACTGCGTCAGGGGTGAACACAGTTACCACCACGTGGGATTCAAGATCCCAATTACCACTGGTAGAAAATAGTGTTTATTGTATTTATGCTATCGTATCTGATGGGGTTGCTACGAGTACGGTTGCTACGAGTACGGTAACGATTAATAACCTTGGAAGACCAACTGCTAGTTCGCTAGCTGCAACGGCGCAGACAAATGGAACAGGTAATGTGACAATCAGAGCAACTTTTGATGATGTTAATGATAATTTATTGAGTCTGACGTACCGTTACTCATCAGGGTCTTGTGTTGCGTATACCGGTTCTCAAGCAACTACTACTTTGATTGGTACACCTTCTTCTACGTATGGACAGAGTAGTATTGTATTGAATAATTCCACGACTACAGGATACCAGCTCGGGCTTGTGACTACGACACCTGGAGCAAATACTGTAACGACGACATGGGATACAAGGACACAATTGCCCTCGGCAAGTGGTACCTACTGTGTGTACGTTATCGCATACGATGGTACGTCTACGAGTACGGTTGCTACAACTACTGTGACTCTTGATAACGTGGCGCCGAGTCAACCAAGTATTTCATCATTTAGTGATACTGCGACTACGATTACTGTGAATTGGGGAGCAGTGTCTGGTGCTTCTTTTTATACTGTATCATCAACAGCTGGTGCATCCGTAACAACTACACTGACGAGTCGCACATTTAGTAATCTTACACCAACAACCACCTATAGTTTCCAGATACAGGCGACAGATTCGTACAGTAACACGAGTACTTATTCTACAGTATCTTCGACGCGCACAGATTCGATATATACGCCGACCATAACCAGTTTTTCAAGTATTACTACATCGTCTATTACAGTGAATTGGAGTGCGGTTTCTGGAACCAGTTATTATACAGTTTCATCGACTGCGGGCACAGTCACTACCACACTTACCAGTAGAACTTTTTCAAGTCTTTCTATTTTTACGTCTTATAATTTTCAAATAAGTGCAACAGATGTAAATGGCTTGTCAAGCACTTCTTCTGCGGTGACTTCAACACGAACACTTGCTCCGGATCCACTTGATGCTACCACTATAAACAATCTTTCGGATGTCAGCACTTCTACTATCCAAGTGTATTGGGATTCTGTTGTTGGTGCATCATATTATATTCTCTCGAGAAGTACATCTGTCACGTCGACAATTGGAAGTGCAGTCTCTAGTACAATAGGAACTGCAGTAACTGAAAATTTTCTAATACCGTTTGATCCATATTATAACTATTCGGCATCTGAAATGTTGTATCTGAATAGTGAATTAGGTGCAGGAAGTAAAAGTATTACGGCCATTGCCTTTTATGTAGGGTCTCAAAGTGTTCCCTTAGTGTCTATGCCAAGTGTTAATTTCTATATGAAACATAGTACGAGCACCTCACTGTCGACTGGTGTAGCGGCAACCACAGGGTATACCTTGGTCTATAGTGGCGCATTTCCAAATACGGGAACTGGATGGATGAATGTAAATTTGGATACAGACTTTGCGTATGATGGAACGAGTAATTTACAGATCTTAGCAGTTCAGAATTTTTTGACTACCAATAACGGATATCCTAATTACAGATACACAAGTGCTTCGCCGAACCGTGCAAGATACTATAATAGCGCTACTACAGCATGGACATCCGGTGTATCAACACTTACCGCATCAAATTTTCTTCCAAATATCCAGATTGCCTCGAGCACTGCGTCAGTCACTACACTTAGCGGAACAATTACTTCAGTGACAACTACACAAGCAGGGTACCTTCTCACCAGTCTTACCCCGTCGACCACATATTATTTCCAAGTTATTGCAGTGGATCAGTATGATCAGCGAAGTGCATCTTCTACGGTAACTTCTACATACACTCTAACACCACCTCCTCCGGTAACCCCAACTATCGTCTCATCAACCAATAATACGTCAAGTATTCAGATCAGTTGGGGTGCAATCTTTGGAGTGAGTTATTACACAGTCTCTTCAACTGCTGGAGCTACAGTCACCACTACTCAGACATCGCGCACCTTTACTGGACTTACTCCATCTACTACCTACTATTTCCAGATCAAGGCCAATGACGCATACAATCAGTCGAGCTCGTTCTCAAATGTGCTTACGACTTCAACCATTCTCTCCTCAATTGTGAATGCCCCCATACTTTCAGCATTCACCAATATTACGAGTAATACTATAAGAGTGAATTGGGGTTCAGTACTGTGGAATTCATACTATACAGTCTCTTCAACTGCAGGTACAGTCACGACTACCAATACGAATTACACTTTCTCTGGACTTACCCCCTCGACTACGCATAATTTCCAGGTCAAGTCGACAGATATATGGGGCAGAGATACTGTATACTCAAGTGTAGGGACGACAAGTACTCCAAAACCAACCGCACCAAGTACTCCAAGTATTAATTCGTTAGATGAATCAACTCTTGATACTAATTCCACAATTCAGGTGTTTTGGGATGTGATTAGTGGTGCTTCCTATTACACATTATACTATTCAACCACGGTCACTGGAACGAATTCGAATGTTGCGGGATATGGATATGTGGGTACAGGAACGAGTGCACCAGCATATTATAGTGGTAATAATACACCACTTGATCGATATTATAATTTTTCTTCGGCAGAAATGTTGTATCTACCTCAAGAATTGGGTAATAGATCATTTACGATTTCTTCTTTGGGATTTTATAAAGATAGCGGCGCGACTGGCTCTATTACGGGTGTGACCATCTATTTGAAACACACAAGCGAGACCACGACTCCGACAGCTACTACAAGTCTCACGGGTTATACTCAAGTGTATTCAGGTTCAATTACGAATTCAACTGCAAGTGGATGGCAGAGTGTCAATCTTTCCCCCACATTTGCATATAACGGAACAAGTAGTTTGCAAATCCTGGTGACTAAGAACAACCAAGCATATATATCTAGCGGACCCGTGTATCGATATACCTCAGCTACGCCAAATCGTGCTCGATCGAATGCTAATGATTTATATACCTGGAGTGTTACGACTACATTGACTGCTTCAGCTGAACTTCCCAATATTTCATTTAATGGTGGTACTACGACTACATTAGACAGTACATCATTGATCAATCAACTCAGTGGTACTATTACAACAGTTACGACAACACAGACAAGCACAATTATTACTGGACTTTCACCATCGACTACCTACTATTTTCAGCTGAAGGCAATGGATTCATATGCTCAATCAAGTGCATCTTCGACTGTAACCTCCACAATTACTCCTCCCTCACCAAGTCCATCATCAACAACAATTTCTAGTTTTTCCCGAACCACCTCAACGATTACTGTTAATTGGGCTGCAGCAAGTGGAGCCGGGTACTACACAGTCTCTTCGACTGCTGGAGCTACAGTCACCACTACCCAGACATTGCGTACGTTTACAGGACTTACTCCAAATACATCCTATACATTCCAAGTGCAGCCTGCAAATTCATATGGTGTAACAACTACATATTCTCCTGCGTCGAGTACACTTACACTAGCGCTCCCGCCATCGATTACCTCGTTCGCTTGGCCTACCACCAGTAGTATCCGGGTCACCTGGAGCGCGGTTACCGGCACGACCTACTACACCGTATCTTCGACTGCGGGTACGGTCACGACCACTCAGACGAGCTACACCTACACGGGACTTACTCCTAATACAACATATACATTCCAGGCCATGTCTGATCTCACTGCATTCTCAGATGCGAGTTCTACCTACATTCTACTTGGTACATTCCTCTCAAGTATTGAAGATATTGGGTATGCAGCAACATTTGGTACAGTGAATTGGAATGATACAGTACCCACTGGTGCCTCAGTTACTATGGAAGTTCGGGCAGGTAATCAATCAAATTTAAGTGATGGAGTGTGGACTCTTGTGTCAAAGGGTGATGCACTTAATACCAATTTCGATGGAAGGAGATACTACCAGTATCGAGCAACATTGTTTACTAGTAGTACAGATAATGTGCCGAGTGTTGATGATGTGTCAATTAGCTACTACGGTCCATCTACAGGTTCATTTATCTCTTCTCCTTTTGATTCAGGCTCAGCATTGAATTTCTTTGCGGGAGTTTCTTGGACTGCTACTACACCAAGCAGTACCACATTCAAAATCCAAGTTCGTACCAGTCCAGACAATGCAGATTGGACTGCGTGGGTTGGGCCTGATGGTACAAATGGAACCTACTTTACAGACGGAACTGGAGGAGAAGCAATTCCTGCAGCGCTTGCAGATGGAGCAAATGATCGATGGATCCAATATCGAGCATTTTTTGAAGGAAATGGAATTGTAACTCCCACTCTTTCAGATATTTCCCTGACCTATACCGTGAATGCAACGCCAGATATTGTAGTTAGTACGAGTACTGTTGCACAGGCAAGTGACGGAACCGTGACTGTACCATATGATGTAAGAGATCTTGATACGTCTACTGGGGCAACCCCAGGTGTCGTGTCGGTTGATTTGCAATACTGTACTGCGAATTGTTCAAGTCCTGGTTCAGAGACATGGACTACAGCCGCATCGTCTTCTCTTAGTGGCGATTTTGGTGCAGGAATTGTTGTAGATAGTGTTTCCTCTACCACGTATACAAGTTACACACTTGTCTGGACGCCTGCTTTGTCATACGATAATCAGTATAATAATACTAACTTCAAGATACGTCTGCGTGCGAATGATGGAGAAGCAGCAAACAATATTGGTATTGGTGAATCAAATGTGTTTACCCTTGATACCACCGATCCCGTGGTGACAAGCTTTGTTACTGACGCGAGAACTAATGCTACAAATTCACTTACCATTGAAGTGAGTGATGACACGATGACCGGGCTTGAAATGAAGCTCTCAAGCGTCTCTGATCTAAGTAATGACGGAGTAAATGTAAATTCTGGAGAATGGATTCCATATACAGTAACCTCATCATGGAATTTCATTGGTAGTCCTGCAAAAGTGTATTACCAAATTCGTGATGCGTATGGAAATATATCATCAAATGGTGACATTATTCTGATTCAGACCCTCTATGCTCCGCCACATTTTGTATATCAGGATGTGTCGAATGCAGATTCAGAAGATTGGAGAGAATTTTTAGCATGGGAAGTGATACCCGCTCCTACCAATGGATTCAATAATTACACTATATATCGCTCGACTGATGGGGAAAACTATAGCGTACTTACGACTGAGACAAATCGAACTCTTAATTATTATCTTGATCAGAGCCTAGATACTGAGACAACTTATTATTACAAAATAACTGTTGAAGATGATGAGGGTAATGTCTCGAATTATTCAAGTATTTTGAGTGATAAGCCTGATGGTCAGGGCGGAAGTGATGCAACTGCACCGACAATTAGTAATGTGGCAACTTCTGATATAGGTACTCAATCAGTAACTATTACCTGGGATACTGATGAACTTTCGAATTCGTATATTGATTATATTACGGTACCTGGAGGAGATTTTTCAGAAGCCCCAAGTGTAGGTACGATATCGCTTGCGGATACCGAAGCAGGAATAGGACAACATCAAGTTATTTTAACGGGACTTACTCCAAATACAGACTACTACTTTCAGGTTCGTTCAGTGGATACTTCGAATAATGTAGGAACAAGTACACCATCTCCTGATGGACATTCATTCACCACACTTTCGGGTCCTTCGATCACTGACATTGGTGTTTCGAATATTTCAAATACTCAAGTCACAGTAGTGTGGACGACAGATGAAGCGAGTGATTCATATGTACATTATTCAAGAGATAATACGTTTACATCTTCAACTGTAGTGGGAAATGCTGATTCCGTTAATGACCATTCGGTTGCACTTACGAGCCTTACTGCAGGAACTACCTATTATTACTATGTACAGTCAGGGGTAGCCGAAGATAAAAATGTAGTGGATGGAGAAATTATGTACCACACATTCACGACATTAAATGATCAAACTGCACCTGCAATAACATTTGACCAAGAGACTGATGTAGAAGTTTCGGATGCTGCAATGATTGTGTCATGGATAACGAATGAACCTGCGACAACGGTATTAGAATATGGTACAAGTACGGCATATGGAACCCTAATTTCAAATGATGATTTGAATACGTCTCACAATTTCACGATTTCTGGACTTACGCTTGATACACTTTACTATGTTCGGTTTACGAATACTGATTTGAATAATAATACGTCAAATCCAATAGAATTCTCGACCACGACTTCTGATTCGACTGATTATACGCCACCGGTCATTACATCTGTTACGACAACAGTAGTAACAGATGATCAGGCGCTGATTACGTGGACGACCGATGAAGGATCAACGAGTCAGGTGTATTATGGAACATCATCTACTACACCACCTGACCTCTATAGCACTACTAATTCTAATTATGATCGAACGCATGCTGTAGTACTTTCTTCACTTGCTACATCAACCGTGTATTACTACTATGTTATGTCAGTAGATTTGAGCGGTAATATCGCAACCTCAACCCCGATTGAGAGTTTCGAAACTCTCGAGACACTATCTGAAGAAAGTGAAGTGTTACTCCGAGAGCAAGCTGCTGCAGCTGCTGCAAATACTGGATCTTCAAGTGGTAGTGGTAGTAGCAGTGGGGTAGCTAGAGATTCTACCGCACCTACTATTTTCAACGCGCAAGTGGCTGAAGTAAATGGAACCGGAGCAAAGATCTCGTGGTCAACAGACGAAGGAGCTGATAGTGTTGTTGAATTTGGAACAACACTTAGTTATGGTAAAGCAGGAGTGAATCTTGATCGTACTATTGCCCATGAAATTGTGTTAAGTGATTTACTCCCACTCACGTTCTACTCATATCGTATTAGTTCAGCAGATGCATATGGTAATCGCAGTCTATTTACCACTGGTTCATTCACGACTACGCTTTCTGACGCTCCAATCACACCTACTACTTCAACAGAAGATATAATAGAACCTGATGCAGCAGAGGAAATGTTCCTCATTTCAATGAAACGCGCAGCCGAACTGATTAAGAGTTTGTCGACACAAGTTAGTGTCGAAGTGCTTGAGTCATCTCTCCTTGATCAGGCTTCGATCATACAGCAATTATCAGACCTTCTTCCACGTCCAGTAATTGGTGGACAGCCAGTAGTAGACGAGTCGGCAAATAATGCGACAATTTCGTGGACCACTGATAAAGAATCAAATTCATTAATCGAATTTGTACCAGAGAGTGTGTTTAATGAGACGGGGGTGTATACCCAAACCATTGGAGATTCAATTGTGTATACCAATGATCATTCAGTTGAAATACAAGGATTGAAGCCTGCCACTACGTATCGTTATCGTGTTGTTTCTCGTACACCTACAGGGGCTGAATCAAAATCAAAGGACTTTTCATTCACTACCAAAGCTCAGTCAATTGAAATTACGAGCTACAAGATTACGATTACATCTCCTGAAGAAGCATTGTTTACCTGGTCAACGAGTTTGCCTACAGATTCAAGTATCTCATTTGCGCCATATCGCAATGGAACACCTTCAATAGAAGCGCGTCAGGTAGTGAGAGATCCAAGTATTGTAACGGAACATTCGATGACTCTTACCGGTCTCGAAGGAGGAGTCGTGTATGATATTGAACTTTCAGGCAAGGATAGTTCGGGAAATACCGTAAGCAAATTGATTCAAGGCTTTTTGACTGATGATACTGATGCGTCACCAATCATCTCTCAAATTAAAACTGATTCATCAATCATTCCAGGTGCAAAAGATCGTATTCAAGTAATTATTTCATGGGTAACGAATGAACTTGCAACAAGCCAAGTATTCTATCGAAGCGGATTTGGATCAGAAGGAGCTGAATTTGAACAAAGCACGACAATAGATACCAACTACACCAAGAAGCATATTGTCGTCGTAACTAATTTCGAACCAGGAAGTGTGTATCAGTTTGTAGTCGAAAGTAAAGATTCGTCCGGTAATGTAGGGCGATCAAAGACATTGACCGTGCTTACACCACAAAAAGAAGAATCAGTATTCCAGGTTATCATGGGTAATTTCGAAGACTTGTTTGGATGGGTAGGGAAGTTACGAAGATAAAGGGAAAAAGAGTGCTCTATCAAAATAGACAGAGCACTCTTAATTGGGTACAATTGTGTTACTATCTATATATTATTCGTCATGATAACGTGCTAATTTGTCCTATATGAAAGAGACGTATTCTCGCAAAATAGACAAGATTTTGAATAAAGCTCTAGGAAAAGCAAACAAGATTTTTAAAATCTTGCGTGCGGGTTGGTCCAACTTTCAAAATTCAGGAAAGTCAGGTTTAATAGCACTTGTTGTCGGTGTATTAATGTTAGTAGGTGTGGGAATTGGTGTATGGTATAGAACAGGAGTTCATCGTGTAAGTGAATTATCTCAATCACGTTTCACTATGATCACTGCTCGAGTGTTTGGATTGCCTATCGCATGGATTAACGATCATAAAATTAGATACACTGACTTTGTTGAAGAATTGCGAGCTACGAAGATGTTCTTTGAGACTGATACTACCGGACAATTAACTCCATTGAATGATCGTGAAATGCATGATTATGTATTAGTGCGCCTGCTGATTAATAATCTTACGAGTGAAGTTGCAGATGAATATAATGTAAAATTGGAAAAGAGAGAATTAGAAGAAATCGTAAATACTCAGCTGATACAAAACTTTGAAAGCAAAGAGAAGGCAGAGGAAAACATACGTCAAAGATATGGGTGGAGTGTTAATGAATTTGTGGAACATATTATTACTCCAACAGAACTGGAGCGTAAATTGGTAAAAACATACCTTGATTCAATTGGCTATCCGGTAGATAGAGAAACTGCTCGTGGTCGTGCTCAGGCTGTACTTGATCGAATCAAAGGTGGAGAATCATTTGAAACATTAGCTGCTGAATTCACTCAGGATACGACTGGTCCTAATGGTGGAGACTTGGGTTGGTTTGTGCGAGGAATGCTCGGTCCTGAGCTAGAAGAAAAAGCTTTTTCTCTCCAAAAAGGAGAATTAGCGGGTGACTTGGTGGAAAGTGAGGCTGGTTTCTATATTCTTAGAGTAGATGATAGAAAAGAAGGCGATGATCCGCAGACAGGTAGAAAAAGAGAAGAAGTACGTGCACGAAATATATTTTTTAGAGTTGATAAAAATGATGCGAAGCCTTTTGCTGACTATATGAACAATCGGTTGTTAGAGTCAGAAGTGAAGTCTGTAGAAGGAGTACATAATCCTCTTGCTGAAATATTTGAACAAAGTAACGCAGCAAAAGCTGAATAGTTACTATGGAAAAAACCCCACGTGTGAGGCGTGTAAGAATTGCAGTACCAAGTGAATCTGTAATACATTCAAGATCAAATTCAAAACATATTGCACTCGTAGTTGGTGGAATAATTATTGTAGCAACCCTTGGCCTATGGGGTTGGTATAGAATGGGTATTCATGGAGTAAATACACTTTCTGAATCTTCAATTAGCGTTGCAGCGGCTTCTGTTTTCAAAACTCCTGTCGCATCTATTAATGGTGAGAAAATTTTATATACAGAATATCTGGATAATCTTCGTGCTATGCGCACGTTTTATGATACGGATACTACAGGATTACCTCGACTCACTGAGTCAGAGATGTCGAAATATGTATTGAGTCGATTATTGTTTAATAGATTAACAAGCCAAATAGCTCTGGAGTACAGAGTAACACTTGAACCATCTGAAATAGAGGGTATTATAAATGAAAATATAATTGCAGGTTTTGGAAGTAGAGTGAAAGCTATCGAAGAAATAATGAATCGACATGGCTGGACGCTCGAGCAATTTGTAGAGAATATTGTTAAGCCTGCAGAATTAGAGCAAAAATTATCAAAAGCGTATTTGAATTCTGTATATGATCCTGCCAAAAAAGAAATGCTGAGACAGCAGGCCGAAGCAGCGCTTCAGAGAATTAAGAATGGAGAATCATTCGAAACACTATTAGCAGAGTTTGGTAGTGAAAATGGTGGAGACTTGGGTTGGGTGAGACATGGGAGTATCAATCCAGAATTTGAAAATGCAGTATTTTCAATAGAGACGGGTGGGGTAGTGGACCATGTGCTCGAAACTGAACGTGGATTTGATATTGTAAGAGTTGATGATAAGAGAGTGATAAAAGAAGAAGCAACTGGAGCGGATATCGAAGAAGTAAAAGTGAGTCATATTCTATTTCAAAATATTGATGCTGACACTACTCAGTTTACGACATTCATGAATCAGCGTTTGGCTACCTCACACATTGAAGTTTCAAAAGGACTTCAAAATCCATTTGAGAATGTAAAATAGTTCGGTAATAAAAAAAGCAGATAGTACAGTATCAAAGATTTTGCTACTAGCTATCTGCTTTTTGATTGGGCAAGAGACGAGGCACAACCGCGGCGACGTGTGAGGTCGTATGCGTGTTGTGTCTCGCCCTTGCTTCGGTTCAGATCTCGCTGTTCAGTCCGTGGAGACGGCGGAAGCTGCGCGGAACGCGCCTCTTGTTGTACTCCGTCTCGTACTGGGTGGGTCCTTCCGTGAGGAGCGCCCGGGTCTGCTTCTTGATACCTCCCTTTTGGAGGAGGACAGCCAGGGCTTTCTTTGCACGGTCAGCCAGCGAGTTTTCAGCGGCGAATTTCTTGTGTGACGACATGAGAATTCTTCCTGCATTTTGGGCCTAGACTAAGACCGGAGAACATCCCCGGTCTGGCTGGAATTCAGTCTTCCGCGGAAAGCGCTGATGTTCTGCGCTTCTTGTTTTTGAGGGAATCGATCCATTCCTGGATAGTGCCCTTGCCGATGAAGAGATACACGCCGATCAAGACGAATATGATCCCGCTCACGAACTCGATCGTTGCAGGTGTCATGATGAGTGCGATCAGCGAGCCCAAGAAGAGTACGCCGATGATGTTCGCGAAGAAGAGTCCAACCATCGACGAGATGAGCGTTGCCCAGTCCTTGCCAGGCTTGTTCTCGTTGGTTGCAGACGTATGAAATGTGACGACTGCAGTCTTGTCGAACAGCTCGAATCCTGCGATCAAGGCAGCGACACCCAAGATGAAGGGGATGGAGTGTAGTTGCTTCAGGTCGAGAAGGAATGCCGTCGGGTTGATGGCGATGACCTCTGCAGCGCGGAGCAGGAAGAGTACGCCGAGCATGGCGAAAACTGTGCCGACGACCTTCGCGACCTTCTCTGGGCTCGGGAGTTTTCCTTGGAGCTTGGATCCGGCCTTGGTGGCGATGATCTGCACGGCGAAGAGGCCGATCAGGGCACCGATGAAAACCTCGACGACACGCTCTGTCACCGAAGCAGCCATCATGCCCATGACCCAGGTACCATCGAATGATTCTGCGAAGAAAACCTTTTTGGCATTCGAACGCATCATTGTTCCATGATTTTTCCGAAGTTCCTTGAACCAACTCGACATATCCGCCTCCTTGGGGCTGATATTTTGACATTTGAACCGAATAGTGAACCTTCACCATCCAGTGCTTAGTCAGTGGTGTTGTGCTTCAAAATAAAAGCACTGCAATACTGACCAAATACATGAAAATGGCTAAGTTCATATAAAGAACTTTCGTCAAAGACGAACAACGAATAATAGCATGATTAAGCTATGTTGTCAATAATATTAAAAAAACGCCCATTAGGCGCGGATATAAGTTGAAGGGGTACCGGCGACCGCGCTTCCTGTGTGTCCCTGGTTGGGAACTGAGGTAGAGC
>DAORJA010000018.1:0-16462 GCA_035438805.1 Candidatus Magasanikiibacteriota bacterium
CCTACCTGTTCACATGAGGTAACCGTAAAGGTATTACTCTCTGCTTTGGCAGCTCCTGACACAGCAAATACTCCGCCTACTACAAGGGCAAAAATTGCTAAAAAGTATAGTTTTTTCATACAACCTATATTAAGAATTTATATAGCAACCTTAGCACAAATGACGAGGAATATCAATACCTCCCACCTAATATTACATTTCTACTACTTCCAATTGCTGAGGCAAACCTTCAGGTAACAATCGATCTGCTTTGATAGACTCATCTTCTGCTTTTGATTCACATGAGGCGATATCTGAATATTCGACCGAATTATCAGTCATGTCCCAGATAGCACGAGCCTTTGTTATCCTATCAGTTTCCCAGTTTACTAAGCATACCCTATCCCCCTCTAAAAATTCCTTCACATGAAAACCATATAGGCTTTTTGCAGGAGTATATTTAATTGTTTCTTTAGTACCAAAATCATAAACCCATACACCATCCCCGATTAAATACAACTTCCCATTTTCTTCGTCAAGGAATACATCAGTAGTATTTGGCAGGATATTTTTTGTATCAAACAATGTTGTTACATTTTGATCTTTATTCAAGGCGTGTACAGTAACTTTACTATAAATCGGTGTACTTTCCACTCCTATCTCTTTATTTTGATTATACGCCATTACAATTATTTCATTATTAATAATTCCCAAAAAATTATCTACACCTTCAAATGCATTTCCACTAAACGATACAACCTCTCCAGTGTTCAGGGACACTGGATCGAACCACGTATAAGAACCTCCGCCGCAACACCCATCTCCAAAACTGGTGTAGAGCCAGTAATACCCCCATTTATTCACTATCCTTCCTGTTGCCCCTTCTGGAATTTCCTCTACATTAAACAATGGATCCAGGAGATCAACATGATACATCTTTCCAGCTGGAAGATAATCTCCAACGAAAGCGAAGAATAATCCGTTACCTATTATTAAAATTTGCCCTGGAAACACCTGCGCATCGGTAAATTTAGAAAAATCTTTTTTGAGATCAAATATCACTTTTTCAGTTTTATTTTTTGTATCAAATAAAATCAGACTATAATTCGTGTACTGCGTCTCATATTCTTTATCAGTACCACTATTACGTTTGAAAGTTACTTCTTCACTTTTTCTAAAGAAGAAAATAAACTCACCGTCTTCCTTAGTGTAACGCCCAACTTGAGAATACGTATCAAAATCTGACCATGTAGTATTGTATGTAGACGTTGCAAGAATTATCTCACCTTCATCATCTTTCCATCGCAAAGCCCATACACCTTCTTTTTTTTCACTATTTTCTACTATCTGTTTTGTTGAAGTGGGCGCCACAACGGTAACTTTGGATATGTGTATCGTCGGCGGGTTTAATGTCCACTGAAAAATAGCAGCATATACAAAAGCAAGCGTCACCGTGATTGACCACACAAATATCTGGATAATTTTCATAACAGGCATGCGGATTAAAATAAACTATACTCGAATTTCAGCTTTGAATTTTTCTTTGAGGATTTTTTCTACTGCTTTGTGCGCTTCATCAATCTCTGCAGTCTCAAGTGTTTTTTCTGGTGACTGATAGGTAATACGATAAGCCATACTTTTCTTTCCCTCTCCTACATTTTTACCTTCGAACACATCGAAGAGAGTAACTGATGTAATCAATGGGTGAGCTCCTACGAGCGCAGCATGGATATCCTGATGAAACATCGTTGCAGACACTACAAACGCAACGTCACGCACAACTGCAGGATACAATGAAAGTGGTTTGTAACTTGAATTCGTAGTAGCGAATTCTGACAGTACTCGTAAGTTCAAATCTCCATAGGCAACTCGATCAGAGAAACCAAAATCTGCAGCAATACGTGGATGCAATTCAAAAATGTCTCCGACATGATCCCCCATTTTTGTTACTACTTTTGCCACTCGGCCTGGATGTATATATCCGACAGATGCACCCACTGGCTCTATTACCAACTCAACTCCAGTGTATACACCAATTTCTCGAATGGCTTGTGAGATGGTAAAGAATGGAGTTGATTCTCCTTTTTTCAAATACGCGATTCCAAGTATCACATCTTGTCGTGGCAGTAGATCATTCCCGTTTTCGGACACACGAGGTCCTGCTTCTTCTTTGAGATATGTTTTTCCAATTTCGTATACTTTTACTTCGTCATGCGCATGTGAATTTCTCTCTACTAATTCTAGTATATTTGGTAAGAGACTTCGGCGAAGATACGGACGATCACTTGCAATTGGATTTGCAAGTTCAAGATGATCTGATACATCAAGGTGTAATAGTTGTAATAACCGTGGTGAGACGAATGAATAATTCAGGGTTTCAGTGAATCCAAGCATGGTTGAAAGCGCGCTGCGAATTTTTCTTTCTACAGCTTTTATTTCGTTTCTCTCAGGTGGAGTGATGGTAAACATAGGCAGCGTTGTTTCCACATTCCCATATCCATACATTCGCGCAATTTCTTCAATAATATCTTCAGGAATAGTAATATCCTTGGTACCTCTCCAGCTTGGCACCCCTACCTTCAATGTCTCAGCATCTTTTTTTCCGATAACAGAGACGTTAAATCCTAGGTTTTCTAAAATTCGTACGCACTCTTTCGTAGGAATATTCGCTCCAATTTTTCTATCAATAAATTCTTTGGTAACCATAATTGGACCCGTAAACACAACTGGTTTTCCTTTTTCCGCAACAGTACTCACCACTCGTGCCCCAGGACACATTTCAAGCACGAGCTCGACTGCACGCTTCAAGGCGTAGATACAATTATTTGGGTCAAGACTTTTTTCAAATCGTGAACTTGAATCAGTTCGGAGTCCCAGCTTGGTCGTAGTTTTCCTGATCAATGCAGCATTGAAATGTGCAGATTCAAAAATAATTGAAGTAGTGGCATCTGTAATCTGTGAATACTCCCCACCAATTACTCCTGCAAGTGCAATTGGCTTTTCTGCATCTGCAATCACCAGCATTTCTTCGGTAAGATTACGTTCTTTTCCATCAAGTGCTGCAAGTGTTTCACCCGGCTTTGCTCTTCTCACAAAAATTTCTATTTTTGATTTGGTAGTTTTTATTTTCGTAGCATCAAAGGCATGCATAGGCTGACCCAAATCACACATCACATAATTGGTAATGTCGACAATATTATTGATTGGACGGATTCCGACTGCACGAAGCCGCGCCTGCAATTTTTCAGGAGATGGTCCAATGGTGACTCCATCAAGCATTACCGCAGTATACTTCATTGAATCAGCTGGATTTTCAATCGTGACTTTTATTTTTTTCTCATTACCTTCTTTTATTTCAGGAACAGCATATGATGCCCATTTTTTTCGATACTTTGCCGCAACTTCTCTCGCTATACCATAGTGTCCCCACAAGTCTGGACGATGGTTAATCGATTTGTTATCAACCTCAATTACGACATCGTTCAATCCAAGAGCCTCTGCAAGTGGAGTCCCTGCTTTTGCTTTAAGTTTTGATAAATCGGCAATTTCTTTTTCTTCTAATTTTCCAAACATTTCAATAAGTCCCACTTCATCAGCTCCACAAATCATGCCATATGATTCAACTCCACGGATTTTGGTTAGTGCAAGCTCTACCAATTCTCCCTCACCATGCCATTTCACACGTGCACCAATTTTTCCTAAAATTACTTTCATTCCTTCGCGCACATTTGATCCTCCACACACGATCTGTACTATTTCACTTCCTGCATCCACATCACATACTTTCAGTGAATCTGCGTTTTCATGCTTTCTCACCTTTTGTATTACTCCCACAACCATGTGTTCAAATTGTTTTGCTTGGTACTCAATTCCCTCGACTTCAACAGTTGACATAGTCAATGCAAGTCCTAGCTCTTCAGGAGTGAGAGAGTCTGGAAGATCTACGTACTGTTTTAACCATTTATATGAAATAAGCATACTTAGAACTGTTCAAGAAAACTTAAATTTCCCCCGTGTAGTTGGCGAATATCTTCAATCCCATATTTCTGCATACAGAGCCGCATTGAACCAAGTCCAAATGCAAAACCGCTCCATACTTTTGGATCAAGCCCACCAGCTTCAATTACTCGAGGGTGGACTAATCCGCACGGTAGTGTTTCAATCCAGCCACTATGTTTGCATGCACCACAACCACTTCCACCGCACACCAAACATTTCATATCAAGCTCAAACCCAGGTTCGACAAAGGGAAAATAACCAGGACGCAATCGTACTTCCACATCTTTACGAAGTACACCTTTTAATAATTCTTTCATGACCCCAATCAGATTTGCAATCGTAATATTTTTATCAATAACAATGCCTTCCATTTGGTAAAATGTATGTTCATGACTTGCGTCAGTTGATTCATTTCTAAAGCAGCGACCAGAAACTACAGCGCGTAGGGGCGCTCCATATTTTTGCATTGCGCGAATCTGTACCGGACTCGTGTGCGTACGCATGACCCATTCAGTATGATCTTTGATAAAAAAAGTATCTTGAGAATCACGAGCAGGATGATTCCCCGGAATATTCAACGCATCAAAATTATAATGTTCGCTTTCGAGCTCAGGACCATCAAGAAGCATGAACCCCATTGAGGTAAAGAGATCTTCCAGCTCAGTATGTACGATAGACATGGGGTGTGTATGACCTCGAGACACTCCTTTAAACATGGGCTGCGTCACATCGATCGCTTCATTTTTTCCAATAGCATCCCAAGCGCTATGTTCAAAATCATTTTTTTTATGTTCCAGTTCAGATTCAATTGCGAGTTTAACTTCATTTATTTTTTGTCCAGCTGTTTTGCGTTCAGTATCTGACAATCCTTTCATGTTTTTCGCAAGTACCGTAAACGTACCTGTTTTCCTAGAAAAAAAACGCTCACGTACTGCTTCAAGTTCAGCCAGTGAACTCACTTTTTTCACTGCTTCTACAGCTTCTTTTTTTATGCTTTCTAATTTTTCAATCATACATGATTAAAATAATTTTGCGATATCTCTCCATGTGACCACCACCACGAGCGCCATAAGCAATACAAATCCAATTGTATGTGCGAGCTGTTCGTACTTCATGGAAACTGGCCGACCAATAATTTTTTCAATGACAATAAATAAAATGCGTCCCCCATCAAGCGCTGGAATTGGTAACACATTAATTGCCGCAAGACTAAGTGACAGCATAGCAACCACATTTAATACATAGTGAAAACCAAGCTTAGCACTCTGTCCCACAATCTGAGCGATTCCTACAGGCCCTGCAATATCAAACATGAGCCCCTGTCCCGTAACCAAATTTACAATGAGATAATAGAATGAAACAAATATGGTCGCAAGTCCAATACCTGCTGCCAGAAAACCCTTGTAGATCGCAATATACCATGGGTATCGAATAATCCCCGCTTCAGCAATTGCGATTCCAAGCCGAGGAGCAGTGTCGCCATCAGTCACGGTAGGACGAAGTTTCACATCAAGCTCTTCTTGTCCCCGGACAATATGTACGGTCACTTCATTATCCCGGTGTGTTTTGATGTATTCGATCAGATCATTAGCACCGCTTACTGCTACCCGATCAACAGAGGTGATTTTGTCTCCAAATATAATTCCTGCCACGTCTGCAGGCAACCCTTCTTCTACTGATTCTACAATCACACTCGGAGATTCAACAATTATTGCGTGGGTATCTACTCCTTCTGACAAATCAGTTGGAAGGCCAATCATAAATCCAAACCCAAGTACTACTGCTGCAAGAATAAAATTCATGATTACTCCAGCTGCAAGAACGATAATTCGTTTCCATGCTTTGTGGTATCCAAAACTATCAATTTCTTTTGCGCGCTCGCCATTTTCACCCTTAATGCGCACAAATCCACCTAACGGAAGCCAATTAATACTCCAGAGCATTCCCGGAAATTCAGCATGTTGCTCATTACCAGAGACTGTCTCTTTGAGACTACTTTTTCCCTTTCCCCAGATCCATACCAGTTTTTTAGTCTTTGGATCTCGATACCAACCGAATGCACGTGGCGGATACCCAAACCCAAACTCATGGACTTTGATGCCAAATTTTTTTGCAGTGTAATAATGTCCCCACTCGTGTACGACTACCAAAATACCGAGGATGATAATAAACAAAAGGATAGTTACCATAAATTCGATTAGTATTGACCAAATATAAAACTTTCTCTACAATCTACTTATAACTAGCACCAAGTATTCCACAGATAGCACTTTTTTTCAATAGACGATTTTATTTAAATTATTTAATCTTAGCCTCGCTCTATGTCACCACTTGTACTCGTATTAATCATAGTTGGAGTAATTATCCTTTGGGTAATTTTTCTCTACAACAGCCTCATCCGTCTCCGCAACCGAACCCGCGAAGCTTGGAGTGATATTGATGTACAACTCAAACGCCGTCATGATTTGATTCCAAATTTAATCGAAAGTGTCAAAGGATATATGAAACACGAGCAAGGACTGCTCGAACAGGTTACGAAATATCGTACCCAAGCAATGGCTGCACAAAGCAGTGGTGATACCAAAGCACTTGCATCAGCTGAAAGCATGCTCGGTAGCGCGCTTGGAAAAATTCAGGTCGCAGTTGAAGCGTATCCTGATCTCAAGGCAAATACCAACATGGCACAATTGATGGATGAACTTTCCGACACAGAAAATAAAATCCAAGCTTCACGACGCTTCTACAACAGTATGGCTCAGGAATTCAACACCAAAGTAGAATCATTCCCAAACAATATGATTGCAGGACAATTGAAATTTACCAAATTCGATTTCTTTGAAATCACTGACGCGTCAGAACGTGAGAATGTCAAAGTACAGTTCTAATGCATTATGTACTCTCAAATAGATTCAAATAAACGAAAAACTAGACTACTTATTGCAATTTTTTGTGCATTTATTATTGGACTTGGCTGGCTTGGTGCAAGTTATCTAGGGCTTGGATATGAGTCAGTATTCTTAGCGTTGATCATTTCTATAGTCATGACCTTGGTATCATATTACAAAGGTGATGCGATTGCGCTCCGGTCATCTGGTGCCAAAGAAATTACCAAAGAAGACAACCCCTACGTATACCGCATGGTAGAAAATCTTGCGATTGCAAATGGAATTCCAACCCCTCGTGTACACATCATTGACTCGCCTGCTTTAAATGCATTTGCAACTGGCCGAGACCCACAACATGCATCAATTGCAGTAACTACCGGATTGATTGGAGCGCTTGAAAATGAAGAGCTCGAGGGAGTGCTTGCACATGAATTATCACATGTAAAAAATTACGATATTCGTGTCATGACTATTGTTATTGTACTCGTTGGTGCAGTATCGCTTCTCGCTGACATGTTTTTCAGATTTGGACTCTTTGGCGGAAGACGAAATTCTGACAACAAAAGCAGTGGCGGTATTCTTGCAATTGTTGGAATTGTATTACTTATCCTTTCTCCGATTATTGCTGAGCTTATCAAGCTTGCCGTATCTCGAAAACGAGAATATCTTGCTGACGCATCAGGAGCACTTATGACTAGATATCCTGAAGGGCTTGCAAAAGCCTTGGAAAAAATTCAGCAATCCACCATTCCTTTGAAAACAGCAAACTCTGCGACCGCACACCTGTTTATTTCAAATCCTTTCAAAGGCAAAATGTTTGCGAATGCATTCTCAACACATCCGCCAATCGAGGAGCGGGTAAAGAGATTGAGAGAGAATATTACCTAAACAAAAATCCCTCCGGTTCGGAGGGATTTTTTAATTAAGTAATTCTCTTAAACTACTGATTCGAGGCTGAAATTCCATATTCTCTTCATATGGGTCATATAGGATTCCCCTCATTCCCAAGGCTCTTGGTGGCTCCACATCACGATCAAGCTTGTCACCGACCATCGTGATTTCTGAAAAATCTGTCACACCCATTTTTTCTGCACACAATTCATATATCTTTGGGTTTGGCTTTGCTACGCCTACTTTATACGAAGAAATTACCACATCAAAATATTTTTCTAAATCGAATTTTCCAACCAGATCAGAAATAAGATTATTATCATTAGTAACCAACGCTAGTGTGCATCCTCTTTTTTTAAGCTCACGTAACACATCAATCACACCATCTTCCAATCGCATGAGACTCTTCCAATGATTCCATTGCTCATTAAACATCTCTATTTGCTCATCACTCACGGTAAGATTAAATTTTTCCAATGATTTTGCAATACATACATCAGCAGAACCAAAATCAGTCACCCCAACATACGCATTAACTTTCCAATACTCAATTCCTTTGTACAATTCATTCAAAGCATCAATGTAGACTTTTTCTGCACCCTCACTACCAATCAATGTCCCGAATAAATCAAATACCCAATACTTTCTATCCATATTTAGAGCGCAATCAGTCCTCTTATTTCTTCAACAATCTCACTCATCTTTTGTTTATTATGTGCTTCGACATTTAATCGTAATACTGGCTCAGTATTACTCTTCCGCACGCTAATCCAATACTCAGGATATTCAAACAACACTCCATCAAGTTCACTGATTTGTGCGTCTGAAAAACGCTGTCTGATTTTTTGTATCACTGCGTCAGCGTGTTCAACATGAAAATTAATTTCGCCTGAATGCGAATACTTTTCAAGTGATTTCCAACGAGCGCTCAAAGACTCATCTGTTGTCGACAGCATGAGAAGGGTCAGAAGCAATGAAAAATCAGTTGACTCTACATCATGCGTATCCTGGTAAAATAAATGAAGTGATAGCTCTGCCGCAAACACCGCTTTCTTTTCTTTCATCATGCGTTTGATATTCGCATGTCCTACTTTACAAATTTCAGTAGTCGCACCGTGCGCTTCCCACGCTTCTTTGACACTTCTGCTCATCCGAAGATCGTAGAACATGTGCGCTCCTGGGTGTAATTTTAAGATTTCAAGCCCCACTAATCCTCCGACAAACGATGCGGGTACTACGTCGCCTGATTCATCAACCAATCCAATACGGTCAGCATCACCATCAAGCGCAAATCCAAAATCTGCGTTATTTTCTTTTACTTTCTTTTGTAGATCCCTCAATGTCTCTTCTTTCAGGGGATTTGCTTCATGATTAGGGAATGTTCCATCTGGTTCGAGGTACAGATATTCAACTTCAATGGGCAATCTTTCTAGTAATTTTGGAATAGACACGCTCGCCATTCCATTTCCCGCATCAACCACAATTTTCATGGGTTTTATTTTTGTTATATCAACCAAACTCAAGATATATTCAATGTATTCATCAACTATATTGTGTTTTGTGTACATTCCTTTTTCTTTTTTTTCTTCTCTATGATTTGCGTTAATCAAATCCCTCAACTCTTCCATTCCGCTTCCCGTGCCCAGAGCTAATCCGTTTTCATACGTAAGCTTAAATCCATTGTACTCTGCTGGATTATGACTGGCAGTCACCATAATACCCCCAGCATGCGCTGGATAATGTGCACATGCAAAATTAAACACGGGGGTCGATGTAAGCCCAATATCTACGACTGATACTCCATATGCCTGAATTCCTTCAATCACTTTTTTTGCAAATATAGTGCTCGTTCCCCGCATGTCATAGCCGACCACGAGTGAGCGCTCTCTCAGAGTAACTCCCTTTTTTTCAAGTATATACGCAAACGTATTGCCTACTGACCATGCAAGTTCTTCTGAAAGTTCTGACTCCGCAAGTCCGCGAATGTCATATGCCTTAAATATGTGTTTTGGATAGCTCATAGTATGACTATATTTCATCTAATCTTTTAAGACTTAATTTTAATTGATTTTAGAGTAAAATTAGTATATACTACCCTCGATACAAAAAGCAATCTTACTTGTCTGTTTTATGGATGCACAAAAACTTCTTGACAATTTCTCCACACATTTGAAAAATACGATCGCCCGATCGATTTCTCTTGCCGCACGCCTAAAAAAACCAGAAGTGGAGTTGCCCCATCTTCTTTATGCGCTTACCGAAGAAACCGGAAGCATTGGCGGTGAACTACTAAAAAAATTCTCAATCACTCCAGAGCTTATTAGTGCACACTTGGAAAAAACATTCCAAGAAGCCGAAGTCACTGCGCCAGATCATGTTTCTATCCCTGTTCCTAATCTAAGTACTGCTTCTCGAAGTGCGCTTGAAAAAGCGCTGCTCCGTGCCCACGAAGAAGGACATTCCTATATTGGCACTGAACATTTACTCTTTGGAATATTGTCACTCAAAAACAGTGAGATACAAGGATTATTCTCAACTCTTTCAGTGAATGTCGGTGAACTCAAAAGCCAACTTGATATTTCTTTCCATAATGCAGAAAAATTCACTCAAATGGGGGAAGTAATGGAAATATTTGAAGAGATCCAAGGCACTCCACTTGAATCCGCTAACGAACCTGATGAAGAAGAAACGGAAGAACCAGCACCAGAAAATTCAAAACCAGATACTATGCCCGCCTCTCTCACTCGAGATCGAAAGCAGACTTCAGCAGTTGCCCTATTTACAACCAATCTCACGCATCGCCAGCATACTGAAAAAATTGATCCAGTGATTGGACGCGATGATGAGATTGAGCGCATGATCAATATTCTCTCACGAAGAAATAAAAATAATCCGATTCTTGTAGGAGAACCTGGAGTTGGAAAAACTGCGATTGTCGAAGGACTTGCCAAACGAATCGCCGAAGGAGACATTCCAGATATTTTGAAACGGAAAAAAATATTATCCCTTGATCTTACCCTTCTCGTGGCCGGGACTATTTATCGTGGAGAATTCGAAGCACGGCTCAAATCCATTATTGATGAATGTGCAAAGAACCCGAATTATATTCTCTTTATTGACGAGCTCCATAATATTATTGGAGCAGGATCGAATCAGGGTACTATGGACGCTGCAAATATCCTGAAACCAGCGCTTGCTCGTGGACAACTACGATGTATTGGAGCCACAACCTATGATGAATACAAAAAATATATTTCTTCTGACCCAGCGCTTGAGAGACGTTTCCAAAAAATTGATGTTGATGAGCCAAGTCGTGACGCAGTACTCACCATTCTTACAGGTCTTCGGAAGCACTATGAACAATACCATCACGTAGAAATTCAGGATGAAGCCCTAGCTGAAGCGGTGCGCCTCAGCAATCGCTACATCCATGATAATTTCCAACCTGACAAAGCAATTGATCTGATTGATGAAGCATCAAGCTCAGTCAAAACAAAACAAAAAACACCAACTCCTATTGCCAAATTTGAGACGCTTGAAAAAAAACTTGAAGAATATATTGAAAAAAAGAATCAAGCCATTGCAGATGAACGCCTGAAAGACGCGGCAAAGATTAAAGATGCTATCACCGCTCTCGAAAAAAAATTACAGAGTGCAAAAAAAGCTGCAGAAAAAACTTCAAAAAAGAAATTAGTGAATCTTCCTTCTGTTACTCATGAACATGTCCGAGACGTACTTAGCAAAAAAATGCATATTGATCGGAGCATGCTTAATCAGAATGAATGGGAGCAATTGAAGACGTTGAAGGAAAAATTAAAAGTACACATCATGGGGCAAGATGAAGTATTGGAAGAAGTTGTTGAGACTCTCAAAATGGCAGAGCTCGGCATTAGAGATAGTAAAAAGCCTTATGCATCATTCCTCTTTACCGGGCCTTCTGGAGTCGGCAAGACTGAACTTGCAAAACAACTTGCTGAAGCGCTATACCACGATAGCAAAGCTTTTATCCGCCTCGACATGGGAGAATTTTCTGAAGGAAACAGTACTGCGAAACTTCTCGGCTCCCCTGCTGGATATATCGGCTACAAAGATCGCAATCCATTCCTCGAAAAATTAAAACTGCGTCCATATTCAGTACTATTATTTGATGAAATTGATAAGGCACATCCTGATGTAATGAAATTATTACTCCAGATTCTTGATGAAGGAGAAATCAGTGATACCAATGGAAAAAAAGTAAAATTAGCACATTCAATTATTATCCTCACATCAAACATCGGCGCTGAGTTATACAAATCTCAGGGAATCGGATTTGGAGATACACATAAAAGCAGTACGGAAAGTAGACACACGCTCGAAAAAGCAATCATGGGGAAACTCAAAGAAGGTTTTTCATCAGCACTCATGAGTAGAATCAATGCGGTATGTATATTCAATCAGTTGACCGAAGCAGATGTACGCAATATTATTTTGAAACATATTGCAAAACTGAGTAATTCTCTCAATGAAAGCCAACAGATCACGATTGCAACCGATACTGACGCACTCGAAGCTCTCGCTCGTGAGACACGGGACAAAGATTTGGGTGCACGAAACATTGAACGAAAGCTTGAGCGTATTATCGAACAACTGGTAATTGATGTAATCTCAAAAAAGAAAAAGAAAGCATATACACTCACTCGTAAAAAAGACCAATATCTCTTAAGTTAATATGGCATCAAAAAAAGGCAACTTCGTCGCACGTTTTGCTCGCGGAGCTGCTCTTGCTGCTGCTATTGGTTCGGGCAAACCTGCTTCCGCTACATCTACTGAACAAAACCAAGCTTCTCAAATATATCGTAGTCAAAATAGTGCCAGGAATACTGCGAGACAAGCTGCGGCTGATGAAGACGAAAACACGAGTCTTGAACTTGATGATATCCAAGCAAGTCTCGAGCCAGGGGTCGGCTCAGGCCCAAATCTTCAGGCTACACCCGATGGTCGAGGGGGTGTAAAATTAAAACTTAAATTCGATGTCCCTCTCAATCAATCCAGTCGAGATCGTGTTAATGAGACAATACAAAAATTGGATCAAAAACGAAACAATCAGCGCATCCCTACCAATTCCTCCACCTCTAGTACCAACGATCAATCAACTCCATCATCAGACACACCAGAAAATATGGATATTGAGACTGAAACACCTCAGATAAATAATGATGCGGATCAAAAAGAAACAAGTGGACAATCAAGTACCCCTACTAGTGACAAAGGAGCAGACATAGAAGAAAATCCATTTCCAATCTCTGACACTGAATCCAACCCTTCTTCCGAAGAAGCTCAAGAGAATGAGGAGGATGAAGAAAATGAAGATGAAACAGAAGAAGACCAGAATAAATTCCTTGATCGAGCACTCAAAGAAGAGCAGATGCGAGAACAAATGCTTGAACAAGAGCGTGGGAAGAAAAAACAGGAAGTACAAAAAAAACGAAATCTTGGAATGCGAATCTTGCAACAAACGCAGCAACAGGAAATGGCATTAAAGCAGGATCAGCAGATGGCAAAGAAACTCAGCCGTGCCATGCAAATCAAACAAAAATTGGATCAAAAAATCAATAATTTGCGCCTAAAAAAATTACCCTTGCAACTTACCTTACGAGCACTACAAATCTCCAGAATGTTTATTTGGGTCGTACGCGGACTTCTACAGGTACTTATTTTTATTTGCACTCTCCTTTCATGGACAATCGTTCTTGGTATTGTTGGATTTATATTGAAGGGTGTTGATTGGCTCTTAGCATTTATGCAACGCGGAATGAGCAAATTAATCGATATACTTGAAAAGAAAATAGATTCGATCAACGAGGATATTGATAAAGCGAAAGAAAATCGAAAAAAAGCGATTTCTGTGATACAATCTATCCAACGACAAAAAAGAGTTGGACCCCGTCTCTCTCGTCCAAAATTTGATGTTCCACAAGCAGTCTAATCTTGTGACTCAAACTCAATACATAAAAAATAGCTATCTACAGCTATGGATAAAAAACGCATACTTATCATTATTGGCTTTCTAGGTATCTGTGTACTCCTAGGATTTGCCATCTACTGGGTATTTTTTAGAAAAGCTCCAGGTACTACCATCCCCACCCAAAGCGGCACACAGACTAATAGCGGTCTTTTCCCAGAAACTGGAGAACGTGATAATACACCTATTAGCTCAGGACAAGGTACCTTGCCTATTGGCACTGGACAGACGAATAATGGACAGACTACGGGGGGAATTACTGGATCAAACACTATCAATCGACCCAACTCAGAATCACTGATTACCAAAACAGTTGATGTGAGTATTGGAAGCCCTAGCCCAGGCCCTAGTGGAAATGCGCGATTCTATAATGAAACTGATGGAAAATTCTATACACTTGATCGCAATGGAAATGTGCGGGTCTTGAGTGATACGGTCTTTTATAATGTTACCAAAGCTACCTGGTCACCTGAAAGCAATGAATCAATCATAGAATACCCTGATGGATCAAATATTTATTACAATTTTGAAACTAACGAACAAGTAACGCTACCTAAACATTGGGAATCTTTTTCGTTTTCCAAAGAAGGCTCCCGCATCACCGCAAAAAGCATGGGATTATCTCCTGACAACCGCTGGCTTATTACGAGTGATCCTACAGGAAGCAATGTTTCGCTAGTTGAACCTCTCGGCGATAATGCATCGAAAGTAATGGTCGACTGGTCACCTAATCGACAGGTGGTAGCACTCTCTCTCACAGGCGATGAGATTGGAGGACAGCGACAAGAAGTGCTCTTGGTTGGACAAAACCATGAAAATTTCAAATCAATTGAAGTTGAAGGACGCGGCCTACAAGCGCAATGGTCCCCGCAGGGTAACAAACTTCTACATAGCGTGCACAGTTCCCGAACTGACTATAAACCTGAATTATGGATCGTTGACGCAAGTCCAGATAATGCTGGCGCAAACAGGAAACCATTAGGTGTAAATACCTGGGCATCCAAATGTACTATGGCAGATGAACGCACCGTCTACTGCGGTGTACCGACCACACTCGAAAGCGGAGCAGGATTTGCCCCTGAAGTTGCCAATTTTACTCCAGATGCATTCTACCGAATCGATACAGTCACTGGCATTAGAACTGAGCTGAAAGCTGATAACGCGCACGTAGTTGATTCTATGTTTGTAAGTGGAGATGGTAGCGTCTTATACTTCACTGACAAAAATCAAGACGGGTTATTTAGCATTCCACTTAAATAAACTTGTTTTAGTACTATGGCTGAAGAATTGACGCACAAAAAAATCTACGCCGTCTTTTTTCCTGCTATCCTCCTTGGTAGTCTTGCGCTTTTTATTCAAATTATTCGGTATCAACCTCTTAATCCAAAAGTTGAACCGAACGAACAAAATGCTCTCGAAGGATTCAAAATTCCTATTCTTCCTACAGATCCAATCATTGGAAATAAAAAATCTCCGATAACCGTCGTGGCATTTGAAGATTTTTCCTGTGCTGCATGCAAAGCACAACATGATTTATTCCTTCAAGTACAAGAAAAACATCCTGATAAAGTAAAGATGGTTTGGAAAGGTATTCCCGTGAACGACTTCCCCTACCCTTCGATTGATGCGCTTCGATATGGAGTATGTGCTCATGAGCAAGAACAGTTCGACCAATTTGAAGCTTATGCTTTCTCCAATAGTGACAATCTATCAGAAGCAACACTCAAAAAAATTGGTGAAGAGATAAAATTAGATAGTGAAGAATTAGCATCATGCCTTGCGTCGGACCGCCCTAATCGCATTGTTGAACTCAACAAAAATATTGCAAACACCGTGAATCTTCAATCAGTCCCTACGCTCTTCATAGACAATGTACAAATAGAGACTCCCGGATCAATGAATGATTGGGAGCGCATACTTGGGTTATGAAACGGTTTAAACTTCTAACTTCATTATTTTTTTTATCTGTTCTTCTTTTAGGATTTGGGGTCGCCGAGGACGCATTTGCACTCAAAAAAATTGGCGATGCATGTACTGAATCTAATGAATGTGAAAGCAACACTTGTGACGACTCATATTGTACATGCGGTGACACTGCTCCTTCTAACCATTGTGCACAAGCATACGGAGGCACGGCAGCTAACTGGAAGTGCGTCGATGAAGACGAAGACCCAGATTCTTCACGTGAAGAATGGAATTTTTGTAAAAAATCTGACTACCTTAGCAGTCTCCCAAAAACTTCTACTGCCGACGTCAAATACCCTGTTGAAAAAAAATTACTCATGGGTCAACCATGCATTGATGTAGATGCTTGCCTTTCAGGAAATGGACACGGTATAGATGTTTGTAATGAAACTAAGCTCGATAGTAGTCCAACTCCAGGTGATCCGCTTTATGATCCTTGGTACGTACCGGGGAAAAAATTAAATATCTGTACACCTCCTCCTGACAGCATGAGAGCACCTGATATGTGTGAATATCAGTATGGTACCGGTGATTGGGATTGGAATATGGTGGCTGATACTGCTGGGCTAGAACTTAGAGGCATGAGGGTGTGTAAGAAAAATGGTAGTCCTATAATGACCACACTAGCTGAAATGCGTAAAAGTGCTGTAAAAGATGTGAATAGTGTAGAGACGACTTTTCTTGGCTTTGATATCTCCATGGAGGCGCCTGAACTTGTCACTCCTGCTACCAAAATTGG
>DAORJA010000019.1:0-16091 GCA_035438805.1 Candidatus Magasanikiibacteriota bacterium
TTCATAGTAGTTAAAAAATGAGGACAGAAAGCAGCCCGGGTGGGCTGCTTCCACTTTTGTCACCTTAATGTTAGACGAGGAACAAAGATAAATACTGCGGTTGCAATCATTATCCCTGCTGCTAAATAATAATATACTAAAGAAAACTCAGACTTTACGGCGTCTGTGGCCATATATTTTGGTTGCATATTTTGTTTATTTGTTTTTGTATATTGTATGTTGCAACGTTTTATACTATACCACAAAAAACACGTTTTGTCAACCCGGTTTTTTACTGTTTTTTGTAGAAAAATTGAAATTTTTCATGTATACTATGTTGTGCGACACCAAAAATATTTTTTTATGCCAACATTGTTACAATACAAAACTGATTTCCTCGAACATCTTGAAATTGAAAAAAATCGTAGTGACAAAACCACTAAAAATTATGATTTTTACCTTAAAAGATTTGTCGAATGGTTTGGCGTAGACAAAAAACCAGAAGCAATTACCTTCGAAGACATCCGCCAGTATCGTCTCTGGCTCAATCGTCTGATTGATGTTCACGGAGAGCCCTTGAAGAAGAACACACAGAACTATCATTTGATTGCGCTCAGAACATTCCTCAAATATCTTGCCAAACGAGATATCAAAACTCTCTCAGCAGAAAAAATCGAGCTTATGAAGATGCCTGATCGCGAGGTATCGTTTCTTGATGGGAGTGACTTAAACCGAATTCTTGAAGCTCCGCTTAAAAACATTAACACCAAGAAACTCGAAGCAGAAGGAAGTAAGATTTCTGCTGGACCTACTCTCTTAATTGCCTATCGAGATAAATCCATCCTTGAATTACTGTTTTCTACCGGCCTTCGCGTATCAGAACTGGTAAAACTCAAAAAAGATGATGTGAATCTGAAGCGTGATGAGTTCACCGTCGTCGGTAAAGGACGTAAAGCACGCGTAGTATTTATGTCTGAGCAAGCAAAGTACTATCTTAAAAAATATCTGGACATGAGAAACGATATTCACCCATATCTCTTTATTTCACATGATAAACGAACAAAAAAACATGAAATTGCAAAAAATTCCTCCAAAAAAAGCATTGACGAACCCCTGACGAGCCGCTCAGTGCAGCGTATAGTCCAAAAACACGCCCGTGAAGCTGGTATAACGAAATCTGTGACTCCTCATACCCTCAGACACTCCTATGCCACTGATTTACTGCAAAATGGGGCTGACATTCGCAGTGTACAATCAATGCTCGGACATGCGTCGATTACTACTACCCAGATCTATACCCATATTACTGATAAAGAATTATTAAATATTCACAAAAAATTTCACGGGAAAAAGCGAAACGATGATTGACAAAATGGCTTTTTCAGATTACACTCTCCGAACGTTATGGGCCCATAGTTCAATGGATAGAACACCAGCCTTCTAAGCTGGTTATGCAGGTTCGATTCCTGCTGGGCCCACACATAAATACTCCGCCGTTTTGGCGGTTTTTTTATGATTACCTCTTGCATTTACACATATTTTACGCAATACTATCTGCAGTTCCCTGATTATTATTAAACATACAGCTTATGTTGGGAGTTTTACCGGTAATCCTATTTATCTTGTTGATTAGCATTCGACAGGTAAATCAATACCAAAGGGGTGTTAAATTTCAGTTGGGTAAGTATACAAAGATAGTTGAACCAGGATGGAGAATAGTATTCCCTATTATTCAGAGCATGCAAAAAGTGGATATCCGAACCAAAGCAGTGGACGTTCCTTACCAGGAAGCAATTACTAAAGATAATGTGTCAGCCAAAATCAATGCGGTAATCTATTATCGTGTTGCAGATGCTGCAAAGGCGATACTAGAGGTAGAGAACTTCTGGTTTGCTGTGTCCCAACTTGCACAAACTACTATGCGAAATGTAGTTGGTCAGCTTGAGCTTGACGAATTGCTTGCCCGACGTGAAGAAGCTGCTAAAAAAATTCGTGAAATTATCGATGTCGCAACTGATGTGTGGGGTATAAAAGTTGAGACTGTTGAATTGAAAGATATTACTCTTCCTGACGATATGCAGCGTGTGATTGCAAAACAAGCTGAAGCTGAACGTGAAAAACGATCAGTTATTATCAAAGCTGAAGGAGAAATTGCAGCCGCAGAAAATATTGCAAAGGCAGCCCGGATGCTTTCTGATGCTCCAGGTGCTCTTCACCTCCGTACTCTTAGTACAATCAACGATGTAAGCTCAGACCAATCAAATACCATCATCTTTGCCGTACCGCTCGAGGTGTTACGCTCTTTTGAACGTGGAGGTAAGTAATTCTCACGATACACACATAAAAGCCCCTTCAATAGGGGCTTTTATGATATAGTATGGATTGACAAATAGCACAAGATTCAGGTATACTCTTCTTCACATTACATACCCTCGTAACAGATGTAGAGGGGTGGCTATGGTGTAGTGGTAACACAGAGGTTTGTGGTACCTTTATCACGGGTTCGATCCCCGTTAGCCACCCCTTTGTATCGGTTATCCGTATATGCATAAACCGCCACCTCATGGCGTTTTATTGTTTATGAAACTCCGGTATACTACCGACATACGTTTTATATGCCCCACACACGTAAAAAAATACTCATTGTTTCCCTTTCTGCAGGCTCAGGCCATATCCAAACCGCCAAAGCTCTTGAAAGAAATGCTCTCCTAAACTTTCCTCAACTTCAATGTAGGCATATTGATATTGCTGATTACATTACGCCTTTACTCAAAAAAACCACAGTTGAAGGGTATGATTTTCTCGTATCACATCTTCCTAAAGTCTGGTCTGGATTATTCCGTATCTCTGACAACAAAGCATTTATCAAAACCTACCACGCATTTACTGATTATCTAAAAATGCTCAATTCATTTGAATTTCTTCATGAAGTAGAGAAGTTTAACCCTGACCACATTGTTACCACTCATTTTCTACCCTCAGAAATTTTGGTACACGCCATGAAAAAACGAAGTAAAGCCGTTCCTATCACTCAAATTATTACTGACTACAGTGTGCACCCTATTATGGTTGTAAAAGGCATTTCCGAGTACGTGGTCAGCACATCAGAGATGAAAGAAGAGCTCATCCATACATATAAAGTTTCTCCTGCACATATACACCAATTTGGAATTCCAATTGATCCTGTCTTTTATGGTACACAATCACTTGAGCATATACAATTAAAATATCATCTACCTCACAACAAACCTCTTATACTACTTCTTTCAGGCGGCAGCGGACTCATGGAACTTACTGACATTATTGAAGAACTATTTGATAAACTTACGATCCCCTTTACGCTCGTGGCAGTGACGGGAAAAAATAAAAAAATGTTCAACCGTATTTCAAAACTTGCTCCACCAAAATATATTTCATACGTACCACTTGGCTGGACTGATGACATATCATCACTTATGAAACTAGCTTCTGTTGTTGTAAGCAAACCCGGAGGGCTCACTACGACAGAATGCACGGTGTCTCAGGTACCGCTCATTGCAATTCATCCCATTCCAGGACAAGAAGATTTTAATATTGAATATTTGAAAAAAAATCATCTTGGTGACCATGCAAAAACTCCCACGGACATCATCCCATTGATTACTAAATACCTTTCACACAGTCAGGTAAAAAAAGACTGCACACAAGTGCAGTCTGGCACACAATTACTTGAATTTATTACCAAATTAAAATCTTAGTCTACGTACACGTAGTATAAGGCCGTTAGTTTTGTTGAATCTGTATTGGCTCAGTATATCCGGAAGACATGGGATTATTGATACTATCGTAGAGGCCCATGTATATAAAGTACGTAATGCTGTAGGCTCCGAGTATCACTGCAACGCCTGTCACACAATACATTAAGATTTTTTTTCCCGTCTCGATTTTTTCTTCATTACCGCTCGATGTCATGATGATAAAGCCTGCATAGAGTGCGAGAACCACAGCAATTATTCCTATCACACCTAAAAATGTTTTAATTAGTCGTGCGACCAAGACGCGAGGATCGCTATACGTTAATTTTCCACCTTTATCTCCGCTGAATGCATTTAACTGCGCTTCCATTTCTGAACCCTGAAATTGTCCTGGCGTTTGAGTGGAAGGATTGGTAGCAAAAGCAAACCTGGGCATGGTCGAAAAGAATACGCTCATCAATAATATCCCACCCACTAATATATTTTTTGTTTTGCTCATATGTATATTTTAAACCTATTGCTGACCTGCAGTTTCTGCAATAATGCGGCTCGTCACAAAACTAGTAATACTATATGCCGACAGAATAATAATAAGCCCAATAACTGCATAGCTAATAATTTTTTTTGCTTTTGACACATTCTCTTCATTCCCTGCAGCTGTAAAAATCAAAAATCCGGCATATACGACTAGCACCACAAACACAATCCCCAAAAGCGATAGTACCAACTGAATTCCCTTAGCTACGGTAATACGAATATCCTGAGCTTCAGTACCATATCCTGCAGCCTGTGACCCAGCGTTCAATTGTCCCATAATGTCTGGTGCTGTACTGGTCGCAAGTACTCCGGATGGTAAAAAAATTGACACACCAAGGATTAAGGATGTGACGAATAGTAAATGTGCAGCTACTTGTTTCATTTTGAACATAGTTTTTACGGCGTTGTCGCAGGTGTCTCGGTAGTTGGTGTATTTACTGACCCCTCAAGTACTCGAGGTACCACAAATCTCGTGATACTGTACGCTGCCATGAGAATGATGAGCCCAATTACTGATCGCCCAATAATATTTTTTGCTTTAGTAACTTGTTCATCTTCACCCCGGGCTGTCATCCAGAGGTAGCCTGCGTATACGATGAGCACCGTAAATAGCACACCTAATATTGAAAATAATACGGTGATAATGCGCCCGATATTTTCCGCCAATGTTGTCTCTGTTGCTCGTACAAACCCTGCTTGTGTTCCTGCTTTGTGCACATCCTCAATACCCAAATTCTGAGCATACACCGTTGAACCAAATGTTCCAACAAATAACAGTGCCGTTATTAATAAAACTTTTATTGCTATGAGTTTTTTCATATTATTGGCCGCTAAATCGTGACGTGATAAATACAGTAATCGCATATGAGGATACTACGATAAATAAACCCATAATTGATGATTTGATAATCTCTTTTGCTTTTGACACTTGTTCGTCCTCTCCCCGTGCAGTCATCCAGAGATACCCCGCATACACAGTAAGAACCAAAAATATAATACCTACCAGACTAAGTACTGTCTTTATTACATTTCCGACTACTGCTGATAAGTCAGTCGGCACATTTCCTCCAATGCCTTTTTGCAAATTTTGTAAATTATCATCTGCGTTGCCGAGGTTTTCATTTCCCCCCATGACTCGACTAGGTAATGCAACAATACTGAGTGTTAATAACACTACTCGAGTCCAAATTTTTTTTACAGTACTAATGATTTTCATAAATTTTTCAATTACTATCCGAAGTTGATTGCATTTGTTATAAATGAGGTAATTGCATATCCACTTACGGTAATGATAAGACCAATAGTAGCTGCGATCAGAGTCTGACGCGATTTTGCAATTTTTTCTTCTTCTCCACGTGCGAGGAACCATGTGATCCCGGCATATAGCGTAAGGACAAAGAAAAGTAACCCCAATATTCCAAACAACCATTGCGCAACTGACCCGATATACGTAGCTACTTCATTCTTTGGAAGTCCTGTCGGAGTGACTGCGGACTCAAGTGCTGCCCCCGCATCTTCAATAGTTTTTTTAGCTTGTGCGATATTCCATCTAAGAAAAAAAGAAATGAGAAATATAAAGATTGATGCTATTATCCTTTTTCCTCTTATATCTTTCATAATTTTCTTGGACTTTTTTTAGATTCTTTTTCGTCAAGTTTTAGCCGCGATACATGCTGCTTCTGTATCGAACAAAGGGTTCGGACAGCCACCACCTGATCCTTGATTACAAGTTTTTTTGTCTTCACTAAGACACCATTTCCCACCTATAGCAGCATTACAAAGTGCTTCTGTGTCAAAGAGTTGAGAACAACCACCACCTGATCCTTGATTACAAGTGCTGCCATTAAGACACCATTTTAAAGCTGTATCATTCCCTCCGATATCTCCTGAATTATTCGATTGATTACCACCAGTATTTCTCCCAAGCTTAAACACAAAATTCGTAAGGGCGTATGCTCCGATAACAATAATGATACCAATAGTTGCTGCAATAATCGTATTCAAGGCTTTTTCGGTAGTTTCTGAGCTTCCACGTGCCGTCATCCAGAGAATACCTCCGTACAGTACAAGTACAAAGAATAAGACTGAAATCATTGAAAGCAAGGTACCAATGATGTTCCCGGCAATGGTTGGAACATCATCTCCATAAGTATCGAGTTTTGCTGCTTCTGCAGTAGCCTTGAGACCAAAGCTCTCATCTGCCAGCACTATTTTTGTTCCCAAAATAAAAATTGAAAATGCTGCTATCAAGCCGATGATTACATACACTTTTTTCATAACAAAAAATGATTAATTTGGTGGAGAAAAACCTGATGAACCAGATGATGAATATCCATTTCCACATGCCCCGCCTATAGTCTCACATAGCGACCGAAGTACAAAGCTCATGATCGAATATGAGGCCATAATGATTACGAGCCCCATCACTGCAGCGGTAAGTATTTTTTTTGCACTTCCTACTTTCTCATCATTGCCACCAGCAGTCATCCAGGTGAATCCAGCATAGAGAATAATGCACACTGCAACGATTCCCAATAGGCTTAAAGCAAAATTGACAATACGAATGGTGACAATACGTGGATCTTCACTACTAAGTCCTGAATACTGTGTTCCCGCGCAATCAAGGCCTAGAATATCCCCTGCATTCTCTTGTCCATCACACCCCTGCGCAAGTGATTTTACCGGAAATAGACCTAAAACTAACGCAAAACAAACACTTGAGATAATGAGAGAGAGGGATATTTTTTTATGCATAACGATTGTTGAGAGTCAAAGCTCTCTCGGCCCGCTTGACGCCGACCGATGAAAGCTCTGACACCCGGTAAGGGTGCCTGAGTAGACTAACAGCTTTATTTTTACGCTTCTTCGACAGCTGTCTGAATAGAATTGATAAAGAAATTTGCAATTGCGTATGCAGATAAAATGATCGCGAGACCAATTACCGCAGCAATGATGATTTTCTTTGCAGCTTCTACACTTTCGTCGTTTCCACCGGCGGTCATCCACTTGAAACCACCCCAGAGGATCAATATAACTGCGATCAAACCTAGGAACGTCAATGCGAGGTTGATAATATTTACTACTACCGCGCGCGCATCAGTTTCTTCAGTACTAATGTTTAAATTAGTTGTTGGTTCAATTCCAAATGGATCATCAGAACCATTACCACCTGTTGCCAAAGATACCTTTGGTGACAACGTAAACACAGTTACTAAAGCTACAATACCAAGCATGATATTTCTATGCTTCAGTAATTTTGCTTGTATGTTTTTCATACTCCCTCACCCCCCTTCAATGCTATGCGCATATTTTTGTACCGTTTAGTCACGTTTTTTGTGCTATATGAATTAATTGGGCGAAGCCTGCAATGTAGTCAAAATCAACGTAATTATAGCATAGCTACTGAAAACCACAATAATTCCAATCCCTGCCCAGAGCATCGCTTGCAAACCCTTCTGAATTCTCTCTGAATTCCCGGCTGACGTAAGCCAGAGCACACCACCATATACAAACACCACAAATGTTATCGATCCGACAAGTCCCATGACTACCTGAATTGTATTACCAATAATTTGAGAAATTTTTGGATTAGGAGTTGAACTGGTTGCAAGCGGATTGATGAGAGAAACACAGTCTTCTCCATTGCGACAACCGATTACGGGAGTAGTAGCTCCTGTCTCCTCAGACTGATCTGCTTCTGGCTGAGATGAGTCTAATGGGCACGATTCTAATGTGGGGTCACAAATTGCAAAAATACTCGTAGAGCTATACAAAACTCCGACGATTACTACAAGTAACATTGATATACCCCATAGCCATTTTGTATATTTTTTCATAGTAATTAAAATGGACTAAGGGCTGGATTAATGCCTATTGCTTTTACAATAAAGCTCACTAATACATATGCAGAAAATGCGATAATGATACCGACTGTTGCGGCTACCAATATTTGTTTCCCCTGACCTACTTTTTCTGAATTCCCAAATGACAAGACCATGGTGAGTCCACCATAGACGAAGAATGCAAACCCAAGACCCGCAATAATGCCGAATAGCCAATTTGCAACATTTACACCAAGTTGTAAGAGGTCTTCTACATTACGGCATGACCCAGTAAACGCACAGTCAGGTAGTGGTCCATCATATCCTGCTGGCTTCCCATAACGATCAGCAATATACTTATCAATTGCTTTTGATTGTTCTACCTGGACTGTTTTCTTTATACATGTATTATTTTCTCCAGTAGTGCAATAATTTGCGGCTGAGCAGACGTCTGGAGGTAATTGTGTACAATTTATCCCTGGATCAGCTTTTGCTAAACACTTAGCTCCAGCTACCTGCCAGAGGCACCCCGAGACAGCTTCACAGACCGACTTACTCGTACCATCTTTCTGTGCACATATTGGAATTGGATTTGGTTGATGTTCAGATGAATTCGCAATTTTAACAAAATAAACATACATTTCATCTGGATCCGGATTAAGATCATTAAACTCATATCTCTGACGTGCAAACTTGCCAATATTGCAATCTAATTTATGAAATTTTTCTAATTTATACTCAACAGTGGTTGGATTTTTATAACCATCATCAGTCCATTTCCCTTGTAAACCTGGACATTTTGCTAACCACTCTTCTGCAACCTCACTATTTGCCCATTCTCTTTTTATAACTATATTTCCTTCTCCATCTTTTCCCGTAATCATCTGAGGCCAGGTTGCAAATGTAGCATTCTTTGGTACTTCTACACAAAAAAGCCTTGGAGTCCCTACCGGGTCTACCTCATAATACGGGATTCCATTTACTCCTGTTTCTACTTCCTCTGTTGTATCAATGCTAGTAGTAATTGCAAAAATTGCTAATTGTGTGTTTTCCAACGGAAATGTTGAACATTTAAAGCCCGCCGTACTTATCTCAGCTTGAACCTGAGAAATATACAAAAATGATACTATTATTACACAAAGGAAAATGGATAATCTCTGGGCTACTTTGGGTATCATATCTTTAATACGTTTGCTGAATCTTCGCAGCAGCATTAATGATTACACTTTTATCTTTTTTAAGTGTTTCTTGTTCTGTATTTCCTGGTCTTAAAAATTCAGTAATCATGTCTTTCATTGTCGAGACTGCGATATCACTCTCACTACCTCGATACCAATTCTCTGCAAATAGTGCCTGCGTAGCAAAAGGTCCCATGGTTTCGTCTTTTTGCTGTTCTGCAATCTGTTCACGATATGGGCTTGGTCTAAAAGTTGCAGTGGTGTATGTTTTCACTTTTTCTTTTGAAGTGATATATCGTACAAAATCCCATGCTTCGTTCTGGTATTTTGATTTTTTTACCACTGATTCAAGCCAATAGTTGGCAACATTCGAAGGTGAGCTTGGGTTTAGCTGTGGTACTGTTGTAATCTGTATATCCAGCTGTGGCGCACGCTCTTTGATTCGAGGATAGTCATATGCAAATCCAAGGAAAAATGCGCTTTTGCCTCGCACAAATTCATCAAATGCGTTTTGTTGTTTTTCGTTCCAACTGTATCGATCTGCGGTAGCTCTCGCAAACCCTGTATAAAAATCTAGCGCACGAATCATAGAGTGTGATCGATCTTGCGAACGGTCAACACCTGCAGCAAATGTTACGGACTCCTGGCTTACAGGAATAACACCGCTCTGCATCATAAAGAGTGACACGATGTCAAAAAAATTATCAATATTATTCGAAGTACCGAGCGCTACACCTGATTGAGTGATATCAAGTGTTGCATTAAATTTGGTTGTTTTCTGTACAGCCTCAACAAACTCTTCCCATGTTTTGGGTGCCTCCGCAATTCCTGCTCGATCCAGGAGAGTCTGATTATAAAATAATGCCAACGAATCAAATGCTATCGGCAGTCCGTAAATTTTTCCATCAATTACAGCGTCTTTATATACTGACTGCACATACTCATTTCGCACATCGCGTTCTCGAGGCAACGGTACGGTGTCTACAACTACTGCCATTTCTTTGGTATATTTATTTTTCTGTATCAAACGCGGCACTTGAACACTCTCAGGCGCTGGAGCCAGTCTGTTTTGATTTTTACGAAGCCAGCGAACATGCATAGAGACAATGTCTGGTCCTACATCATCTGCGAGCGCATTGGTAAATAATGTATCAAATTCCTCATATCGAACTTGGCGAATATTGATAGTCACTTGAGGTCTCATTGCTTTGTATTCTGCGGCATATTTCTTCAGCTCTTCTACATCATTATATACCGTCCAATAATTCAAGGTGATTGCTTTTACCGCTGATTGCTCTTGTACGGTCAACCCTTTACAACCAAAACCAGAAAAAACTACTGTTGTTATGAGTAGCAGTAGGATCACTAAGGATTGAGCTCTTTTTTTCATAATTCTTAAATTCCAATATGCTAATTATCTAAATATTTCAAATACGAAATTCACGAGAGCGTAGCTTGCAAAAATTAATACGATTCCTAATCCTGCCCATAGTATTGTATCACGAGCTTTGGTAGTACTTTCAGAGTTTCCCCGAGCTGTCATATACGTAATCCCGCCGTAAAGCATCATGACAAGCGCAACAGTTCCAACCACTCCCATAAGCCCTTTGATAAGAGTACCAATGAGTGCAGGGAGGTTGTCTACTTGTAATTTATTAAGCTGATCAGTGTATTTTGAAAGTTCTGAGGCAGAATAATTTTCTCGTGCTATTTCTTCAGTACATTTTTCAAAACTAGACTTTTCTGTACATGGTCCGCAATTTCCTGGTGTCACAATACTGCCACCCGCAGCACTATCACCATATTTTATGCACTGACTGCCACATCGACATGCTCCTGCAGGATAGGTACTTTCTGCAATTTTTTGCTGTCTATATACTTCACAAAGTGACACCGAATCAAATCTTTGATTTGGTGAATTGCAAAAATCTATTGCTGCTTCTGTTTGACTACATGTTTTACTACTTGCCAAATAACAGGCAGCACCCCCTGCTACTGCCGGCACCGCACAAAAACCATTAATACATTCCAATCCAGGCTCAATACATTCTTCTGGCGTTGTGCACGCAGCACCAATCTGAGCGTATGTATACGGTGTGCCTCCTGTAACAAAAATTCCTAATAGTATAATTAATATCCACTTCCATTTTTTCATATTATCTAAAAGGTGTAAGGTCGGATCAGAGTAAACCCTCTTTCTTGGCAAAATGAATCGCGGTTTTTAATAATGCAAGTTTATTTCCTGTATCAAAATACTCTCCTTCATACTCATAAGCAAAAAACTTCTTTTTTGAGGCGAGTGTATTTGCTGCATCTGAGAGCCAAATTTCTCCATCTTTTCCACTTCTCTGCTCTTCAAGAATTTTCCAAATATCTGAAGTGAGGATATAGCGCATTCCTCCGATGATAATTCCATAGGGAGAAACTTGTTCTAATGATGGTTTTTCACGAAACTCACTTACTCGGTAGAGTCCGTCCCCCATAGGTTTTCCATACACATTTCCATACTTTCTCATCTCTTCTTTATCTTCTATTTTTTGAACACCGATCACTGAGGCTTTTCTTTTGTAAAAAATATCAAGCAATTGTTTTATTACCGGAGTTTTGGCATCGATAATACTATCCCCATCTGAGAATGCAAATGATTCATCACCTACAAACTCCCGGGCGCACAAGAGTGCGTGACCATTTCCTCGTGGTTCAGCTTGCCGAGTATAAAAAAAACGTACTTTTTCACTTAAATCTATGAGAGATTGTATCCGATCAAGCTTTCCCTGACTTTCGAGATATGCCTCAAAGTCACGGTCACGGTCAAAATGATCTTCAATCGCTCTTTTTTGTGAACTGGTTACAAAGATAATTTCTGTAATTCCACTTGCTACCATTTCTTCTACAATATATTGAAGTACTGGTTTATCCAGTACTGGCAACATTTCTTTTGGCATGGCTTTGGTGGCAGGCAAAAACCGAGTTCCCAAACCTGCGACTGTTATAACTCCTTTACGAACTTTCTCCATACGTTCTTTTTACAATAAGATGTAGATAGTATATCACATTGTTAGTCAAAACTTAACACAGTTTGTTTTGACTTTCATACATTACTTCACTTCTTCCCAACTAATCAATTCATAGGTTGATCCTACAGGGAATCCAGGCGGTGGATAATACTTCAAGTTACCATCATACACATGATTGGTGTAATAATATCCAGAAACTACTTGTCCACTTCCATTGATATATTTCCATCCTCCACCAGCATATGAAATCTGAGAACCAAAAAATGTGAGAGAATTTTTGAGAGCGCCTGCGTGTTCATTCTGATTATAATAGGGTGTATAAATCTGGGCATACTGTGACAGTGCTGCAGCGTTGATTTCCATACTGCTTGGAGCCTCGAAAGGTACAATAATATCACCTTGAGCAATAATACCAATCACATCATCGCTTGATTTAGTTTTTTGGAGTAAATTATTCGAAATATAGACTTGTTTGTAATTTCCTTGCTGAGCCGGGAATGTCCCAACGCCTATGGTAATGCGGCCATCCACGGTTCCCTGTAGCCATGTATTATCTTCTATAAACATCACGCCATTTGCGGGGAGTGTGTATGTGCCCACCGTACTTTTAGTTCCAATATCATAACAATAGGTCGTTCCATTCCAGTACCACCCCTGCCAATTTCTTTTCCAACTTCCTTCTCCATAATAACAATCTCTCGTATTTACTTTGTATACCGTGTATTGCGTATTATTGAATACGATTTGATATCCTTCTTTTCCTGAGGATGCCAGGTACTTTCCCCCACTCTGAGCTGCAGAGCGAATAGCTGAAAGATCGGCTGATACTGAACCAAAATCAGCCGCAGGTACTGGAAATTCCCAGTAATATGTAGGTCCCCCCGTTCCCCAGATTCCAGGTTTGTTCGTACCCTGGTAATTGTAGGTAGTTTTTGCACTTCTGATCCACGAATCAGTCGTACCATCGAATTTGATTCCGCCATTAGACATGACTTCCCCATGTACCTGTGTCGTCGCACTAAATGACATATCAACGTTTTCTATAAATGCACTGTCTGTAAATGACGCAAAGCCGAGTCGGACCTTCAAAGCTCGATTTGCATTGGGAGAAGAGACGACAGTGCCAGTTGATGCTACTGCAATGACTGAGGAATTCGGTAATGGAGTCGAAATACTCAGGGCATAACTTCCAACGACATCATTAAATTTGTCTTTTACCGTGTGAACGTATGGTCCGGGTGCTCCAGTGCCATCAGTAAAATCAGTTGGATTATGCGCCAAGTGCCACCGATAATAATTGATCCCCGCCTCAGAAATATGAAATGTCACATCTCGACGATAATATTCCATTGAAACTTTATGTTCAAATAGTGCATAGCTCAAAATACCCAATACCATAATTACAAAAGCAATTGAGCCAAAAACCATGACAATTAGTAATGTGTTTCCTTGATATCCAGTTTTATAATGTGTATTCCTTTTGAACATAATTTTTAACAAAACAGTGGCAACAAAAGTACGTCAATTAGTTTTCAAATTTCTAATATGAGTAAGCGATTCAACTCGAAGTGGTACTGGACTCTTGGTCACATCCTTTTCGATTTCAATAATAATTTTTACCATCCTCACACTCGTAATTGTGATAGGGAGGGTCATAGCTGCCTGAGACCCAGTATAGCTCTCCGTATAATATTGAAATGTTGGTGTGCCCCTAGAAACGTTTTGTACATACTTCGCAATAGTGGTAACTTGTTCTTGGCCTGTATACTCAAGCGGATTACCACTAGGCTTCAAAATCCCCCGCTTCAAATCAGTTCCCGTTAACCAGTAGTGTACGCGTTCACGGAGACTATCTCCATCAATATTTGCATATACTGTTAATGATGAAGTTGTTGCTTCTGCAATAGGATATGAACCAATACTTGAACCTTCTGCAGTTCTAATCGTATTTACTATTTCAGAAATTACCCGCCGAGCATCTTTTTGACCAAATAATTGATCATTAAGTATTCGCTGATTACGAAAACTCAATATAATAAATGAACTTGCACCGAGCATCACGATCATGGTAATTCCTAGTACTACGGATACTTCAATCAGACTAGTACCACGAGTATATTCACTTTTTTTTATGGAACATCTCATAATGAAGTCATCTCAGTAATAATAAAGTGGTCACCTGTAACTTGAAACACATCTTCATGATCTTGGTATCCCTCAGCTTCAATATGAATGGTATACTCTCCCTCCGCCAAATTTCCTGCGTACACCTGCCCTGGTGGTGTGCATGCATTGGTATATACAAACGTAAGATCAGAGAGTAGAGGTGAGACTGTAGAATCAATCGTATCTAGATATACTCGGTATCTCATGTACCGCTCATCATCATGTGTATCAGAAATATTCACGCTTGTATCAGTAAAATAGGTGCTTTCTGTTCCATCAGGGCCCACAAAAACCCACGTCTGACCCGTACTTGAAGGACTTGTTGCGATCTGCAATCGCACAGTAGTTGAAGGAGATTGCGCCATTGGATTCCAGGACCACACAATGTAGCGCGCATTTTCTCCAGTATCAATTGTTGATGATTCGAGATATCCACTCGATACATACACACTACCATTTTTTGAAAGTGTCAGATTCCCTGGACTAGTGAGTGCATCAATACCACTTGCAGAACTGTACCCGAGTCCTGTACCAAAATTCTCAATATTTCCTCCTTGTGACCAATCAGTTTGTGAAATACTTCCGACCCCTGTATTTTTTACTACTGAAAATCCATTTGGCCCCGTAATCGTAACCGTAGCATTTGCGATAGGCGCACCTTGATGTTCTGCCATTACTACTAATGACCGTGTTGTATTTGATCCGACAATCAATGTTCCCGCTTCTACGGCACCAGGTAATATAGTCATCGGTACATCAGGAATAGTACCAAGAAGGTCGTATCCTGTTACTGTCATACCATATATATCCCAAGGTAGACTGAGGTTTCCTTTGATTCCACTCCCATCTGTAGTATAACTTTGATTGACGAGATAGACGCTTGGATTGGCCCCGATAAGACGACTCCCTTTTATTTGGAATGGTACACTTGGCACTACATTGCACTGTGCATTCTTTGTTTCAATGGTTATATTTGATATCTGATCAATGGTAAGCGTCAAATTACTCACCGCCTGTTTAATAATTGTCACATGTGGAGTCGTTGGGTTAGGATTGGTTGAGCTTGGTGCATACGTTTTGTCAGTCGTGTAACCCGTCTTTGTTGCTTGTATAAAATATTTCGCTGTACCAGTAGCTAGATCATATATGCGCAAAAATCCACTATTATCTGTAGTATCAACAAAGTTGTAGGTGGGATTGGTGCTGGTTGCTATTACCGTGACTGATGCTCCTGGAACAGGATTTCCATAGGCGTCTATTACCTGGACAAACAATGCACCATGATTGAGATTACCTTCGAGGTATTTAGGGGCAATGTAGGTATACATTGAGAGCGGTTCTGCCTGATCACATGAAATACATCTGGCTTCAATCTGTACAAATTTATAATCATTTGGAGCCGTGTCCGCTGGTGTCCCACCGATCAACCCATCAAAAGGATCATCGACATTTCGTATAGTTCGAATGATTTCAAATTTCATTCCATTTCGGATGGTCGTAGTAGTATATTCAAATACGCCCGAAGGACTCCCATTAATAATTCCCACACTATCAAATGGCGCATTATGTATAATTTCCATTTGTTCATTGAGAACCGCAGTTGCAAGAATACGCACACGCGAATGATAGACGAGTGAAAAACTTAATTGGATGCTTCCA
>DAORJA010000020.1:0-14257 GCA_035438805.1 Candidatus Magasanikiibacteriota bacterium
CAACCCAATTTCATGAGTTGCTTTTGACTATCCCCAACTGTTCGGTGCGACAGTCCACGCCACAGTTGGGTTCTTCTCCTTGGTTGTTACAGAGCATATCAGGCGTGAGTCTACTCGCCAGTCATTCTCTGTCTCACTTCTTCTCTCGTCGGCAGACTCGGAGCAAGCACCTGCTCTAGATATTGCCTTACCTCAGGCGTCTTGATCGCTGCCCGGCTCGATTCGTAGAATTCCCAGGGGTTCACCTGGTTCCCGGCCCAGTAGTACGCATTCGCCTGGATCCCCACTTCGAGCTTGTCGAGATCATGAGCGATCCGCGCTTCAGCGTTCCGATCGAACTCATAGTCTTCCCACCGCTCGAAGATCAGGTCTCCGAAGCTGCCTCCCACTTCAGCTCGAATGCTACTGATCGCTTTTCGCTCCTGCTTCTTCTTGTGCCTCTTGAACTCCTCTCGCTTCACCGGGTCCTGGATCGCGTACGTGTTCAGGTCACCCGTTTTCGCCTCGACCAGATCGTGGACGAGACAGATCACGAGCAGACGCTCCAGATTGAGCTTGAGCTCAGGAAACATGTGGTAGAACGCGAATGCGAGCATCGCGAGGCCGTAGCTGTGAGCCCCGACGCACTCAGGAATAGACACACGACGGTCCATGTCATTCCAGCCTGTGCGCGGCGTAGCCTTGAGAGCTACAACAACGCTCATGAACGCTTGAATTGAATTCAGCTCTTTCATCTGAAACCTCCGCTTGGCAGCCAGTTGCACGGTTGATAGTAGTAGATTCTACTCACCTCGTCAATAATAAAAATACCTATAATAAGCCAAAATTTTCACTTATCCCCATCTATACCTTGCAATACATAGTACCTTATACTATAGTAATTCTATATGGAACACTTTGATATCACCAAATTTATTGAGAACAATACTGCCCAGATGCGCAAAGGTACTCTCGAGCTTGCGATACTTTCCATTATTGGAAAAAGTTCAGTGTATGCAGGCGACATTATTGAAAAACTTCAGGACACACACCTGATCGTAGTTGAGGGCACACTCTATCCCCTGCTCTCTCGCATGAAGCGTGGAGGACTGCTCGAATATTCGTGGGTAGAATCTCCCAATGGCCCTCCACGAAAATATTATGGACTCACTGCAGAAGGACGATCAGTACTCGAGAGACTTTCCAAAGAATGGAAGGATATGACCGGATCCATTACCAAACTACTTGAATAATTCTTTTCCCTTTACCCTTTATTATCTTTTACTTTTTGGAACATATGAAGACAACCATTTCAATCAACCTCGGTGGTATCGCATTCACCATAGACGACGATGCATACCGAGAACTCAAACAATATCTCGATAGTCTTTCTGCACATTTTCGCACAGAAGAAGGTGGAGATGAAATCATGACTGATATTGAAGCACGAATTGCTGAAGAATTTTCACGCAAACGCGACAATGGAATCCAAGTGATTTCTATTGCAATGGTACAAGACATTATTTCTCGCATGGGACTCGTAGAAGAACTTACGGGCACACAAGCTACAGCTCCTGATGGAGTCACGATCGAAGACCCTTATTTTGCACGCACTGATAAAGAACGCGTGAAAGGTGACAAACGATTGTACCGCGATCCAGAACAAGCAATGCTTGCAGGTGTTTCATCGGGGCTTGCAGCATACTTTAGTATCGACCCTTCAATTCCTCGTATTATCTTTGTACTCCTTACCTTTTTTGGAGGAACCGGTATTCTGATCTACATCATTCTCTGGCTCATACTGCCTGAAGCAGATACTCCACTGAAACAATCAGAACTTCGAGGCGAGTCTCCTACAATAAAAGATATTGAAAAAAAGTTTAAAAACATGTTTGAGACCGGCAAAAAAAAAATTTCTGAAATTGATACAGAAAAAGCCAAGGAATCAATGAAACATGGATTCAAAACTACAGTACACACTGTATCCCGTACTGCAGGCAGTGTAGGGCACGGGCTTGTGCGGATATTCAGTATTATGTTGGGAATCGCACTCATGCTTGTAGGAATCGGCGGAATTGCTGGAGTTACGATCATTGGTACGGCAACGTTATTTGGAACTTCGACTATATTGCTCCACATGCCTCCGATACTCATGTATCTCGGCACACCGATCGCAGCAGTACTTCTCATTTCTCTCTGGTGCGTTGCAGTGATCCCTTTGAGCCTCCTCATTAATCTTGGAAGTGCCCTCGTCAATCAGCGACGTGTACGATTGGGATTCGGGTTTGCGTTTCTCAGTATTCTCTGGATCATTGCGATATCTATTGCAGGAACATTGATCATTGGAACGGTGTAGTCACATTTCATGCAAACAAAAAAGCAGTATTTCTACTGCTTTTTTTAATTCCCTATATTCTTATTTCATGAACCCGGCTGGCATTCCCCCACCGCCAAGCATTGCCCCAACAAATGCTCCCATGAATTCATTCATGGTCTTTGCTCCGGTTGGCGCTTCTACGGTTACTTTTTCATTGAAATTTCGGAGTTCGAGTTCCACTGCTATGGTTCCGCTACTTGGTTCAGCGTCACTCTTTGCAACAGTTACTCCAAATTTTGTCTTGTAGAGATAGTAATCTTTGGTACCTACCCAGACTTCTGCATCAGACATTTCAGCTCGGGCAAAAAATTCATTCATCTTTTTCTCATCATTGATTGAAGGAGCTTTTCCATTCACTTCAGTACTCACGGCTCTGGCAACACGCATCACTTCTGCTTCGTTCAATGTTACTTTGTAATGATGAGTTGAAATTCCGCCGAGACTTTCTTCTCCGAGATCTTCAGAAACCTGGAAATATTTGCCACCACTGATAATATCTTTCACTTCTTCAGCAGTGTCTTCACTCATAGTAGAGGTTGCAACTACTACGGTCGAAGTAGACTTCTTTGCATCAAGCTTCACCCACATATTTGTGAGACTTGATAAATTCAGCTTACCTAATACCGGAATAGTGTTGAATTTGAAAAATTTGTCTGCACCTACATTCTTGAATTCAATTTCTGCTGATCCATTGTTTGGGAATTCAGGTGAGGTAAGAGTCAATTTTATTGCTGACTCTGGTTTTTCCCAATCTCCAAATTCTGATGTTCCTGCGAATGCTACTGAGAATGCTACAGGTTTGTTGGCATTCGCAGCACTTCCCCCAGTCAAACTTGCCAATGGATTTTTGCCACCTTCGATATTTGCAGTTACTGTTCCTGCATATTCTACAGACTCCACTTCTGACATTCTGCTTCCCATACGCTCTACTACTCCATCGGGTGTTGTAGGGGTCGCGTTTCCTGCTGATTTATAAATTCCATATCCGATCAAGAGCACGATCACGAGTACAATGATCTTTCCTGCTCCAGACTTCTTTACTGGAGCTGCTGCGGTAGCGTCTGCCATAGGCTTGTATAAAAAATTAATAATTTAATTATGGTTTCTAACACGCCAATTGTCTAACTTTTCTGTCGAGCTGTCAACAAGCCCCTTTTACCCCATCCATTTTCGTAATTTTCAATGTAGACTTTCACTGGAACTTTTTTGACCAAATCCCCAAGGACCTCAAGAGATAGATCTTCGAGTTTTTTGAACCGGAGGCATCCTTTTCCCATATCCAGTTTCTTCCCTGTCTTATTCCATGCATCTTTGAACCATTGCTCTAGCTCTTTATTCCCATAGGTACACATGAGATGGAGGGTCATGTAATTTTTCTGATTTGCGAGACCGAGAAACATCAATGGCTTCTTGTTATACGTTTTTGGATACATTTTCAATGGGATCTCATAAGAAATCATTCCCCAATTGATCACTTCTACATAACCTTTCGGTAGATTTTTCTTCACCACTTTTCGTACTTCACTTAATGCTTTTTTTCGATCAGACGGAAGACTATTCAAATACTCAGTAACTGTCCCTGCAGTAGATTTCATACTAATATAAATTAGGATTTTTGAATGGAATGAGTGCCAGAACCATTGCATGAATATAATATTCGGTTCGATCAATCACATCCCCGGTCAACAGTCCGGTTGCTCCATTCTTTTTTCCTGAATTATTTCTCCCAAATACTTGATCATCAGCAACAGATAACTCAATCCCCTGATTAATCAATTCGATAATAGGTTTTGGCAAAAAGAATGTACCTGTTCTTCCTTTGCCGAGCATACCATCACGTGATTTCACAACCATCCATGCGAATACTTCCATTTCGTCTCTCCTCTTCTGAATTCCACCTTCCATTCCAACCCAAAAATCTGCATTACTAATTTCTTGTGATGCACGTTCTGCTCTATTTATCGCACCCTGTAGAGTTTCTTCGTCTCCAATTGGTTGATCAGGGACTCCAGAAGCAACTGAGAGTCCAGTACATTCAAACTCGTCGTTTGGGAACATTTTTTGAAATGCAAGTTGTGCAGAATTAATCTTTACCGGATTTTTTGAAGCAACAATTACTTTCTTCATATATTATTTTCCAGCATTTGGAATTCTACTCCATTTATTCGTTGCAAGATGCCAAGACGCAGGATCACTACTCTGAATCTCATCCCACATTTGTTTTGCTGATTCGGTATACAATTTTTCTTCTCGAATCATGCGTCGATTTGCTGCCCATTTCTTTGGCAATTCAGATCCTTGCTCTTCTATTTCTTTGAGTTCAATATCAAGATCAAGATTATCTGCATCTTTTACAATTCGAGCTTCAAGAGAAGATCGTGTTTCAAATTCCCGTACGATTTCCTCGTAATCGTGAAGAATAGTTCCTCCAAATAAATCTTTTACCGCTTCTGCTTCGTTTGCAGTCACATATACTTTCTGAACATAGCTCAGATCAGACACTCGTGCCTCTGCAAGATCATGCGCCAGAGCCATTTTGATAATTTTATTTTCATCAATGACAGCATGTTCGCGGCGCGCGATAATGAGTGCGATCCAGACCAATCGCATGGTGTGCTCGAGCACACTCGCGCATGGAATTGCCAGATGTTGTTTCCACCCACGATCCAGATTACGAAGTGATCCTATTTCATACAAAAATTCCAGATCTCGAGCATCTGTAGTTGTTGTCTTAGGCGATCCAGCTTCAGTGGTCTCATCAAGAATAATTCGCTTTTCGAATCCTCCACGTTCTTCCTGTTTTTTCAATCGAATACTCTCTAATTTCTCTTTACTCACTCCTTTATATTCTCCAATCGCATATACTACTTCAAGAATATCCGCGAGTTCTTCTTCATTAAAATCTTTTCTAAATTCATCTACTTCTTCTTGTAGTTTTTCAACCAACTTTCCCCAATATTCATTCTCATTTGCAGTATGCGTCACTGCAATCGCACCTGTGCGTGCAATAATTTCTGGAATATTGTCTCGAATGAGTTTGGAGTATTTCATATTATGTTTTAACTCCTACGACAAACGTACAACCACGTGACCCACACTTTGCACGGTGCGTCGTACCTGCAGGAATTTCAAATCTGTCTCCTGTTTTAAGCGTCGTTTCAACACCTTGATCAATCAAAATAAATTCACCTTCGACAATTACGTGCACGGTATGTTTATCGTGAGTGTGCTCGGGAAATTCAGTATCTGGTCCCTGGGTCACTGACATTACTTGCGAATATCCCTCAGTTGTCAATTTTTCTACCCACTGCTCTGCATTCATATTATTTTGCATTGGTGTCTGCCTGATGAATACCAAACGTGTTTCCTTCGGTATCCAGAAAATATCCTTGCCATGCCATTCCTGCAAGCGCAAATTTTGGCATTGCAACTTTCCCTCCTGCTGCTTCGATTTTCTGTGCAACTGCATCATAATTTTCTACGTCCACGGTGCAGACAAATGAATTCACTCCACATACTCCTTCTGGTAGTGAAGCTGGCCGCTTCAAAAGTCCTCCATTAATTCCCTGATCTTTACTGTCTTTTGGAGCTGTCATAACTCCCCAGTATTCCCATCCTAATCCTGGATACTTTTCAATATTCCAACCAAATACGTCGCGATAAAATTGTGCTGCGCGTTCGGTATCTTCTGCCTGGATTTCAAAGTGTACGACTCGGTTCATATGATTATGTTACAAATTATTTCTTCTTTTTTAGCTTATTATTTTCCTTCACTCTAAATTCAACGATTCTCTGCATCAGATCAAATGGCATTGGCTGATCAAGCTGGAATTGTGCAGAGCCTTTCCCACTTTTATATTGTGATAATTCTTTTTTGAAATTTGCGGTGCCTGAGGGTGTTGGATAAAATCCAATATGTTTTTCATACGCACCAAAATAGACAAGCGGTTTTCCATTGAGCTTGAACGCAGGCATTCCATAGCTAATTGATTCTACAGCATTAGGTGCTCCTGACCGAACAATGTCTCGAATTTTTTTCAAAATTAACTGCACATTTTTCGGATGTAATTTTACGTACTCACCAAATGTTTTGATCTGTGAATTCATAAAAATTAGATGCTCCCTGTTTTTACCTCTCCTGCACGGGTGTAATTTGCAAATATAACTCCTAATGGTGAAACTTTGGAATCAACAAATGTAAAAGCTGCAGGAATAGTTCCCTCGGCAAACAATTTTTTTCCTGGACCAAGTGTAATCGGGAAAATTTTCAGCCATAATTCATCCACGAGATCATATTTCAATAGTGTCTGAATGAAATTGCCGCTTCCGTGCACTTGCAAATCTGGACCATCCTCGGCTTTAATCTTTTTCAATTCATCGACCACATCTCCCTTGAGAACTATAGTGTTGTTCCATGTAGACGTTGTAAGTGTATTTGAGGCAACGTATTTCTTCATGGTGTTTACACCTGGCCAATCTGCCTCGTGTTGTGGCCAATATGATGCAAATATATCAAATGTTTTTCTACCAAGCAGGAGATCAGCAGGTTTACTCATCTGTTCACCCATCATCGCACCTGAAAATTCATCGAAATATGGAACAGCCCATCCACCGTATTTGAAATCACCACTTGTGTCTTCTTGAGGTCCGCCCGGTGCCTGCATCACTCCATCAAGTGTAATAAAAGACAGTACGATTATTTTTCTCATATGTTTTGATTAGAACTTAACGGTTCATAACTGATTAAATGCCTCTTCATAAAAGATCTACCTGAACCTGATTTTAGATATTTTTCGAACTTGAAAGCACTATATCTATTTTGAAAACCAATATAAGCTATTAGTTTAATAGGTAAACGATTGACTGTCGCTAACACTTGTCCCTTTCTATGTTTTTCAATCCTATTTTTTAAATCAGAAGTACACCCTGTATAGGATCCACCATCAGCACATTCTAAGATATATACATAGTACATAAAACAACCCTCCCTAATACTATCTTGTCTATGTTACTTATACAATAAGTCGCCTTCGCAACCTACCTGGCGGACCTTGTCCGCCGTAGGTCGCTTTGGCGACCGAAGGCGGAAGATGAGGGATTCGAACCCTCGATACCCTTTCGGATATACCGCCTTTCCAAGGCGGCGCACTCGACCACTATGCGAATCTTCCTTAACTATACCATACCCATAAAACCGTACAATCCTAACAAAAAACACCTACTTTGTACAGATATAAAAATAAAGATGGACAAACCCAAAGCTGCCGTCTTTTCTGACTTAAGAAAATTATTTTAGTTTTTTTTCACACCATTTACATGTACTTTTCTAAAATCAGTAATAATTTCCATTGCTGCTTCGACAGTATCCACAATCTGATAGAGTTCATCGTCTTCATTATGAATCGTCTCATATTGATGCACCAAGCTCTTCTTGATAAATATGTGCAATGGTTCCCAAAAACTATGACTCATGAGAATCACGGGAACCTTTTCCATTTTTCCCGTTTGGATGAGAGTCAAAATTTCAAATAATTGATGCAATGTCCCAAATCCTCCAGGGAAAAACACAAATGCTTTTGCAGGTGCCGTGATAATTAATTTACGTGTAAAAGGAAATTGGAATCCGATTGAGCGCTTCACATATGGATTAATGCGTTCACGTGATCCAAATCGCATATTGATTCCAATTGATTGCCCACCGCGCTCAAAACATCCTTTGTTTGCAGCTTCCATGACTCCAGGACCTCCACCAGTCATGACTGAGAATCCATTCTCTGCGAGCTCTCCACCTAGTTCATATGCCATGGTGTAATACGATGAATCATGCGTGATCGTATTGGTACCAAAAATTGTCACATTTTCAATTACTCCAGTCAAAAAATCAAACCCTTCAACAAGCTCTGCCATGATACGGAAAATTTTCCAGTCTACAGCTCCCCCACATTGGAAACTATCAGGATCAAGCTCGCACATAGGCGGCTGATCACCCGTAGGTTCGATATGAGTAAACGCATCTTCAGCAGAATCTACCACACGCCACGCTTCAATATCTTTCATAGATGCAGCACCAATCTCAGCTGACCGTGCTTTCAAAAAATCAAGCAAGGGATTCCAAAATTCAGTACCCACAAGAATTATGGGAGACTTTGCCATCTTTCCCATTTCCATGAGATCAACAATTTCAAAAAATTCATCCATGGTTCCAAATCCTCCAGGAAACAGTGCAAACGCGTTTGCAGGACTCGTAAGCATTACTTTGCGTGTGAAGAAATAATAAAACGCAGTCGCTTCAGTGACATATGGATTGATGCGTTGCTCAAAAGGCAATTGAATATTCAATCCAATCGATCTTCCACCCGCTCCATGCGCTCCTTTATTTGCAGCTTCCATGATACCAGGGCCCCCACCAGTGATTGTCGTAAATCCACCTTTCCCGAGGAGTTCACCTAGTTTTTCTGCGATCTCATAATCTTTTTGTCCATCAGTAAGTCTCGCTGAACCAAGAATGGTTACTTCTTTCTCCATCCGAGATAAGAATTGATATCCTTCGACAAACTCAGACATGATGCGAAAAATTCTCCATGATTCACGAAAATCACCCGACTCATTAATTGCATGACTGTAATCAATTGAGTGTGTTTTTGGACGGTTACCTTTGACAGAAGGCATACAAAAAATTTAAACAGCAAAATTAAAAATGCAAGGTTTCAACTGCGTGACCAAGCTGCAATACTCGAGCTTCGTCTAATCGGCGTCCGATAATCTGTATTCCTACGGGCAATCCATTCTTAGTCATTCCTCCATTTACACTAAGCGCTGGAACTCCAGCAACTGATGCTGGGCTTACAAAAATATCTGCCAAATACATGGCCAAGACATCACCTTTTTTCTCCCCGATTCCAAATGCGGGGAATGGAGAAGTGGGTGTAATCAATGCATCAACATTCGCGAACACTACATCAAAATCTTCAATAATTCTACTGCGTACTTTCTGAGCTTTTATATAATATGCATCATAGTACCCACTCGATAATGCGTAGGTACCGATCATGATACGGCGTTTTACTTCTTCAGGAAAACCATTCGCACGTGACTGCGCATATGTTTCATACAATGAATCGGCAGTAGTCTGGACACCATAGCGAATACCATCAATTCGACCCAAATTAGAACTATCTTCAGATGGGACAAGGATATAGTAGACGGGAATCGCATATTTCGTATGTGGCAGACTTACTTCAACAATTTCACATCCAGCATGTTCAAGCGCTTTAATTTTTGATTCCACAATCATTCGCACTTCTGCATCCATTCCCGTGAGTTCCATATATTCTTTGGGAACTCCAATTCGCATACCTTTGACGGGACGGTCCAATAGTTCACTATATTTAGGTACAGGATCAGAAACAGTTGTTGCATCTTTTGGATCACGACCTGCCATCACTTCCATCAAATACGCAATATCTTCCACGGTTTTTGCAATAGGCCCAACTACATCAAGAGAACTTGCCATTGGCATAATACCATAGCGAGAATTGCGTCCATAGGTTGGACGTAATCCTGCTACTCCACAGAGACTTGCAGGTTGTCTAATAGATCCTCCTGTATCTTCTCCGATTGAAAAAATACACTGCCCATCAACCACTGCTGCGGCTGACCCACCTGACGATCCACCAGATACTTTCGTTGTATCATGAGGATTTTTTACCGGGCCATACATTGAATTTTCATTACTTGCGCCATGCCCAAATGCATCACAATTCTGTTTTCCAACCAGTACTGCACCTGCATCTTTGATTCTCTGTATGACCGTCGCATCATAGGGAGGTACATAATTATCAAGAATGGTTGACGAAGCAGTAGAGCGCACATCGAGAGTACAAATCGCGTCTTTTACACCAAATGGAATCCCGGTAAGCACTCCAGCACTACCACTCGCAATCATTTTGTCTGCATGTGCTGCAGATTCTCGTGCATATTCATGAGTAATCGTAATAAATGCGTTAATTTCTTTGTTTCTCTCTTCAATTTTTGTGAGACATGCTTCAGTCAATTCACGCGAAGAAAACTCTTTTTGCAAGAGTCCTGTATGAGCTTGTTTTATTGAAAGTTTTCCTAATTCAGTCGGCATAACTTGTTATTGATCTTCAAATACTCTTGGTACTGACAACATATTCTTTTCTGAATGTGGAAAAAGCGCAACTATTTTCTTTCGTGTCTCGTCATCACTATGTTTTGCAACATCTTCTCTCACAATATCAATAAGCCCTCCGACCTGAGTAGTTGGTTCTACACCTTCGGTATCAACTTCGTTCAGTGTATCAATATATGACAATACGACCGAGAGTTCTTCGGCATATCGGATTTCTTCTTCAGGGGTCAGTGATAATCGAGCAAGATTCGCAATCCCCCTAATATCTTCACGGGTTAGTGACATATAGAGCTTAGTGTATCAGATAACATTATGGCAGTGCAATAAGTATAATATTCATTACTCTTGACAATATCATACTGATAGTGTATTATATTTTCGCGCCGTAGTAGCTTTTGCCGTCTCCGTTCATCGGCCCGCACCGAAGAAAGGATACGCAAGCTACTACGGTCGCAACCTATCCTCTTATACTCAAACCAAAACGCTACCAGGCGTTTTTTTGCTTATATATTGACTTTTTTGTTTTTTATGCTAAAGTACGAATAAATCGGCCTGGTAACTCTTTACCAAAACGCCCACCAAGGAGGTTCCTCGGGGGACGCATCTCGAAGGATCATCAGGCCGATCCTTCTTCATTCTCGCACTCGCGAGATTTTTTATTTCAAATCCTCACCATCCTCATACACCTCACTCTGACCAATAACGACAATTCGGTCTCCTCTAAATTTGAGTTTCTTAAATGCTTCTTCATTTGTCACCCAACGTTTAACAAGCTCATCAGCGTTACTTGATTTTTTTTCAAGACGATAGACTTTTGCGGAATTAGCATATTTAATTAATGTGAATGCAGGATGAATATCAACGCGGGTAATTTCTTCACCAATCTTATACGCATCAAGAAGACGTGGATCCACGTCTTCAATCCATTCTGAGTGGTAGTTAAGTTTTGCAAATACTTTTTCGTCTGTGATCCAATATTTTGTATCATCAATCAATACATACACTTTGGCGTCATACGGAGTTTTTATCAGTGCACCATACGTGGGCCGATACAGTGGACCTTTGTACATAAATGAAGCTTGATCTAGAGGAACAACACTTAGGGCTGTAATTGATACGACGCTTACGGCATCCCAACTACTAAAATACGTAAAGAACATTTCCGGATTTTTAAACGCCCTTTTAGTACATTCTTCGGTTATATAGAAAACAGATGAAGCATGAGGCGATTTGTACGCATTTCCTGGAATAAGCGGGCACGATTTGGTGACACCCCCATCAGTCTGTTGATTTTCAAGAGTAATAGTATCTGAAACTATTATCGTGTCACCGGCAGGTGATCGTAATTTTACAAATACTTTTTTTACACCATTTCCAGATTCTAATTTCCACTTTTTCTCACCCACGTACGGTTCAAATGGGATATTATTAAATGTTACATCATTCGACACTGCCATCTCCACGACATTTGACGCGGTAATAGTAAGAATAACTTCACGTGTCTTAGTAGTTGACACATCTTTATTGATCGATAGTGATTTCACACCATTTAAAAGTATTGGTGGGTTTGCTGGGAGCAATGGCACACCACCTCCCGATACTTCATCCAGATATGAGAGCGTAAAATTAGCATCACTTTCTGATACAGAGTTCATGGTGACGGTAGTATCATTTTTTCCATTACCATCGGTATCAATATTTTGACTTTGCCCTGCCGCAAGAGAAATCGTTACTGGATCTGATTGAATTGTAATCGTTGCTGTACCACCGACAATAGCATCAACAGTCACAGCATGCACGTGCGAACGAGATCTGAATTGAAAATCTACACTTCCGATTTGTGAAGGCATCGACATGGTGACCGTATCTGTTATATCATCCGTTGAAATAAGCGAAGATGTTGGTGTATAAGAAGTAACATCTGAGATATTTAGTGCATTCTGTGCACGAACTCTATATTGATGTGATGAATTAGCACTAAGACCAGTAACTAAATACCGTGTACTTGTGGTAGTTCCAACTACTTGCTCAGTGATTGTATTGAAAACCTCGTAGATAGTACTTGTGGAATTGTTATTAGTATCCCACGAAACTAAGACTGCTCTCTGTCCAAGCGGTGTTGATACTACATTTCTCGGCGTACGAGGAAAACTGGAAGCTCTATATATGTACACTGCACCAGCTCCTGAGGCGAGATCATCATCTCCGGTTGCGCTAATCGCGGCGTACAGCGTCTGGTTATCAGGGCCGAAAGCAAGTGCAACTGAATCTCCAAAAGCATCACTTGCAGCACCATCAAATGCGTGTATTTTTGACTCCTCAACCCAGGTACCCCCGTCCAATCTAAATACATATGCAGCACCCGCACCATTTCCCATATCATCATCCCCCGCCGAACCAATCAACGCATATACATTATTTCTCCCATCAAATGCAATAGATAATTCCTGACCAAAGGCATCGCTTCCTCCACCATCACTCGCAGTCAATTTATCCTGTTCGACCCAGGTGTCACCTACGAGTTTAAAAACATATGCTGAACCGGATCCTGAACCCATATCATCGTCGCCATCAGCCCCAATTAGAGCAAACAAGCTATCATTATTTCCCAACGTAACATGTACTGAATTACCAAATAAATCAGATAGCTGTCCATCACTCGCAGTCAATTTATCCTGTTCGACCCAGGTGTCACCTACGAGTTTAAAAACATATGCTGAACCGGATCCTGAAACTACACCATCAGCCCCACTAGCTCCAATGAACGCATACACTCCTTCATCTACAGTTGATATTATTGATACTGCGCTTCCAAATGCATCACTTGAACTTCCATCACTCGCAGTCAATTTATCCTGCTCGACCCAGGTGTCACCTACGAGTTTGAAAACATATGCTGAACCGGATCCTGAACCCATATCATCGTCATCTTCAACACCAACAAGTGCGTACATCTGTCCATCACCATCAGAACCAAGCGATACCTCTTCTCCAAATGCGTCGCTCGCTGCCCCATCACTCGCAGTCAATTTATCCTGTTCGACCCAGGTGTCACCTACGAGTTTGAAAACATATGCAGCACCCGCGCCATTCCCCATGTCGTCATCACCATCCATTCCAATTAGTGCATATGTATTTCCATTTCCATCCGATGCCATGGAAATCGCTTCACCAAATGAATCATTAGCAACAGTTGCATCGACTCCACGAAGTGGACTCTCATCGCGTTCACCCCACTGTACATCGTCAAAATTAAATACAAATGTTGCACCTACACTGCTCGTTACCCCACCAGCACCATCATTATCAACTGAACCTACCATGATATGTTCACCAAGTAATCCAACAGAATAGCCGAAGGCATCACTGCTTGGTGAACTATCTCCTCCGGTTATTTTCTGCTGAAACAAAAAATCACTTAATTTATATGTTCTTCCGGTAATCAGTGAAGAGAATGAACTAAGACTGCCATATGAATCAAATGCCTGAACCTGGAAATAGTAGGTACTACTAGGTGTTAAATTCTCAAATGTATAATTTGTAGACATTGCTGTAATGAGTGAACTTGATACAGTCGAGGACACGTAGTAACCGGTAGCACCACTCACAGTGCTCCACGTAAACACGATACTCGAAGTTGAAAAAGTATTAAACGCACTGAATGTCGGTGTACTTAGATTGGTCGTAATAGAAGAAGTCACTGACGAATATCCACTATCCTGCCCAAATTGATCAACTGCTTTTACTTG
>DAORJA010000021.1:0-14180 GCA_035438805.1 Candidatus Magasanikiibacteriota bacterium
CTCTACGCCTCACATATCAAAAACCACCCCGCCCTTCGCGAAGGGCGGGGTGGTTTTGGTTTTATTTAAAGAATTTCTTCTAAAATTCGTTTCAACTCTTCCCTTGTATGATAGTCAATTACAATCGTGCCTCGATCCCCTTTTCTCGTAATTCGCACTTTTGCATGAAGACGGTCTTCGAGCATCCGTTCCTGTGCTGAGAGATTGGGATCCCGCCTTACTGACCCTTTACGCGATGCCGCACCCTTGCCTGATACTTCGGCTTCGAGCGCACGCACACTCATCTCACGCCCTGCCATGCTTTGAAATACTTCAATTTGCTCTGCCTCATCTTTGAGACTGAGTAGTGCTCGAGCTTTCCCAGCATTGATTTCACCACTAATAAGCGCCTTTTGAATGACTGACGGTAGATCAAGCAATCGGATCGTGTTTGCAACTGCAGGGCGACTTTTGCCTACCTGCTCTGCAACTTGCGCCTGAGTTAAATTAAATTCTTCCATGAGCCGTGAATATGCATATGCTTCTTCAATAGCATTCAATGCCTGGCGTTGAATATTTTCAATAAGCGCAAGTTCAAGTCTTTCTTGCTGTGTGGCAGTACGCACAATCACTGGAACTGTTGCAAGCCCAGCAATTTGTGAAGCTCGCAAACGACGTTCACCTGCAATCAATTCATAGCCGCCTTCTGAACGTTCAGTTACCACAAGCGGCTGCAAGATCCCATGTTTTTTTATTGACGCAACGAGATCTTCTAAATCCTGATGATTGAATTCTTTTCGAGGCTGTTCTGAATTAGGTGTAATTTCAGATATTGGAACCTGAAGTATTGCATCTCTTTTTTGCGGAACCAATCCGGTTTCTTTTCGGATAATATCACGTACTTTTGCTTGTTGAGGAATAAGAGAGCTTAAGCCCTTGCCAAGTGCCATATAGAAAAAATTATTGATGACGTTCGAGAATTTCTCTCGCAAGCTTCTCGTATGCTTTTGAACCTTTACCATTGGGCTCGTATTGCAAAATTGACTGACCAAAACTTGGTGCTTCAGCTAGACGAATGGTGCGAGGAATTACTGATCGGAAAATATTATTTGGGAAATATTTATATAGTTCATTCATGACTTCAGTTGAAAGTTTGGTACGTTTATCGAACATGGTTAGTACTGCACCTAATACTTGTAAGTCTGGATGAATATGAGTCTGTACTAATTTTACGGTTTCTAATAATTGTCCCAATCCTTCAAGTGCATAATATTCTGCCTGCACTGGAATGAGAAGCTGGTCTGCCGCAACAAGACTATTGACCGTAAGAAGTCCAAGTGAAGGAGGGCAATCAATCAGAATATAATCATATCCATGTCGAATCTCACTTAATAATTCACGTAGTTGGAATTCTCGGTTTTCAACTGACACTAATTCGACTGACGCTCCAGCAAGATTCTGAGTTGCTGGCGCAATACGCAAACCTACATGGCTCGTATCTAAAATCGTGTCTGAAATATGTTTTTGTTTTGCTAATGCTTCATAGATTCCATGTTCAACCTGGCTTCGATTGACCCCAAGCCCACTGGAAGCATTCCCCTGTGGGTCCATATCAATAATCAATACCATTTTTCCGAGCTCAGCCAAAAAAGCTGCCACATTGACTGTAGTAGTAGTTTTCCCTACTCCACCCTTTTGGTTAACAACGGAAATGACTTTTGCCATAGGTATGTAATCGGTCATAATTATAACATATCGTTGACAAAAGGGCGAGTAAGATATATCATCTCTCTTATCCATATGCCCAGATGGTGGAATTGGTAGACACGCGGGACTCAAAATCCCGTGATAGCAATATCGTGAGAGTTCGATTCTCTCTCTGGGCACTACGAAGAAGTCTTTATTAGAGACTTCTTTTGTTTTACCTACTATTCTTGACAAAAAGAAGAAAAATTGATAGTTTGAAATGTCGTTCTCGACCATGTCGAATCTCGACATGCACTTTCCACAATGGACAGACAATGAAAAGTATCACGGTTCCTCTTCCAGAATCTGGAATTCTCGAAAGCCAGGATGGTCCGGATTCGGCACTCGCAAAGTGGCTCGGGTCACTCCACGAAGCACTGAAACCTCTGAACGGACTCGTGACTCGCGAAGGTGGTGAAGTGGAGGTCTATCTGCGCAACGCCGATGGATCGGGTAAATTCGCCGAACGTGATAGAGAATTTCTGTGGGGTCCTGCGGCAAACCAGGATGGTGAAGCCTCCGACGACTCCTCAGTCGATGGACTGTGGGTGTTCTATATCAGAATTACCCGAGTCAACGAATCGAGCACCGATCACATCAGTGGTCCCAACCAAGCAGACATTCTGCACTTCTACCTCGGTGACTTCGAAGGCGAAGGTCGCGTAGCCAAGGCGAAACTCACACTCGCCCTCGAGATCATCATGAAGCGTCTCACTCCTCCACCCACAGGCTTTAGCAGCCGACTCGCTGACATTCTCACCCTGCTCCGATCGTAAACTACTGTCTCCCACATATGGGGTAGGAACAACCGTGGAGCCATCGTTCATTCATACAAGGCCGGCCACAACTACTTTGTCTAGATAACATTTAGATAGAGTAGTGCCGGTCTTCAAAAACCCCACCTTTCGCAAAAGGCGGGGTTTTGTTTTTAAACAAAGATTTTTAACATCCTATACTTGACTTTTTAGCTTATTTATGCTATTCTATGCGCAAACAAACCCGTTTTTGGAGGGACAATGTATCTTAGCGAGATTTCAATACCTCGTGACATAGGAAAAATCGAGTATGGTCCTCGGATCAGACTCACACACAACCAACTGGTCGTTGGGGGTTCTGGAAGAGGCGGACAAGTGCGTGCTTCAGTCCATCTGAGCCGAGGCGCACAGTCGACCATCGTTCAGGAACCATTTGTCGAAACGCTCGACAATGGCGCCACACGACATGGTGTGCGACAGTTCCTCGCCGGAGCAATCGACGTGGTTTTCACTGATGAGGGCAAACCTCTGATTGTGGAGCCGTCAGTACGCTCTTTCCTCGATAACAGGGTCTTGGTGGTCTGCCACCTCGATTCCGGGCTCGGTTCTCAGAATAATGCGTGGTTCAATCGCGCACTCGAGGACCCACACGTACTTGCCCGAGGACATCGCTGGTGTAAGCCAGATAGTCCTCAGTACGCAAGCAGCGGCAAAGTCGCAGAGATCGTGGTCATCCTCAAAGAAGGCGAAAGTCTCAGCTGGAGCCGCAGAGGGAAACGAGGTATTAAGGTCTTCGAAGGAGAAATCATCTACAATGGCCGCAATAGCAGCGGCCAACCCACGTTCAGCTTCAACCCAACGCAACAAGTGCGGAAGGTGGGATGAACGTCAGGGACAAGGTCGAGTACAGCGCAACACCATGCGCTGCTCGACCTTCTCCTTACCACATGGCCGCACTTAATATGCGGTTTTTGAATACCTATAGTGTACAAAAATAAAACCTTATGTTAGACTCTATTTCGTCTTTGAACATCACTGTTCAATAAAAAAGATACTGACTTATGAAACCCGTGTATTATGATTCAATAATTGGTGGAGGGATTGTGCTTGGCCTTGTCGCGTGGCTTGGATTTTTATTATCCATTCCTATCCTCTCTGTTTTTTCTCTGATTGCAGTTATTGTCTTGATCTGGGGAAGTTTTATTGAACCAAAAATAATTGAAACAAGTTATGTACCCATACATATCTCAAAAGTACATCATGAATTTACTATAGCAGTACTTACTGATTTGCATGCAGGTCCCTACAAAAAAACAGATTTTTTTGAGCGCGTTGTTGAAGAAACAATGAAGCTTAATCCTGATATGGTTGTGTTGGTTGGTGATCACACGTTTAATTGTGTACCCAATCAGGAGGAAGTACAGTATCTAACTCCACTAAAAAAATTAACGGAAAAATATCCAGTGTACGCAGTGCACGGGAATCATGAATATGGATTGAGTGATCACTTGGGTACTAATCCAACACAGAAAAGATATGCTGATGTAAGCGAACACACAAAAAAAACACTCCAATCATACGGAGTCACCTATCTTCAAAATCAGATTCTTAAACTCAAAGTGAAAAACCAAGAACTCTACCTATTTGGCGGAGATGAAGTGTGGGCAAACAGTCTGAATTATTCATCTCTTGCTACGAGAAATACTGACTTCCCTCTCATTGCACTTATACATAATCCTGTATATCTGTACCATCCTCACCCATCAGGAATTGATCTCACTATTTCTGGGCACACTCATGGAGGCCAACTACGGCTCCCCTATATCGGACCTCTTGCAAAACCAGATGCAATTATTCCAAAAAAATTATACCAAGGACTTCATGAGCCCGAACGAAAAGGAGAGTATCTATTTGTTTCACGAGGACTTGGAGAATCAGAGCCTCGTGCACGACTATTCTGTATACCTGAAATTACACTTCTCACGATTAGCGGGCAAAAAGCATCCGAATCGTCGAACCAGCAAACAACGTGAGTAATACTACAATAGTCACGGCAACACAGCCTCCTAAGAAGATAAAAAAGGCTGCTTTTTTGTATTCGATATTGAAGATGAATGCGACAAGTGACGCAGTCCATGCACCAGTAAGTGGTAATGGAATGGCAATAAAACTAATAAGTGCAATTGCCCCATATTTCTCATATTTCTTGGCAAACTCTACTCGATCTTTTTCTACTTTCTTGATAAGAAAATTCCCAATTACGGGCAATGTGAGGATCCAGTGGTATATCTTTGGAAGTGCCCACAACAATACTAACACAGGCACCATGTTCCCTCCCAGCGCGAGAAGCCACACTTCCCATACAGGTAGATTAAACGTTTCTATTCCCAAAGGAATTGACACTTGAAATTCAGTTAATGGAATCATTGAAAGCAAAAACACTGCAAGTTCATGCGGCATTGATGCTACCCATGTTACAGGATTGATCATATACTAATTAAGAATCCATTCGTAATTCGCAAATGTCCAGTTTGCCAGAGCAGTTGCGTCCGTAAAACGTGTTGTTTCATTTTCTGACCCAAGAACTACTACGAGGATTTGTCGTTCAGGACTTTTGGAAAATTTACCTGAAAAATTATAATCAGATTCAACAATGTAGCCTGTTTTTCCAATAACTGGCTCTGCGAATTCATTGCGAATGGACTGGGTCAGGAGCCAATTAGTATTCCGAATGGTGGTAGTTTTTTCTGTTACTGAAGATCTATGGTCAATTGAGCTGATTCCAAGCGCTCCCACGATATGTTCGTGGCGAAGCGCTTCACCCAGAAGAAGGGCTGTATCTGACGCTGTGGAAATATTTCCCGGATCAATTCCCGTAGGATCAGTAAAATGAGTGTCAGACATTCCAAGTTCAGCTGCTTTTTCATTCATACGTGCTAAAAATTCTTCACGTGTATGCCCGCTCCCGTCTACGAGAGTAAGAATTGCACGATTTGATGATCCAATGAGCGCTACTTTGAACCATTCTTCAAGTGACGTGGAATCATACCCATACACATGGGAGTCAAAAATTGTATCAGCCGGACTCATAACAATTTTATTCCAATCAGAGATATATTCCTCCAGCACTAACGCGCTCATTAATTTGGTAATACTCGCAAGTGAGCGTGGGGCATATTGATTATTACCAAACAATACTTCACCTGTTGCAATATCTTTTACCAATACAGTCGAAGCAGAAATATCTCTCATCTCAAATGGGATAAACATGTCCCGCTTTTTTGGGATAATCAATGTGGTTGCTATATCGCCTCCAATAATATACGGTCTATACTCTTTCATTCCTTTCGCTTCTGTAAGTGGCTTATTTACCACAAGCAGGTTTTTTTCACTTTCTGTTAATTGAAGCGGTTGGTAGAGGCGACCATGAAACACATACAGTCCCCAGCCTGTCGCGACCACTCCCAGCGCTGATGCACATACTATATTCCTCCATGTATTTGGAGAGATCGCTGCCAGATTGTCTATTATTTTTAATTTTCCCATATATGAACTCTTGGCCTGATTAGTTTGTTTCTGAATGTGAATTTTCTACTGGTCGAGAGAAATATGCATGATTATGAATTTCTGTATAATCAGGTAATTCCTCTACTTTTCCTACGCCTAATTGTCGCAATGCTGTAAGTGATACCGTGTAGGTCGGAAGTACACTATCACTTGATTCATGTTCTTCTACCAAGTCCCGAATCAAAAGTGTGCGGAGAATTACTGCACAATTCACTCCTCTGATTTCTTCAATCTCAGGACGAGTAATAGGACCTCGATAACCTATGACCGTGAGTGTTTCTAATTGTGCTTTGGTTAATTCACCTAAAATGTCTCGCGCTACAAATTTTTCAACTTCTTCAGCATTTGAAGGATTGGTAACCAACTGCACTGTATCATCAACACGGAGATAGTGAATTCCACATACTCCGATATACTTTTCACTCACATGAGACAGAGCTCCTTCAATATCTCCCTCACTTACTTCGAGTGCCCGCGCGAGAGCTTTTACAGTCAGTGGCTTTGACGCGACAAAGAGGATTGATTCGAGAATGCTTACAATGTCGTTCATACAAAAGTTTAAGCTTTAACAATATGAATGTCTGAAAATGCGTTTGTTTGATTTACTTCAGCCTCACGCTGTTTTACCAATTCTAGTAGTGCCAAGAAGCTTACAATAATTTCAGTTTTTGTTGCGCTATTACCCAAAATATCTGAAAACTTTGTTTGCCCTTCTACTTCCAATAATTTTTTCAACCGTGAGATTGTTTCTTTCAAAGAAACTGTTCGATCAATTCGTGTCTCAGGCAATGCTTTGGGAGGTGATATACGTTTAAGGAGATTGGCGATTGCAAGACTCCAATTAGTAAGCGTAAGATTTTCAGGTAATGGAATCGATTGAGGTAGTCTAGGCTCTTCGATTCTCACATAGCTATGATAGGGTCCGAGCCATAGCTTATCAATTTTTTTACTTGTTTCAACAAATAAACGATAGAGCCTCAACTGTTCTTCGAGAGGTGGACCCTCCTCTTCGTCAGGCTCTACCGAAGAAAGTAAGTGTTTTGATTTTGCAAAAAGTAGTTTAGCAGCAATCACGAGAAAATCAGCAAGCTCTTCTGCATCTGTTTCATCGAGCGCTTCCAGATACTGTAGAAATTGCTCTGTCACTTTTGATATAGAAACTTCGCTTATTTCCAATTTTTCATCTTGGATAAGCGCGAGCAGCAGATCAAGCGGACCGCTAAATTGTCCTACTTTTATATCCATACGTACCACCTAGTCTAGCAAGAATAACCCCTGGTCGCAAGGGTTATTCAGCAAATAATTGAAACGCATTATGATTGAAATATACCATCTGGACATCAGTAGTCTTCCCTTCAATACGGATACGCGTTCCGGTGTGATCGGTTTTTCTAAAATCTTCTAGTATAAATGCCATATCATACATCTCTACTGCTGGTAATCCTGTAAACAAACGCTCTCTTCCCTCCTCTGAGGACATACACAATGCCCTACCACAGGTGTCTATGGCAACAAGTTTTTTTTCTTTGGAATAACTCTCGGATAATAGAGGTGCTATCAATACTCGATCTCCATTAAATTTCCCATACCCTAACAATTCTAATGCAAGCAAGGTTCCATTTCTGAATAATTGTGCTCCTTCAATTCGATCTGGCAACCCCACAAGCACAACTGGCTTATTAGGATCAAGCGACAAATTCTGAATTGTTGGTAAGGTCTCCTGTACAATTAATCCTGCCTTCATCCACTCAGCAGTTTTTCCTTGAATAGGAAAAATACACGCTATGCTAATAATACTGATTACGAGCACATACAGTATCTTGCCTGCACGAACCCGTTTGAGCATATGATACAGGGTATACGCTATTCCAAATACTCCAAACAACGAAGGTAGGTATGTATATCGCTCCCCTTCATTACTGAGTGCATTATAGTGAAGTGTGAGATATGGTAGGAGCGAAGCTATGTAACATAACCCAATCACTAGTATGGTATACATCTGTTTTCTACACAGCCATAATATACCCACAAATGATGCAACAAGACAGGTGCCAACTAGCCTAATATGACTCATAATTTCAACCACCATACTATCTCTCAGTGGATACGATGCAAATAATCCCACAGTGATTCGAGTCGCCATCTCAATCATTTCCTTCAGTGAAAAAATCAATGACTGACTTCCATAATATCCGACCACAACTCCAGTCGTGTATCTGCGTACTGCCATGTACCCACCAAGAACTACAACCAGTGGGAGGTAATAGATGAGCACATGCAAAAGTGACTGTTTGTATTTTTCTTTTTTGAAAGAAATTGTCTGAAACCTGCAATCAATAAGAAAGAAGATGAATATGAAACTGATTCCAATTTCCTTAGTAAGTAAGGAACATGCAATTAGTACGCACGCGGCAATATAATACTTCACTTTTTTTTGTGATGAGAATACGCTATAGCAATACAGCGCTGCACTATACAATGCAGTCGCTATGAGATGTGGCTGGCTCGAAATCCACGCCACAGCTTCAACATGACTTGGTAGACATATAAACAATACTCCGGCTGCACATCCAATCAACAGTGACCCTGACATTCGGCGTACAAACCCATACAATGAGAAGGCTGCAGCAGCCATAGCGACGATACTTATTATATGATAGCCCAGTGATTGCAGGTGAAACATGTGATATTCTAAAAACAATGCAACATTCCACAATGGACCATAACTACTCCCAACTCTATTGCCTACAATATTAGTAGCAAAGAATTGAAAAATATTTTTTGTATCTTTGACAATTGATATGGCATGCCAATCATCGCTCAAAAATCCTACTCCCAGTGTCTGACGGTACAATAAAAAACTAAGCACCAGTAATCCAATACCGATTACTATATGCTGTATCCTAGGTTTTTTTATATAATCCACGGGACGCATATGAACGAATACGAATAATATCAGCCAAAATTTTCCATCCATGCCTCAAAAAATGCACTCCTCCCCTACGGGTGATGCATGCAGGTTTCAAATGCACTGGCAGTTCTTGATACTTCAATTGATGCTCTTTTGCAATCAAAAAAATTTCAGTATCAAACACCCAACGATTTGTTTTGACCAGTGCGAAAATTATTTCAGCTGCTTTTCTCTTAAATATTTTTAATCCGCTCTGCGTATCAGAAATATTCCCCAGCTTTCGAGGCAATAATAGACGGAATAAACGTGTGCCAATTTTTCGATAGAGTGAATACTGACTCTCGGTCTTATCTGCTGCAGTTCTTGTCCCATACACAAATGAAAGCTCACTACTTTCTTCAAGAAGCTGAAACCCAGACTGAAGCGCTTCTACGCCATATGGAATTTCTACATCAGTAAATGCAATTTTGGTACAATCTGTTACAACCTTCTGTAATCCTTCACGTATTGCATATCCTTTACCCATATTTTTTGCATATTCTACAATTGTCACCGTAGATGCATTTTCTTTATGAAATTTTTCGAGAAGCGTACCTGTCTCATCAGTACTTCCATCATTTACAAAAATAATCTGGTGGTTTTTTACAAGCTCACCTAATTCTCGAAATGTTTCAGGCAAATACAGTGCCCCATTATATACAGGAATAATTATGGCTCCTTCCATATTCATATTTCTTTTTTTTCTGTTAACATACCCACTGGAGCAAGCACCGTATACCCGTCAATTGTTTTTACCTTGTAGAGTGTTTTGTCCACTTTCTCTGTCATTGTGCGCCCTGTTTTTTCATCAAGAAAAATATACAATGTGTTATCAGCAACGATACCTTCTTGCAGTGATCGTACTTCTGCATCCATAAAATCCTTATTAAGGAGACCTGCAGCGCGTACCACATATCCCGTATTAAGCGTCATATTATGCTCTGCAGCAAACAGCGCAATAGTTTCATATTTTCCCAGTGCGTAAGATGGTACAAATGAAATATGTTCTATTGAATGAGCAGCTTGTGACCAAAAAGGATCGTTTAGTGGATTATGCCATACAACTGCCTCATAAAAATTATCCAATTCCAGTAATTTATCTTTGAAATCATATCCTTGGACTAACACTGCGAAAATCATTAGACCATACGCAACATAGGTACGAGATTTTTTGATAATAAAAAATGATGCAAGTACAATCAGGTAATACACTGGCCAGAATAATCTGCCTGATGACCGTACCACTCCCATGATATGTTCACGGACATATTCAGACAATGGAATACTGAATATCTCTTTCCCCCACACTGAGACTGTATTTGTTATGGCGAGTAACGTGAGAACACCAACTACTGCAACTACAGGCCACCACTCATACATTTTTCTTTTTATGTCTGTATATTTTTTATCCTGTACCAATTGAAATAGTGATAGTCCCAACAGAATGATGATGCCGAGCCCCAGATATGCAAATCCTTCATTGGGTTCACGAACATTCATGTTCTTTATAATCGTAGACCAGCCATAGGGATTGATCAGACTATTCAAATCAAGAGAGAAGACCCCATATCCAGGTGCCGCCCCACTCCCGGTCGAGAATACACCCACAATCCATGAAAGCATGAGTACGAGTCCCACCTCGATTACAAAAAAAATACTTCCTTTCTTCCATGATAACACATGCAGTTTTACTATTCGTCGCACGAGATCAGCTACAAATAATGCTCCGCACATAAACAGAAGGTACGGATGAATCAATACGGTTAATAGTAAGATTGCGGTCCACTGCCAGATTGGCATTTTTCCATTTTTTAATCCCAGCCACAATGACCACAGTATAATCCAATGTGCTCCAAGTGCTGAATGTCCTCCGAGTCGAAAAAGCATGATTGGAGAAAGGATGAAAAATATACTTCCAATTACAGACAATGCTTTCTTCTGTAAATACTGGTATGTAAGGGCATACCCAAACATTCCCTGCAATACAAAACAACTAAGTATCCAAATTCCATCAAACTGGAATGGAAATGGCAGCCATTCTGAAAATAGTTTGAAAAAAAATGAGAATAACGGAATTGAGTCAGTAAATGTAAGCGGTACTCCATGCGGATATACGAGATGTGATACTTGTCCAATTGGAAATGACCACGGTGAGTCCCTGAATAATTCCCAACCAATATAGTGCTGGAATGGATCTCCACCGATCCACAATGTCCATTCAATATACGACGTATCAAGCAATTCACTATAGAGTAGCAAAAATAATACTGCACCAAGTGCCCCTGAAATAATCAAAAAAATGTAAGAACGTAAACCTTTCTTAAGCATGCACAGACTATTATACGCTGGTTATTTTTTGGAGAGATCAACTTTTATTCCCAATTCTTTGAGTTGTATATCTTCAACCTCTGAAGGACTGCCGACCATTGGTTCTTCGGCTTTTTGATTCTTTGGGAATGGAACAACGGCTCTAATATTATCTTCACCACGAAGCAGCATAACGAGGCGCTCAATTCCTGGTGCAAATCCACAGTGAGGAGGAGCTCCAAAACTAAATGCTTTGATCATGTGACCAAACTTTTTATCAACAACTTCTGGTCCATATCCTGCAATTTCAAATGCTTTGTACATGAGTGCAGCATCTTTATTTCTCACAGCTCCACTTGAAAGCTCAAGACCATTTGCAATGATGTCGTATTGGAATGCTTTGATAGTGAGAGGATCCTGGTTCAAAAGTGCTTCCATTCCACCTTGTGGCATAGAAAATGGATTGTGTGCAAAGTCAATTTTTTTCTGATCTTCATTCCATTCGTAAAATGGAAAATCTACCACCCATGCCCACGCGATTTCATCAGGGTCTGCAAGCTGTAATTTTTTACCTGCCATATCTCTGACTGCACCAAGCGCCTTGCATGATACTTCCCAGGCATCAGCAACAAAGAAGACAATACTGCCGGCTTCTATTTTTTGACTCTGCACTAATTCTTGCAATTGCTCTTCCGTAAAGAATTTGGAAATACCTCCATCGAATTTTGTTCCATCATATTTCATCCACGCAAGACCTTTGGCATGTGAACGTTTTGCTGCATCAGTGTATTCATTATCAATTTCAGCTCGAGTGAATTCAGCTCCCCCAGGAATTGCGAGTAATCGTACATGATCAGCCTTGGTAAACACTTCAAATGAAGTTGTCTTTGCCCATTCAGTCACTTCTCTGATTTTCAATTCATAACGCAAATCAGGACGATCGCTACCGTATGTCTCCATCACTTCTCGAAATGGAATTCGAGGGAATGGTTTTGATTTTACTTTTTTTCCTGCCACATTTTCGGTTAACTCAACAAACAAAGGTTCCATGAGCGTAAAAAATTCATCCTGAGTCATGAAACTGGTTTCGCAATCAAGCTGATAAAATTCTCCTGGAGATCGGTCTGCTCGAGGATCTTCATCTCGCATACACGGAGCTACCTGGTAATAGCGATCAAATCCAGCCACCATCAACAATTGTTTGTATTGCTGTGGAGCCTGTGGGAGCGCATAGAATTTTCCTTTGTGTAGGCGTGAAGGAACGAGAAAATCACGAGCTCCTTCAGGTGAACTCACGGTTAAAATCGGAGTTGCGATATCTACAAAATTTCGTGACTCCATGAAATTCCGAATATACCCGATCATTTTCGCTCGAAACAAAATATTTTCTTTGAGGCGCTCACGTCGAAGTTCGAGAAAACGATATTTCAGACGAAGCTCTTCATCTTCTTCACCTTTTCCTGAATCAAAAATTTCAAATGGCAATGTATCTGCTTCGCTCAGAATTTTGATTTCACTGGCCAAAAGTTCGATCTCCCCTGTTCCAATTTCTGTATTAATATTTTTCTCATCACGAGCGACAATAGTTCCGGTAACTGAAATCACATATTCATACTTCAATTTCTCAGCAAGCTCAAATTCTGTTGTTTTTTCTGGGTTAAACACTACCTGGGTAACACCATATCGATCACGTAAATCTACAAATACCAAATTTCCAAATTTACGTCGCTTATTCACCCATCCAGCAAGTGTCACGACTGATCCCACTGACTCTTTTGAGAGCTCCCCACATGTATGCGTTCGGTACATATTTTTATCTAATTTAACTATAGAAAACATAGGTTGAGTGTATCAGGTTAATCTGAGTTTATCAAGAGAGAGATTGGTTTGACATAGTTCAAAAAAACTAGATATACTAGGTGTATTATTCACTTAATTTATACGTATGGAGGGACATACCGTGATTGAGCAAACGCTCAAAGAGCTCGTGCAAATCACTCGGGAAAATACCGAGGTGCTTCATTTTATACAGGAAAACATGGTAATGAGAGAAGAATTTTATAAGGAAATTAATGACATTAAAGTTGACATTGCTGAATTAAAAACAGACGTCGCGCAACTGAAGGCTGATATGGTGATAGTAAAAGCTGATATACGCTCAATCAAAGAACGACTGGATACTCTCGAGACAAAATCTCAACAAGATGATGATGCGCTAAATAGTGAAATTCAAAAACTCAAGAAACAGGTCAAAAAAATAGAAGAGGCTGTACGCCCACAACTACTATAAATAACCTCTCGATGTATTCATACACAAGACTTCCTTTCATGGGGAGTTTTGTAATTGTGAACTAAAAACTTGACAAAAGGCCAAAAAAATGGTCTAATCGCCATAGAATGTACCTTCTTGAGTTGCATCATCGCTCCGACATATAAGGTAGTCTGCCTATATAGGTTATTTTGTATGTTGGAGTGATTTCTCAGTCGGAAAGTCCGATCTAGAAAAAGCCCCATTATTGAGGAGATGAGCATATGCTCTGCAGGATGATGGTCATCGCTGCCGCCCTCTCGATGGCGGCTTGCGACTCTTCGGGACCAGGCACAGAGCCTGTTTCCACCACTGACACGTCGGAAACTGGCAAGGGAGATGATCCCTACCAGCCCGACACCTACAACACGGCGGATCCGGATTCCGCCCCGAACGACACGTTCACGCCCCCACTCACTGCCGAGGAACTCTGCGGACAAGTCCTCGAGCTCGCGGGAATCTGGTGGTGCGAGAGTGACAATGAGCTGATCGATGGCGACCGACTCGAGGTCACCGTCCAGGTCACTGCCACTGGAGACCAGTGCGAACTCATCTTCGCCTGCGACGG
>DAORJA010000022.1:0-13835 GCA_035438805.1 Candidatus Magasanikiibacteriota bacterium
TTGAAAACTATATGTCGTACTTGGTATCAAATTACTAAACACTATCGAAAGACTACTCGTAGTAATCAAAGTCGAAGTTGCAGTTGAGCTCACCGTATAGAGTATTGTGTGTCCACTCACTGCCCCCCATGTCACAGTGAGAGACGTGCTTTGACGAGTAAATGAAACCACAGAAGGTGCGGTCGGAACATCGGGGAGTGTAGTCAAATCAAACTTCGTCACACGATTATTGCCAAACTCAGCAACGTAGAGATAATTATTCCCTGGATCATACGCTAACCCCGCAGGTGAGATCATTGCTGATTGTGTTGTTGTAATAGTGGCTCCAGTAAAGCTAGACTGTCCAAGGACAAAAATTGCGCCTTCACCATTCGTAGTAGTAGCAACATCATACACCGTAACGCGATGATTACCTGATTGTGCAACAAACAATCGATTGAGTCCCTGATCATATACAAGTCCTGAAGGACTCGACATTCCCGCCTGAGAATTAGCTTGGAAAGTATTAGAAAAATTTGTCTGCCCAAGCACATTGATGGCATCCTCGCCATCAATGATACTCGCAACATCATACACCGTAACGCGATGATTACCTGATTGTGCGACATAGAGTAATGGTGTTGTTGTATTATAACGAATTGCAAGACCAGTCGGAGTATTCATTCCCGACTGTGTATTGAAGGAAGTCAGTGACGTAAAATTTGCTTGTCCCAATACATTGATCGCATCCTCGCCATTAGTAATACTCGCGACATCATATACTGTAACGCGATGATTACCTGATTGTGCGACATACAGACGATTTGTACTCGAGCTATATGCAAGAGACCGAGGACTATTCATTCCAGACTGTGTAGTATTTGCTGCATTAGCACCAAAGTGAGGTTGTCCAAGCACGTAATCAGCCTCATAATCGAGTAATTCGTTATTTGAATCAAGATTGTATATCAGTACTCGATTATTGGAGGTGTCAGCCACAAACAAACGATGATTCGTATCGTCAAGTTCAACATCGTAGTTAGTATCAAATCCTACATTAGTAGGACCATTATTTCTCCCTCTTCTGGTGGATGTAGGCGTCAAATTACCTGACCCATCTTCCACAAATTGACCCAACAAATCGGATGAATTCATGCCATTCGATAGTGAAGACGTGGCTCCATCAAATACCAGCACTCGATTATTCTGATAATCTCCTACAAAAAGATTGTTCGTTGAGATATCGTATAGCATTCCGTGCGGTGCGATGAGACCAGATTGTGTCGTGGTAGGCGTGGAGTTTGTAAAACTTGTCTGACCAAGGACGTTTACCGCATTTTCCCCGTTAGTAGTTGTCACCATATCATAGACCGTGACACGATGATTACCCTCTTGCGAGACAAACAGACGATTTGTTCTCGTATCATACCCAAGCCCATAAGGAGACCACATCCCTGATTGAGTCGTTGCGTTACTACCCCCGGTAAATGTTGTCTGACCAAGGACGTATAAAGCTGGCTTTCCATTTGAGATAGTCGTAGTGGAAAAATCGTAGACAGTCACGCGATGATTACCTGATTGCGCCACATAGAGACGACTATTTATAGGATCATAACTCAGTCCAGTAGGAGTATTCATCCCTGATTGAGTATTTGCGCTACTACTCCCGGTAAATGTTGTCTGACCAAGGACGTATAAAGCTGGTTTTCCATTTGAGATAGTCGTAGTGGAAAAATCGTAGACAGTCACGCGATGATTACCTGATTGCGCCACATAGAGACGACTATTTATAGGATCATACTCTACGCTTGTTGGGCTATACATTCCTGATTGAGTATTTGCTTCTGCACTACCGTTAAAATCTGATTGTCCAAGCACGTAATCAGCCTCATAATCGAGTAATTCGTTATTTGAATCAAGATTGTATATCAGTACTCGATTATTTAATAAATCTGCAACAAATAAACGGTGGTTGACCGGGTCAATAGTAACATCGTTTGGACGTTCAAACCCCAAATTTGAGGGCCCATTATTTGGGCCTCCGCGAGTAAATAAAGGCGTCAAATTATCAAATTCGTCTTCAGAAAATTGTCCGAGTGTGTCAGCGGCATCCATTCCATTATAAATACTTCGAGTGTCTGCAATCCATACACAAAAAGAGCCAATTGTCAGTATGGCTAGGGACAAAAAAGATATTTTTTTAGACCAAAAAAAATTGTAGAATTCTTTCATGCCGTATATATCTAATAAAAAATTCTCATAAAAAGTATACCATTTTTTATCTTATGCAGATACCATATATTACCCACAACAAGCTTCTATATTTTTCAACAAAATTATGAGCATTGTGCAATAAACCCTTCTTCATCCAAAATAGTAATTCCCAATGCTTCAGCTTTCGCGAGTTTACTCCCAGCTTCCGCACCTGCTACCACATAATCAGTTTTTTTGCTTACCGACCCCGCCACATGCCCCCCGGCTTTGCGAATCATATCGGTAGCCTCATCACGGGACAATGTTGGAAGTGTTCCTGTGAGCACAAACGTCTTACCACTAAGTACGCCATTTATTTTTTTAGTTCGGTCTGGATACACAATCGTTACTCCTCGTTTGATAAGCTCATGCACATGCTTCACCTCACGTGTATCATGAAAAAATTCAGCAATTGATTCAGCCACTCGAGGCCCAATATCTTCGACATGCTCAAGCTCATCCTTAGATGCAGTCATTAATTTTTCTAGTGTACTAAATTTTTCTGACAATCGTATTGCAGTCTCTTCTCCGACATGACGAATGCCGAGCGCAATAATAAATCGTTCAAAGGGAACTTTTTTTGCACGCTCGATTGCTGCAATGAGATTCTCTGCTGATTTTTCTCCAAACTTCTCAAGTGTAATAAGTTCATCTTTTTCAAGCGTAAAAATATCAGCTGCTTCAGCAACCAGTTTTTCATCCATTAATTTTTCAACAATCTTGTCCCCCAATCCATCTATATCAAACGCATGCTTGCCTGCAAAATGGATAATTCGTTCACGCTCCTGGGCAAAACAGCGACGATTAGAACAAAATAGTGCTGCAGATTCTCCCTGCTTTTTATCTACGATTTCACGTTTTTCCACGGGTGAATTGCAGATCGGGCACACCGTAGGAATTTTTATTTTCTTTTCTTTTCCCGTGCGCAGTTTATCCAATACTCGAATTACTTTTGGAATAATATCACCTGCTTTTTCTACCACAACTGAATCCCCAATTTTTACTCCCAATCGTTCAATTTCTTCAAAATTATGCAATGTTGCATGTGTTACTGTTGTCCCTGCCAATTGCACAGGCTCCATCAGTGCTACCGGAGTAAGTGCACCGGTGCGGCCCACCTGAACATAGACATCTTTGATTACCGTAGTCCCCTGTTCTGCGGGAAATTTCAATGCAATTGCCCAGCGAGGAGCTTTGCCGGTAAACCCAAGCGCATCCTGATATTTTTTTTGATTTACTTTTACTACAATCCCATCAATCCAGTATGACACACTCTTCTTTTTTTCTTGCCACTGTTTCCAGACTGCAATAATTTCTTCATGTGTTTGTGCTTCTTTCCAGTGTTTATCAGTAGTAAAGCCAAGTGTTGCCAATCTCCTCAATTCAGCTGCTTGCGTATCTGGAGCATCACCCATCGATATATCATAAGCCGTGAATGATAGTTTTCTTTTCTCAACAATACGTGAATCTAGTTGGCGAATTGTCCCTGCAGTAGCATTACGTGGGTTTGCAAATAATGGCTCTTCAGATTTGGCGCGTTCAATATTCAATCGATCAAATTGGGCAGTATCCATCCATACTTCACCTTCTACTACCACGTCCACATTTTCTTTTAGTTTCAAAGGAACCGTGTGAATTGTTTTAATATTCTGCGTCACATCTTCGCCAACCACTCCGTTTCCACGAGTTGCAGCAGTTTTCAAAATTCCTTTCTCATAGGTCAAAACCATATGAAGACCATCAATTTTCAGCTCACACACGTACGACAAATCTGTGGGTTGGTGCCCCAATTCTTTCACCAGCATTTTTTCAATGCGAGTCTGCCAATCACTGATATCATTTTCGTCGAATGCGTCGTTAAAGGACCACTGAGGGACTTTATGTGTAATTTTTTCAAACTTATCAAGTACTACCCCTGCTACTCGCTGTGTTGGAGAATCTGGTGTAATTAGTTCAGGATGATCGTTCTCAAGCTGCCGCAACTCATGCATGAGCGGATCATACATTGCATCTGTAACTTCTGGATCATTCAATACATGGTACTTATATCGAAGTTCATTGACTTGTTCACGAAGTTGTTTAACTCGTTTTTCTATCGCATTCATACAAGCATTACAATTTTAAGATACCACAAAATAACAGGATTTCCCCATAGTACTGCAGCGACGGTACCAATCATCAAAAATGTTCCAAATGGAATCTGATCTTTTCTATGTTTCTTTTTCAAAGCAAGTAATGTAATTGCATATGATGCTCCTACCACATACGCAATCCCTAATGCGAGAATCGTATGACTGAGACCCAATGCCATACCCATAAAAAACCCTATCATGATGTCACCTCCGCCAATCCACCTGCCTTTTGATACCACATACTGGAACAAAAACCAAGCTATACCAACAAGTGCTCCCCATACAATACTTTTCCATTCAAATGGAATCTTCAAGATATACATAAGTCCAACAATAGCACCTGCACCGATCGTTACTCCTGGATGCACCTCCATATAAAGAGCGTCGTAGGCAAATATGAATACAGCTGAAGCAACAATAATCCAATCTCGTATGACAAGTACATCTGGAAGCATAGGGTATTTACTATGCTTATATAGCACTAACAAAAATAGTATTGTTGTACACAATTCAATTAAAAAATACTGTAGGGGGATTTTAGTTTTACAGCTCTTGCATCTCCCTCTCAAAAATATAAAACTAACCAGTGGTATCAGCTCAATCCACGTTAGTTTTGCATTGCATTGAGGACATTGTGAACGACCAAAAACAATCGATTTTCCATCGTGTAATCGGTGTATAAGCATAGTAATAAAACTCCCTATACTTGCCCCTAACAACGCTGTCCATATATACCAAACTATCTGTTCCATAGTGGTAAAAAGTATATCATACGGGTATACAAAAACCCAGCCTTATTAAGGGCCGGGTTTTTACTTTTCGAAAACTAATTACTGTCCGATCATACCTGATGGTGAAGCGGTAAGTGCTCCAACTCCGAATCCACCAGCTCCTGCCTGAAGTGATGCAGAAATTGTATAGGTGCTGGTACTACCAACATAACTATAAAATTCTCCTGCAGTCGGACCTTTTGGTACGAGACCCATGTATGGAGTAGCGCAACCAGTGGCACCAAACCCACTTGCATTCAAACACGCGTGGGTCGTATCTCCTAGATCAACCGCTGATGCAGCGATAGGATAAGAGTTTTGATCCGTGTAGTAAAGTTCGAGTGCTGTCTGGATCTGCTTGATATCTGACAAACGTTTTGCGTCATTTGCCTTCTGTCGAGCTGAACCAAGTGCAACTACTGCGAGTGTTGAAAGTAGACCGATAATTGCGATTACAACAAGTAATTCAATTAAGGTGAAACCTTTTTTGTTGTTGTTCATAATGTCTCACCCCCTTCCCAATTCTGAACCATAACTATAGTGCTAGTTACTTTATTTTTAAGACCGACTTCACTTTACTCACAGCTTCAGAGGGTTTCGTATGTGCCTTGATCAGGTAATCCACTGCACCCATATCAAGCCCTCGTTCTACGTCGTCTTTTTGTCCCAAATTAGTCAGTAAAATCACTGGGATTTTTTTGGTTGTCTCACTTTTCTTGAGTTCTTCCAATACCGCAAACCCATCGAGTTTTGGCATTAAAATATCAAGTAAAATGATATCAGGTTTTTTCTTTTGAGCTAGATCAAGACCGACCTCGCCATTTTCAGCAAGTGTCACCTTGAATTTTTCCATCTCAAATTTAGTCTTATAAATATTTGCTAGAAAACTATCGTCCTCCACCAATAGTACATTCACAGATCCGTCTATCATAAAGCTAGAATTTATAAACTCAACATATACAGTATATCAGACCCTCTTTCTTTCCCCAATAGTAACTGTGGATAGGTTTTGACACAATTTACTTATTAAAAATGCCTTAATGCTAGCCCGATTGAAACTGCCATTCGAGAACCAATATCCCGAAGTACGGGTTTCAATCCTGATTGATAAATTACTCTCGCCCATGGATCACCTACAAACACTTTCATTGGGAATGTTTCAGAGAGATAGGTGGAAATCGGAGCAAATAATGCGCCGCCGCCAGACAGTATTATTTTTTCTGGAATCTTTCCTTCGTTTCCTGATTGTTGCAGATATAGATCAAAACTGTACTGGATTTCTTTTGCCAAAGGGTCGAGGAATGGCATGAATGAATCATATGGGATCTTTCCTCCTACACTTGAGACATCTTTTTTGATCTGTCCTACAAGTGTGCGATCGACACCAAGATGTTCAGCTAAAATTTCATCAATGGTGTTACCTCCAAGATGCAAACTTCGATGGGTCATTGGAAGTCCATCTTCAATAATGAAAAAATTGGTCCGCTCAGCACCGATATCAACAATCATAGATACTGCAGCATCTTTTCCTACAAGTGAACGAGCCAGCGCAAATGCTTCAGTCTCAAGTTCTTGAAGTTCGAGACCAGCTTTGTCAAAAATTGCAGTATAAAAAGCAACCAAAGCTTTTGGCGCCGCTGTCACGAGAAGTGTCGTATAATTCTTTTTTGACCCTTCTTTTGCTGGAACTTTCTGATATACAATCTGCATTTCAGAAGCTTCCCTCGAAATCATTTTACTGATTTCAGCCTCTACGATACGTGGCAATTCTTTTTCTTCGATGTTTGGAAGATTTAAGACTGCATGAAACACATAGGACACGGGAAGGCTTGAGGTTACTCGTTTTCCCTCAACTCGAGCTTCTTTTACCAACGCTTTCAATAAGTCGGCATACACTCCAATACGTGACTCATTTAAAATAAAATCCCTTACTGACTCAGGCGCTAATGCTGAAGATTTCTGATCCATTGGACCAGGCATCGGAGCTTTTTTATACGCAGAATTCAATGTTGCCTGAGGAATATGAACATCGAGTTCTTTGTCTAGAATTCCATACGTCCATAGTTGCGGACGGGTTTTATTTTTTTTGAGCTCAACAAGCTTGATGCCGTGCGCTCCAATATCAACCCCGATAAATGATTCTTGTTTTGAGAGTAATCCCATAATGCACACAGTATAACACAAAAAAGAGAATTGGTTTATTTTTTTGTGGATACTGAATAGTCATTTTCACCAATCACAACGATAATGTCTCCCTGTTCATCAGTTCTCCATACGGTGCTTGATACGCGACTCAAGCGTTTGAGCACTCGTCTGCTTGGATGTCCATAACTATTATCAATTCCTGCAGATACTATTGCATCTGCTGGACTCACTAGTTCCAAAAGATCTTCTCCTGATGATGTGTCACTGCCATGATGGCCGAGTTTCAAAATATCAGCGTCCAATTCTTGTCCATATGTTTCTATCAAATACTTTTCAAGTGCATCTTCAGCATCTGCCATGAGTAGTACTGACGTATTACCATGAAAGACTTTCATTACAATTGACGTATCGTTTGACCCTGTATCAATTTTCCGTCCTGGAATTTTGGAATCAACCCCAATCTCATGATCCGGATACGAGAATGTGAGTGTGGTTGAAGCAATTATCCAATCAGTTGGATGCGTAATTTCCATATATTCTCCTTCCATATGAGCTGCAGCATCAAAAGATTTCCACAATTTACTATCTTCTTTTTTCAAACCATTATATACCACATGCTTTATCTCAAATCGATTCATTACTTCTTCACATCCACCATAATGGTCAAGATCCGGATGTGTAACTACCAAATAATCAATTTCCTTATCTTTCCAATCCATTACACGACCGAGTGCTTCCAAAATTCTTCCGTCTATCGCACAGTCGACCAGCATATCTTCCCCATTAGCAAATGTTATATAGGTCGCATCACCCTGACCAATATCAAGAAACGTGATCTCTAGATTGTTTTGACCATTTTCTTTGACACCTTCAACTTGCGGATTACTATTCTCCGGCACCTCAAATAAGTAGCTTGCAGCTACAGCAAGACTCAGCACTACGAGATAAAAAACATATTTCATATTTTTCCTTTATTACTTACTTTGAGTATTAATATAAACAACATGCTATATAATAGCACCATACTGACCGGATGTATCCTCAACTCGACTGATGCAAATGGTATGTATGCAAAAAATCGTACGACTCGTATGATATATTCCATGCCCATGAACGCTACAAATCCCAGTATTTGCGCGAGCATTATGGATACAAAGCTTATAGCAACAGTGACTGCTCCTACCAACATGATCCATGGAATAATCCAGAGAATGAGAATATTGACCACTGGCGCAACAATCGAAAGCCGGCCAAATTGGAATAAAATTAATGGCAGTGTTGCAATAATTGCTGACAAAGTTGAAATCAACGATTCTTTTATTCCTAGAATATTAGGTAGTTTACTCAGGTGTTTTTCAATTATTGGCGAAAGGTATACCAATCCCATAGTCGCAAGAAATGAAAGCTGAAATCCTGCATCCCAAATAAACACAAATGGATTCTGTATTGTCATACCGACTGCCGTAAGCACAAGCACATTCCCAATAGCACTTTTGCGACTACTCTGTTTTGCAATTAATACTAATACTCCCATAATCCCTGCCCTTACAACCGATGCGCTTGCTCCTGTAAACAATACAAATAGAATAATTCCAGTCACCACTACTCCAAACGCTTTTTTTCGTGGAATATACACCATCTTACATAATGCAATAAAAATAGTTGCGATAATTGTAATATTATATCCTGAGATCGCTACAATATGCGTTACACCAGTTATTGAAAATAAATCGTTCAATGATCCAAGTCCTCCACGATAGCCATATAGTAATCCTGCCACAAAACTTGCGTAGGGTTCGTGCCAGATGTGTTCTATTTTATTTGCTAGTTTTGTTTTGAAAGAAAATATATATGTATAAAATATACTTCCTTTCGTTTCACCAGTTGGATTAATCACCGGATTTTGACAGAGCGCATAGATGTTCATGCGCGATAGATATCGATCATAGCGGAACGTCGTTCCATTTTCTTTATCTTCGATTGGTTCAGGTTTTTCTATCTGGCACTCAATATTCAACTGTTCGCCATAGGCATAACGCGGATACAATTCACTCTTTATATATACTTCGCCTGTTATCTCCTTATCCCTATCAGTAAAACGTTCTACACGAACTCGATACCGCACGCCATCGAGCCGGATGTCTGGTTCAGACGACACAAATCCAATAAATGAAACTTTTTTCTCTGCATACGTATGTATAAATTCAGAACTATCTGGAGGAAAAACAGTTTGATACCGGAGAAAGCCTAGTAAAAAAAATAGTACGCACAAAATTATAAAGCGAACTGTAGTATTATTTTTCCAAAGATAACACGCGACCACTAATACTCCTAAAATACTTACTAGATACCAGATAAAAATGAATTTTTCAGCTAGAGACACGTATGTTATACCCAACAGAAAACAAAAACAGAACACTAAAAATGTTCTGCTCTTTGAATGTATTATTTGTGTGAAGCCCTCCCTGAACTTCATACTAGACTACGATATTGAGAATCTTTCCCGGCACGTAGATGATTTTTTTCGGTTTTTTATCTTCAATCCATTTTGCAATCTGCTCGACTTCTCTTGCAGCTTTCATCGCACTCTCTTCTCCCGCATCTGGTGCAATCTCGACCATTCCTCTCACTTTTCCATTTATTTGCACTGCGAGTGTGATTACCTCTTCTATAAGTTTGCTTTTGTCATACACTGGCCATTCAGCATGATGGATACTTCCTTCACCCCCGAATACTGTATGATATAGCTCTTCTGTAAGATGTACTGCAAATGGCGCAAGAATACGATTAAATCTTTCAAGTACTGACTTTTGGATTGTACGAGCTTTGGTAAGCTCATTCACCGTGATCATCATTTCAGACACGGATGTATTGAGTTGGAATTTTCCAATATCATCAGTCACTTTTTTAATCGTTTTATTAATTAATTTTTCCTGAGATTCAATTACTTCTTCAACCAATTCTTTTTCATACAGTCTCATGTAGCGTTGCAAGAATTTGTAGACACCTTCAACTCCATTCGTATTCCATGCTGCAGACTGGGTAAAAGGACCGATAAACATTTCATACAATCGGAAACTGTCCGCGCCATACTTCGCAATAATATCATCAGGATTGATTACATTATTCCATCGCTTACTCATTTTCCGCCCATCTTCAGCCATGATAAGACCAACATTGATAAGTTTATGGAATGGCTCGTCAATTGATACTACACCCTGGTCAAATAAAAATTTGTGCCAGAATCGAGCATATATCAGGTGACGAGTTGCATGCTCAGTTCCACCAACGTATAGATCAACACCATTCTCTCCCATCCAATATTTTTCTTTTTTTGGATCAACTAATTTCTTCGTATTCTTTGGATCAATATAGCGCAAATAATACCAGCTACTTCCTGCCCATTGAGGCATTGTATTGGTTTCCCGCTTTCCATCTGGGACATTCACCCAGTCCTCGATCGAAGCCAATGGTGATTCACCAGTACCAGTAGGCTCGTAATGCTCTACTTTTGGAAGTTCTACCGGAAGTTCTTTGTCAGGGACAACTTCAATAGATCCATCTGCTTTATGAATAAATGGAAATGGTTCACCCCAATAACGCTGTCTCGCAAATACCCAATCACGAAGTTTATATTGTACCTTTCGTTTTCCTTTATTATTTTCTTCAAGCCATTGAATCATTTTTTCTTTGGCCTGTTTGGTCAAAAGACTATTCAAAAAATCAGAATTTGTTGAAATTCCCTCTTCTGTATAACATTCTGATTCAACTTGAATAATACCTGGTACGCCCGAAACACCGGTAGGTATATATTGGTAAGTAGAGTCAATTGGTGGCGGAACTACTACTTTTTTAATCTGTAAACCAAATTTCTTTGCAAATTCATGATCACGCTCATCATGAGCAGGGACCGCCATGATTGCACCAGTTCCATAGCCCATCATCACATAATCCGCAATCCAGATTGGAAGCGATTCTCCGGTTACCGGATGTTCGACAAACACTCCCTGCAACACAACACCTGTTTTCTCTTTGGTAGCTTGGCGATCCACATCAGTCTTTGATTTTGTTTCATCAATATACGCTTCAATTTCGCCCCAATTTTTTATCTCTGACCGCAAATCATCAATCAACGGATGCTCAGGAGCCAAAACAATATACGTAGCACCAAATAACGTATCCGGTCTCGTAGTGAAAACGACAACTTCTTGGGGTTTTGAACTTTGAACTTTAAACTTAACTTCCGCCCCTTCACTTCTCCCAATCCAGTGTCTCTGCATATCCTTGATGGAGTCTTCCCAATCAAGTTTGTCTAATCCTTCGAGCAATCGATCTGCGTATTTGGTAATTTTTATCAGCCACTGACGAAGTTTTTTCTTTTCTACGACTGAACCACACCGTTCACATTTTCCATCTTCCAGATCTTCGAGTGCTAGACCTGTTTTACACGTCGGACACCAAATAATTGGCTCATATACTTCTTCCATGAGCCCTGCCTCAAACATTCGTGCAATACACCACTGAGTCCATTTGTAATATGCAGGATCAGTCGTATTGATTTCGCGACTCCAATCAAAATTGAATCCAATTTTTTCAAGCTGTGATTTGAATACTTCAATATTTTTTTCGACTGCGACTGATGGATGTACTTTATTCTTGATCGCATAGTTTTCTGCAGGTAATCCAAAAGCATCCCAACCCATTGGGTGGAGTACATTGAATCCATTCATACGCTTGAATCGAGAGTAGATGTCTGTCGCAATATAGCCTTTGGGATGTCCTACATGCAGTCCCGCACCACTGGGGTATGGAAACATGTCGAGCACATATGATTTTGGTTTGTCAGTATTATCCTCCACTCGATAGACACCATCCTCTTCCCACTGCTTTCTCCACTTCTCTTCGATCTTTTTTGGATTATACATTTCCATAGAAACGATACTAATATGATTTGTATATACTAGCTCAGTCGCCTATTTTCTGCAATATTAAGGTAAAGTCTCAATACTTGCACTATCAGAAGGATCTTGAGGCGCTTCTTCAGTATCAATTATTTCTTCTTGTACACTATCTATAAGCTGGTCTAAAAAACTTGGAGCTGGTTCAGTCACTTCCTCCACTGGCTCAGTTTCTGGTTCAACAATAGGCTCATCATTTATTTCCTCATCTAATCCTCCTGCATCAACTTCTCCTAATACTGCAGGCTCAGGCATTGTTAATCCATCCTGTTCATCACAGCTCCCTGGTAATTTTTCCCAGTCACCATTTGCGATTCTAATACAATATGTGTCTCCTGTAACACTATCAATCATTTCCATTTCATTAGTCTTCACTCTCTCAAACACACCTACCACTGCAGTGACTCGCTCTGCCATAAAGTCTTTGATTACACTTGCTCCGTCTGAGAGTCTATTAATGAGATACGTTAGAGCTGAAGCAAGAGGTCTGTTTGCAGCATAGAGGAGCTCTTCTTCTGACATCGTACGAGGGGTCGAAGAATTAACTGCTACACCCACAAGTAATAATCCATCAATTTGTTGTTGTTGTTCTTGGATCGCAGAGATGAGCGGGATAACCACACGAGCATAGTCGACTGATCGAGGAGTGGTACTGCTTGGTTCATAGATCACGAGATGTTTGTCGACGAGGTCGACTTCTTCAGCGATTAACCCAAGCTCTTCTACTCCATCATGATTACGTTTATACGTTACTGGCCTCAAATCAAGTATGGTTGAAAGTCCATTATTCCAGCTTACAATGTCGTGTTTAAAGCGTTGTGAGGATACGGTACAGTTACCTGCTTGATGTGTAATTTTTCCACCAGTATCAAAACAGAGGTAATCACTGGTGGCTCCTGGTGCTACAAGTGCCGGCATATATACTAGCGAGCTTGAGACTACGAGACCACTGAGAGTAGTCGTACCTGCTGCAGTAAGACTACCATCAGTCATGATTCCTGCGGTACCAACATTTAGACCGTTAGTGATATATGCATTGTTTCCCACTGTAAGATTCTCAGTCACACTAATATTATTTGATTGGAGAGAGCCAATGTTTGCTGAAGGTGCGTCGATGCCACCGAGATCAATGATGCGGAGAGAATGGTCACCTAAATTCACCACATAGGCATATTTGCCTGAGACATAGACTGATTGAGGAGCAATAAGATTAACATTGTCCTTTAAACCACCAATAATTGACGGATTAGTGGAACTGGAAACATCAATGATGCGGAGAGAGTTGTCATCCTGACTTGCTACATACGCGTATTTTCCCGAAACGTAAACAGAGCGTGCACCATTAAGATTTGTCGCATCTTTTACTCCACCAATAATAGCGGGCGCCGTAGAACTTGATATATCAATGATGCGGAGAGAATCATCAGAAACATTTACTACATACGCGTATTTTCCCGAAACGTAGACTGAATCAGCTCCAGCAAGATTCGTGTTATCTTTCACCCCACCGACAATAATAGGACTTGCAGGATTTGAGATATCGATGATACGCAGAGAGTTGTCACTTTGGTTTGCTACATACGCATATTTTCCCGAAA
>DAORJA010000023.1:0-13719 GCA_035438805.1 Candidatus Magasanikiibacteriota bacterium
ACTATCTTCAGATAGCAATTTAGACCCGATTGGTTCGGCGTCACGGATGTAGGTCTCGACAATGTATTTGAGAATGGCTTCCTTACGAGGGGTAAGCATATTATCACTCTTATTATCTGAGTGATAATATACCATTACAAAAAAGAGGCGTCAAGAGCCTCTTTTTTGTAATAAAGTAAATGTTTATTAGGCAGCTTCTTTTACTGGTTTTTCTACAGAACCACGCTGTTTTTGAGGTATATTAATTTCAAGCAAAACCGCAGTCATATCGTCAGGCTTTGCTCTCAAGTTGCCGTCTTCATGACCAAACTCGTTACTACGTTTATAGGCAGCTTCCACTAATTTTTTTGTATCAGTAGTCTCACCAATAATACTACTAATTTCATCAGTAGTTAGATTATCATGAATACCGTCACTGGTTAATAAAAATTTATCTCCAGGAAGAATACCGCGGACAATTACAATATCAACATAATTTGGTCGGACGTTAGTGACGCCAAGAGAGCTGGTAATTACGTTCCTACTTTTACTTTGTGCAAATACATTTTTTCCATCAGGAGTATTATAGTCAGCCCCTGCCCAATGATCTAATTCATCTTCAAAAGATTCTGTTGTAGCATCAACAAAGCTTAGATTATTTACAAAAGCATCTTTTTTACCCTGACGATCCATGGATTCTTGGTATTGTTTATTATGATCACGTGTTAGTCTACGAAAATTTCCCTTACTTACATGATACAACCTGCTATCACCAACATTCCCGATTACGCCATAAAATTGCTGCGTTTTAGGATCGCGTAAAAATTTAATCACCGTAGCAGTAGTGCCTGGCGCTGTATCGCGTTCATCTTCTTTTAACTTACAAATTTCAGTATGAGCTTCTTGAATTAAAAAACGCATCTTTTCAATTGCCTCATTTTCGCTTAATTCAAACGGGAGAGACTGAAAACCTTTCTCAAAGATACCTCTTGCAATTTCAGAGGCAATTTTACCACCTTCAGCACCACTAACACCATCAAAAACTGCATACAGTTGATGTCCTTGATCAGAAATCAAACCATCCTCATTTTCATCATGATTATCACCTTTTCTACTTTCAGCATTACTCAAAAACTGTGGAATTTCTTTCTTTTCAATTTCTCGTTTATTTTCTGGTCTAGCATTTCCAAATAATCTTCTTAAACCTTCAACAAATGCCATAGTACGTATGTTAAAAAAACAAAACCATCACCTTAGTGATGGCCCTGATCATCTTTCTTTGGAGCTTCTCCCCCACCACTTGCAGCTGATACCTGAGAAATCTCACTAAGAAGAATATTTTCTACATAAATTCCGCGAGGATAGAAGATGCGTTCGAGTTCATTTTTTACTTCAGTTTCTACCGCATCACGTTTGCTTCCAACCAAATCTTCATAGGTAAACCGGGTCGCAACCATACGCATACGACTGCGGATTGTTGGGCGGATAATTTTTTCTACAAAATCTTCACCAATCGTCTGCCAAATCATAGGAATCTGGTGGATATCCAATCGGAGGAGAATAGTACCTTCTACAGCAATGCGTTTGTTATCAATCGTGACTGCGGCAATTGGAATGTCCCCCATTGCCTTCTGATTACCAGTATTGAACTGACGAGAAATGCCGTATTCCAAGGTCTGAGTATTAAAAAGCTTTGCTTTCTGCCAAAAAGGAATTTTGAAATGAAGCCCCGGGGTCAATACTTTCTTCAATACCCCTCGACCAAGGTCGTAGACACACGCCACATATCCTGGTGGAACGTAGATAAAGAGTCCCTTGAGGACATCTTCCATCACGAATGAATACATGAGTTTATCGAGTGATGAGTCAGCCATATGAGAGATTAATGATGAGTATCGTGATCTGCCTTCTTTTTTGGCTTCATTGCGCTATGCAATAAAGGGTTCACTATAGCAGAAAAAACGATAGAAGTCAATACAAAGAGGGATTTTACCATAGGGAGGATCCAGAGCAAATAGAACGTTGCTAAGGGAAATAAAATGAAGTACAAGAGGTCTGATTTGGTAGGCGCCTTCTTGTTTCTTCTTACTTCAATATACACTTCAACGAGCATGAGGAGCCCTACAATTCCCGCCCATACTATATCATGAACTTTTCCTAAATTAAAGCCATAGAACATCACATTAATGGTGCCTGGAAAATCCACCCAGTGATAAAGGTATTTAATCAATTTTTCTCCAGTGATCCCTCTCCAAAAAACCTGATACAACAGAACCAAGACCAATAATTGGAAAGCAAGTCCAAGCGTTTTTGCCCATGGGCGAACTTTGCGAGTTTTGATAAGAGCACGCACATGTTGCTTTCTGAGTACAGGATCAAACTTGAAATCATTACCCATCTTGTCGATCTCGAGCCCTAGCTCTTCATTTTTGACGCGATTATACTCAGAGATCATATTGAGCGGAAGGAGTATAATACGGAGTCCGATAGTCAAAAGCACCACTGCCCAACCAAGGTTATGATCAGTAACATTGTTATACAGCCAAATTAGCACGTTAAAAAGCGGCCGATAGAGAACTTCATTCCAGATGAATCCAAACATAATAGCTACAGTATAACGCTAAACAGAGCATAAACGCAAGCAGTCAAAGTGACCGTCTCAACGCCTCAGCTTACGCGTCCATGAAAAGATATCTTCCACATTATTCATAATAACCTGGAATACAGACTCTTCTTTCTGAGGAGTAAGAATCGTAATTATTTTCGACATTGAAGTATTGCCCCCTGAATCCGTACTTTCGACTGCAAATTGATATACTTGTCCTGATTCAAAATTTGAAATGACTACAATATGCTTCTTAACATACCCAAGATCGAGTACGGTTGACTGATCAAAAGAACTGGATTCAGCTGCAAATCCTTTACGATAAAATACACGGCTAGTAGACAACTCATTAGTGTTCCAAGAAATAATAACTTGAATTTTCTCCTTATTCCCTGGAATAATCGATGATTCAGTTTGTATCTGAAAAATAAGAGGAGCAAGATCAGTTTTACTTGTTGAAAAACCTTTAATCGTCTTACTTATAATATTTCCACTATAATCAGTACCTGAAAGTTCCACATCATATATAAGTCCAGCTTCAAAATCAGAAACCGTAATCATATGTTCAATAGAAAAATTTGGTTTGGTAAATGTTTTTTTAGCTTCAACATCAAGAACACCCGCACGATATGGTATATAGGTAACAAGAGAATTAGTTGGTAATGTGCTTGTCCAAAAGAAAGATGCTTCTTCAGGAGATACAATATCAATTCTATGACTATTCACCTCGCTAAATTCCATTTTAGTTTTAAAGGTAAAATCACGTGACTGTGTCTCTGCTCCTGTAGGAGTCCGCGAAATAACATGATAATGATATACTGTATCGGGAAGTAGACCGCGTATTTCTACCGAATGTTCATTGGTAGAAATAAGAAAATCTCCAACAGTCTGAGTATAAGTATTATTTGAAGTAAAATCATTAGCTGGTGCGTATGCTACCAAAGAATTTGAAAGCTTATCAGTAGTCCATGAAATAGTTGCATAGTTTGAACCTATCTCTGTGACCGGTTGTCCACCAATAATCGGAAGAGGTAGTAACGTTGAAAGGTCTTCAATAAATTTATTCTGCTGGGTAAGTGTATTTTCAAGCACAGATACATCTACTTGTGTTGACAAGGAACGTATAAGATCAGTTGCTTTTTGAATCGACAAAAGAAATATATTTTGTGCATCTTCATCCAATACGCTGCCAGGTGTTGAAGAAACTATAGACTCAATGTCAGCAGCAGTAGACAGTGTAGTGAATGTGCCTTCAATAAATGGACTACGATTCCCTGATGAATCAGCAGTACTAATGCGGTAGTAGTACAAAGTTTCAGGATCAAGCTTAATCAGAGACACACGATGCGATACGCTATCTTGAAGATCGACTGAGGCTTGTCCATAGGTTGTATCCACACCAAATTCAACAATACTATCCCCCGCTTCATCACTAGCCCACGTAAGTACAGCTGCATCACTCGTAATATTACCTACTTCTACCGCACGCGACACTGGTGCTGTTCGATCAATTGGAGTTCCTCCACCCCCACCGGATCGCACTGATGTAGCTGAGCCTTGTGCAGCACCCTCTGCCCGTGCTGTTTCTTCACGAAGCTCAACCTCACTTTCTTCGCTTAATTGTTCCAAAGTGGTAAAACTATATTCAGTGGAAGTTGTGCTATTTCCACTTGAATCCACTGAGACAACTATATAATAATATTCCGTCGATGTACTGAGCCCACTGAGAGTAATCGCATGAGCACGATTATACGTAGAGACAGTGTCACTTGTGTCATCATAGATTCCTGACGCTATGCCGTAATGCACTTGCCCAGTCGCAGCTTCGTCAGTATCCCACTCAATCAGAGCTTCATCATCAGTAATAACACTTGTTGTAACTCCTGTAATTACTGGAGGACTCGAATCGGTAGTATCAATCGTAAGTGCAGTAAATTCAATCGCTGAAGAAATATTTCCATTCACATCCATGCTTTTAATACGCAGATAATAAAGTGTACCTGGAAGCAAATCTTCAAGTTCAAATGGGTGATTCGTATTATAATTGTCATTAGATACAAATGTGCCATAACTATTACTTGTACCATACTCAACTGTCGACGTAGCAGCTTCATTTGTAATCCACGAAAGATTGATTACACTATCAGACACAGCAACATCATTTTCAGAATCAAAAATAATACTAGGCGCTTCAAGATCTGCTGTCGAAGTAAAGGTATAATATTCAACAACCCCATCAACAATATTTTTATCCTCAGCCACGCCAGATTTGACATAGTAATAATACGTCGTACCTGGTGTAAGATTTGACACAATGACCGAATGGTCGTTCACACTCTCCGCCAATCCTGCAAGTGTTGAACTAGAAAAACTGGGATCTGATGAATAGTGCACATAGGAATCACTAACTTCATCCGTAGTCCATGTAATCGTCGCCTTCTTATTAATCACATTAGAAACAGCAACATTAGAAATAGAAGGACCAAGTAACGTGGTAAAAGAAAATCCATTGGGTGCTGAACCTAACATACCTTCATTCCCTTGCGCATCGAATGAACGAACTTGAAAATAATAAGTGGTATTTGGCGCAAGTTCAGTAAGTACTACAGTATGCTTCCCAAGACCAGATGCCGTATCAAGCATTGATGATACTCCAACGCTTGGTGCATTAGAAAAATCTCCACCTTCTGCTGTAATATAATCGACATATGAATTTGCTAGTTCATCAGTGTCCCAAGTAATAGTAACACTTTGAGTGCCCACACTCGTGGAAGTGACATTTGTAATAGTAGGAGGAGTTGCATCGCTTCCACCTTGTCCATCAGGTATATCGCTTATAATTGTAGAATAATTTGAAATATTGTCATTATTATCTTCAGCAACTACTTTATAGTAATAGGTGGTATTAGTATCGAGACTATCATCAAGAAAATAATTGACTGAACGATCAGTCTCAGTAGTAAGAACAGAATAAGAAACTCCATTTGTTGAACGATACACCGTATACTGTTTGAAACCCGAGGTAGGGATCGGCACCACACCCCATGCAACAAATTCTCTCCACTCTGAGGTGTCGGAATTGGAAACATCGCGATACACCATATTTTGTGGAATATTCGGGGTAGCAACAGATGAAATAGCACCGTTCGAAGATACATTGCCATACGCATCCCGAATTTGATAATACATTGTAGTAGGAAGACCAGAAAAATTCCACGTTGAAGTAGTGACATAGGAAACCCAATTTCCTGAACTCGCATTAACGCCATCCGATGATAGATCACTGTCATTCGAAAGCTTCATCATCAATCCTGCAACAGAATCATCAGTTACATCAATTATAATTTGATGGGGTGCATTACTACGCGCATCAATACTGAAATCTACCACCGGATCTTTGGTATCAAGAGTGAATATGTCTGATTCAACATTACTGCTATTATTTGCAGCTTCATTATCATCTGCTAGCAAACGAATTTTAAAATCAGTGCCATTATAATGATTGTTATACGCAACTTTTGGATTCCACGTCATGGTATATGAAGTATATTCAGCTCCAGCAACCGCAAGCGATCCATAGTTGCCAGTCAATGTAGAAGTAGACGCTGTTGACCAGACCTCATTCCCGACCGAAGAACAATTACTTGTGCAATATTGTAAATCAACTACTACATATCCAGGAGTGAACCCTGAAGCAGTATCCAAATCACGTACCTCATATGTGACAGACACAGTTCCATCATTTGATTGGAGAATGGGAGAAGAAGTTACAAAATGGATATCTGGTGGAGCATTTACGACATACGTAAGTGTGGTGCTTGTAAGAAGTGGTGTATACCTTCCATCACTTTCCAAAAATGCTTGATATTGAATCCATTGATCATTTTCGCCATTATTAAAAATCGAAGGGATATCCTGATCACCATTCGAATTAGTAAAATACGTAGTATCAGTACCGTCAGGACCAGCCCATGCTGTATAGACTGAATTATTTGCGCTGGTACGTAATTGAAATTTCACTGCAGTACCTGTGGCAATAGTCGCATTCCACGAAATACCACCCACCACATTTGTAGAATCACCTGCATTGTAGGGTGAGGAAATCAGGCTCCCTGAGGTAAAATGAAAATAACCAAGAGTGATATCAGAAAGAGAGGGAGTAAAAGAGCTATTAGTGGTACTTAAATTAACCCGATACTGAACATACCGACGATTTCCAAGCGCACTAATATTTCCTCCATCAGCAACACTTGTCTGCCACGCAGTCCATGTTTCGTCGGGACTTACTACATCTCCTGCTCGAACATCAACACTGAGTACAGTTCCAAAAGACGTAGAAGATGTAAAATCAATAAGACCAAATCCTGAATTACCACTTGTATCAATTACGGCAGAAGTATAGGACCCTGGCGTATCGTACGTGAGCACATTAAAACGATAACGAAAAAAATCTGCGCTATTTCCACGCAATACATAAATATCATTATCAGATCCATTGCGGATCATTTGAGCACCCACGCCAATAGTACTTTTAGGAGGTTGTCCTAATGTTGTCCAGGAGTTGCCAGAGATAGAATATTTATAAAAATCAGAGGTAGTTCCACGCAATACATAAATATCATTATCAGATCCATTGCGGATCATTTGCGAACCTGTCGTCAAGCCTCCCGGTACCACAGTAAGCGTCGTCCAGGAGTTGCCTGAAATGGAGTAGCGATAAAAGGCAGTAGTGCCCGATCCTCTAGTTAGATATATCTCATTATCAGAGGCATTTCGGATCATCTTAGCTCCTGTGTTGATACCTCCGGGCGTAGGTGCAAGAGTGGTCCAGGAGTTGCCTGAAATCGAGTATCGGTAAAATGTGGTTGTTGCACCACCTGCTATGACATAAATATCATTATCAGATCCATTGCGAATCATAGCCCCTCCATCATCCACTACTCCAGGAAGTACGGTAAGTGTCGTCCAGGAGTTGCCAGAGATTGAATATCTATAAAAGCTAGTTTGACTGTTGCCTCGCAACACATAAATATCATTATCAGATCCATTGCGGATCATTTGTGCACCTACGCCGATAGTTCCGGGAGCTGAAGCAAGTGTTGTCCATGAGTTAGTCGAAATTGAGTATTTATAAAAAGTACTCGTCGAACCACCTCTTAATACATAAATGTCATCATCGGCTCCATTCCGGATCATTTGCGCACCCAAACCAACAGCACCAGGAACATCAGTAAGATTAGATTGAGTAGAACTAATCCAAGAATTGCCAGATACGGAATAACGATGTAACTTATCACCAAAACTTGCGCCAAAAACATAAATGTCATCATCAGCTCCATTTCGGATCATTTGAGCGCCATAACTTATACTTTCAGGAACTGCTGTAAGTGTGGACCAGGAGTTGCCTGAAATGGAGTAGCGATAAAAGTTAGAAGTAAAATTGCCCTGCATTACGTAGATATCATTATCAGCTCCATTCCGGAGTATATCCCCTCCTTCAGCCACAGCACCAGGAACTGCTGTAAGTGTGGACCAGGAGTTGCCTGAAATGGAGTAGCGATAAAAGCTAGTTTGCCCACCTCCTCTCAGTACATAGATATCATTATCAGAGCTATTACGAATCATTTGAGCACCTACACCCACAGTACCTGGGACAACAGTAAGGGTAGTCCAGGAGTTGCCTGAAATGGAGTAGCGATAAAAGCTAGTTTGACTATTGCCTCTCAGTACATAGATATCATTATCAGAGCTGTTACGAATCATTTGAGCACCTGCGCCTACAGTACCAGGAACTGCTGTAAGTGTGGCCCAGGAATTACCTGAAATGGAGTAGCGATAAAAGCTAGTTTGCCCACCAGCTCTCAACAAATAGATATCATCATCAGCTCCATTCCTGATCATTTGAGTGCCTGCACCACCAGATCCTGGAGCAGAACTAAGCGCGGTCCAGGAGTTGCCTGAAATGGAGTAGCGATAGAAGTTCCCACTAATTGCTCTGAATACATATATTTCGTCATCAGAACCATTTCGAATAACTGCATCCCCATCATATAAGGTTGCAGGAACAGGAGCGAGCGCTGTCCATGTATTACTAGAAATAGAATATTTATAAAATCCAGTACTAAGACTACCCTCAAATACATATATTTCGTCATCAGAACCATTTCGAATAATCTTTGAACCATCGTTTACCCCAGTCTCCGGAAATGCTGGAATTACGCTATCCCATGAATTAGCGGGAGTTGAGGTGCTGGTAAGCTGTACAATCGTACTACTTCCTGACCCTGACACAACAGTTTGCGAAAAAGTTCCGCCAGCAAAATCTGTATCACTTGTTTGAGTCGTAGATACACCAACCGGAATAAGGGCGATGCTCGATGATGCACTTACAGTTGATGATGCACTTGAATACCCACTCCACCCAGTTTGATTCCCAGGATGCACAGGGGTCGACGTTGTTGCTCCCCCACTCCACGTAGACTGTACCCAGGTATACGTAGCAGCAAATACAGGTGTCGCATAGTCGCGAAATACCACAATACCCACATGGATAACTAGATAAAGGAAAAATAATTGCGAAAAAAAAGCAATTCGAAGTGGTCTAAATTCTTTTTCTCTCGCAATGGTTCGCAGATTGGTCCAGACAGTCACCTTACCTTTCATGTATGAAGGAAGTATAAGTCTGAATATAAGTAATGAAAAGGAAAAAAAATGCTTAATGTAATTTACAAAAACTTCCTTACGCAATCTTTGCAGACGACGCCTAGATGCAATGGTTTTTTTACCCTTACGAAGAGTACGATATGATTGTAATAGTTTTTCCCAATTCAAATAAACATCCAAAATATTATTTGATTGGTATGTGAAATCAGCCGATGGCGCAACTTTGAGTACTGACTTTCGTGACGACATGAAAAAATGGCTTATCGACGTAACTCATAGGCCAAGTATAGCAAAAAAAATAACTACACACAATGATTCGAGGCTGAAAATTTTGACAACAATATTACTCCTTTCGAAGAGCTTCAATAGGATTAAGTATCGACGCTTTCCGCGCAGGATATAGTCCAAAAAACAATCCAACAGCAGTAGAAAATCCAAGTGCAAGCACTACTGCATACAATGGCACAGCAAAAACCCAATTAAGACCAACACTCGTTGCTACGAGATATATCAGATATGAAATCAACACTCCAAAAAATACTCCAACCAGCCCTCCGAGGAGGGTAAGAAGCATGGCTTCAATTAAAAATTGCAATAAAATATCTCGTGATCGGGCACCAAGTGATTTTCTGAGCCCTATTTCAAATGTACGCTCAGCAACTGTGACATACATGATATTTGTAATTCCAACTCCGCCAACAACCAGGGAAATACATACCAAAGCAATCAAAAGTAGGGTAATCCCACCGACAACTGTCTCTAGTGTATCTCTAATTTCGTCCATGGTCGCCACTTCAAAATCATCTTTATCAGGATCAGTGATATCATGTCTTTCACGTAAGAGCATTTCTACATCCTCTTTAGTGGTTTCAAGCTGCGTCATGTCTATCACATGGGCATTAATGCCCATTACATAATCAGTGCCTAGCAAACGTTTCTGAAGTGTTTCAGTTGGTATATACACGACACTATCCATATCAAACCCAAATGAAGCACCCATAGGTTCCTGGACTCCCACAACCCGAAATGATTTTCCTTTGACAAAAATATTTTTACCAACCGCGATATCATCCCCAAAAAAATCTTCTTTTATTTTTGATCCAATAAACACCACTTGCGCAAGAGCCGCTTCTTCATCGGGTATATAGAATCTTCCTTCTGCAATTTTTACATTATCTACTTCAGCTGCATAGGCGCCATACCCAAACACTGTTACTGTCTCATTCTCTTCACGATATTTGATAACTTGTTGACTCGTGACATAGCTGTATGCAAGAGATATGTTCGGATGTTTCATGATCGCCTCCATATCCGAATTTTTGAGAGTCGTAATAGTAATACCAGTCGACATACTTGTTGCACCACCTTTTCCTGGAACACGTACCTCTACGTTAAGTGTATTTGGACTATAGATATCAAGTTCACCCAATACCATTGATTCAAGTCCCTTACCAGCAGACACAATAATCACGACTGATGCAATACCAATACCAAGCGCTATAACCGTAAGTATAGTGCGCATTTTTTGTCTCAGAAGTGCTCCTGATGCGATAGTAAATAAATCTTTTAACATCATAGATAGTAATTATTCGTATCGTAATGCATCAATAGCATTCAGTCTGCTTGCGCGTCGCGCAGGTAAAATTCCAAACATGAGACCAATTCCGACAGAGACTCCCCATCCAAGCACTATCGAGCCTGCAGTAATAACCAAATCCCAGGAATACCCCAATTTTTGAGCGACCGTTGCAACAACCACAGAGATTAATACTCCCAAGATAAGACCGATCGTTCCTCCAACAAAAGTAATAACAACCGACTCGATCAAAAATTGAAGTGTGATTTGTCTTGATGTTGCACCTACAGCTTTCCGGAGTCCGATCTCTCGTGTGCGCTCCTGTACTGTCGCAAGCATTATATTCATAATACCAAAGCCTCCAACAACCAAAGCAATACTTGCAATTGCAACGAGGAAAAATTTAAGCGCATTAGTGATATTCGTGATCGCGCTCAATCCCTCTGCCATTGACCGTACTGAAAAATCAGCATCTTCATCAGGTTTAATGTCGTGCCGGTCGCGCAATAACTGCCTCACAGCTTCCATAGCTCCATCCACATGTTCTGCTGTATCGATCTTCATTCTCACAAAATTTACATGATTGATACCGAGCAATAATTTTTGCGCAGCACTCGCTGGGATAAATACCTGATCATCTTGATTTTGAAATCCTGAAACTCCACGTTGTTTCATAACTCCAATCACTGTAAAGCTCACTTTGCCAATTCTAATACGTTTGCCAATAGCATCAACATTTCCGAATAATTCATCTTTCATTCCCGAACCAAGTACGACGACATGAGCGAAGTTTTTTTCTTCATCACTAGAAAAAAATCTACCGACGGCAACTTCGGTATCTTCCACTCGAATATATGCAGCGCTCGTTCCTGTATAGTTCCCTCTCGTAGTGTAATCTTCTGCAGTAATAATATCATTACCCGTCACATATACAGTCAAGTCTTCAATACATGTGCAAGCTTCTTTGAGTATCGCCTCTCCATCTTCATTAGTAAGCGTTGTTACTACAATTCCAAGTGCTGATGCTGGAGGTCCATCCTGTTCTGAAGCCCCAGGGAGAACTACTACTAAATTCGACCCTAGTCCCTTTACTTGATTAATAATAAGACTTTGAGCTCCAGCACCAACAGACATCACAATAATAACCGCCATGACGCCAATCACAATTCCAAGCATCGTCAAAAAAGATCGAGCTTTACTCCGAGCAATTATTTTTAGTGCATTAGTTGTGCTTTCCAAAAAATCCATAGATACAAAAATTACCCTCGATCACTAAACCTATTTCTTGAGTGCTGCACTCTCTCCTGCAAGCTGTCTCTGAGTAACTTCTTTATCATACTCAATAACACCATCCTTAAGACGGATAATACGTTTTGCATGTTCGGCAGTATATTTTTCGTGTGTAACGAGGATAATACTATGACCTTTTTCATTCAAATCCTGCAAAATCTTCATAACTTGTAATCCTGACTTTGAATCCAGGTTTCCTGTAGGCTCATCCGCAAAAATAACTTCTGGATTATTTACCAGTGCTCGCGCAATAGCGACACGTTGCTTTTCTCCTCCAGATAATTTGTTTGGAGAATACTGAAGTCTATGACCCAATCCCACTTGCTCTAGTAATTCAGTGGCGCGTGCGACACGCTCTTTCTTTGACACATCAGTATAGAGCAATGGAAGCATTACATTTTCAAGTGTTGTAGAGCGATTAAGCAAATTAAAGGCTTGAAATACAAAACCAATTTTTTTACTACGCATGATTGCAAGCTGATCATCAGAAAGTTTACTTACATCTTGTCCTTCAAAGAAAAAAGAACCTTCAGACAAAGTGTCGAGAAAGCCTAAGATATGCATGAGTGTAGATTTTCCAGATCCAGATGGACCCATGATGGAGACAAATTCACCTTTATCAATATCAAAAGTTACCCCATGCAAAATTTTAGTAATCACTTCCTCATTCTCGTACTGTTTTTTCAAGTCTTTGACTTCAATAAGTTTTGGCATAAGGCTATATTAAAATTGTGTTCTTGCATCTTTTTTTTCCCATTCTTCAACATTCTGCATATAAGCATCTTTAATGGAAAAAAAATATTCTTTTACTTTCTCATAATCATTCTCGACCAATCCATCAAGAATTGCATTTTCCAAAGCTTTTTTAATTTTTCCAATTGTAGGACCGGCTTTGAGTCCTGTTAATTCCATAATCTCCTCACCGCGCACCGGTGATTGAAATGCGCGAAGTTTATCTTTTTCAGTTACTTCGGCAATACGCTTTTCAAGAAGATCATAATTTTTCAATCGTTTCTTCAGCTTGTATGGATTTCCTGTCGTAATATCACTTCGACAAAGTGTAAGCAAATCATCCAGCTTATCTTTTAGATTTACAATCAGACGTCGAACCGGACTATCAGTCACTCCATCATCCATAAGTGCAATCGGCTGCTGGTGCCAGCGGACCAGTAACGCCACATATTCAGTATCTCCTTTACTCATACGCAGCCTTCGACCAACATCTCGTACAATTTTTCGCCCCAGATGTTCGTGCATGTCAAATGCCCATCCACGTCCTGGGATAAATGATTTGGTTCCTGGTTTTCCAATATCATGCATGAGGGCTGCAAATCGAAGCAGTGTGTTATCTGTTCGCTCAGAAATATTATCAACTACTTTAAACGTATGTACGAGGTTATTCTTATGTTGATGACCATACAATTCCTCGACTCCATTCAATTCGCTTACCTCAGGAAGAAATTCATTAATCAATCCGGTCTGATACAAAATCCATAATCCGACAGATGGAGTAGGAGTGCCGAGGAGTTTGAAAAATTCCTCACACACCCTCTCTTTTGAAACAATCTTCAATCGTTCGCGATTGCGCGCGATTGCATCGTACGCT
>DAORJA010000024.1:0-13460 GCA_035438805.1 Candidatus Magasanikiibacteriota bacterium
ATGAAAAAATTTACATGGACGATCGGATTTTTTTCAATAACCGTTTAAAGACGATGATACATGCAGGTCTCTCTCTTATTGAAGCATTACATGTACTTGCAAAAGAAGCACAGAATAAAAAATTTGCCCGCATTGTCAAAGAGATTACTGACCATGTGGAAAAAGGAAACCAATTGAGTGATAGTCTCATGCTGTACCCAAAAATTTTTCCTGATTTACAGACCAAAATGATTGCATCCGGTGAAATTGCTGGAAAACTTGAAGACGCACTTGAACAGGTAGTGGTGCAGATGAAAAAAAATCATGCGTTGGTTTCTAGTGTTAAGGGAGCGTTAATTTACCCATCAGTAATTGTAGGCGCAATTCTTGTTATTGGCGTACTCATGGTGACGTTTGTTCTTCCAAAACTCACTGCAATGTTTGATGAATTTGAAGCTGAATTACCACTCTCAACAAAAATTTTGATTGGTGTCACTGATTTTCTTTCACAACCACTCAACATGATTTTGGTGCTAGGTATTACCGCTCTCTGCATTGCTTTCTTCTTATTTATGGTAAAAAAGAATTCGACCTTCAGATATTTCATGCATGGTGTCATACTCCGGTTGCCCATTTTTGGAGCAATAGTAAAAAAAGTAAACCTTGCGCGATTTTCCATGACTTTATCATCACTACTCAAAAGTACGATTCCCATTGTTGATGCCGTACGGATTGCTGGCGAAACCTGTAAGAACGTCCGGTATAAAGGAGCACTATTGAATGCGACTGAGAACCTATCAAAGGGAGAACAGTTATCAGACACGTTGGCCAGCAGTCCAAAATTGTTTCCGCCGATGGTGACTGAAATGGTCATGGTGGGAGAGAAAACGGGTGAAATAGACCACTTGCTTCAAGAACTTGCATCATTCTATTCAGATGAAGTAGACAAAACCATGAAAAATTTTTCCACCATTATTGAACCAGTAATTATTATTATGTTAGGTGTCGGTGTTGCGGGTATTGCGGTTTCAATTATCATGCCTATGTATTCACTTACTCAAGCTTTTTAATTACCATGCTCACCCATCCTTTTCCACATGCTTTTGGAATAGACATCGGAGATAGATCAGTAAAACTGGTTCAGCTTAGGAATCGTGAAAAAATTAGAAGCACTACATTCCAGCCAGTCGCAATGCGAATGTGCCCTCTTGAACCCGGGCTTGTTGTCAATGGAATTATTGAACAGCCCGAACTTGTTCGAAAGAAAATCGAAAAACTCCTCAAAGGAGAACGACGGGGTGAGCACCCTATTAAGAGTCCTTGGGTCGTAGCATCAGTTCCTGAAAACCACAGTTTTCTCAAGCTAATATCCATTCCTAAGAGTGACATGTCTGCAACTGACTCTCCTGATGTACTTAATTTAATTTCAACCTATTTACCCGTTGATGATCTTACGACATATTCAGTCGATTGGCATGTGGTGCAGCCTGAATACAATGATACTGAAGTTAGAATTTTGGTCGGCGCGATCCCTAAACGTATTGGAGACAGCTACACCTATTTACTAGAGAGTCTAGGCTTGGGAGTTATGGCGCTTGAAATTGAAGAAGTGGCAATCGCCCGATCCATGGTTACTGCTCATAAAGAATACAAAGAAGAAGCTCGTGCAATCATTGATATAGGATCGACACGTACACAAGTTATTATTTATGACCGTGACGTTATCCAATTCAGTACCGTGCTTCCTTTTTCAGGAGAACTATTGACTCATGCGATCATGGATTCCCAAAAAGTAGACGAGGCTACTGCTGAAAAAATAAAGAAAGATACTGGACTAGAAATTCCTTCGGGCAAAAAAAATACACCAGCACTTCTCAAACTAGTGCAAGAATTTTCAAAAGCTCTTGAACATACGTTTTCTTCGTACTATGGACACAATACTAATGCAAACCGTATTACCCGTATTGTCTTGTGTGGAGGATCATGTAATTTGCTTCATCTAGATACAGTTCTCAGTGAAGCATTAAGTGTTGAATGTGTGAGAGGAAATGTATGGAAAAATCTGGGTATTGACCCAAAACACGCTCCTATGGAAAATGACTTAGCGCTTTCGTACGCAACAGCAATCGGATTGGCCTTACGGGCAGCTGATAATCCATTTACCACGCGCGACACTATATAATGCATATGATGTTTCCTATTCGAATCAATGTATTGTCTGACTCAAAAAAAGCTCATCTCAAGCGATTAGCACTCTTTACGTATCTCAAAAGTGCTTGTGCATTAGTCTTTTCTCTCATTGCAGTATTGGCAGCAGTGCTACTGGTAGCAGAAAACTTTTTTATTGACTACCGAGCATCTCTTACGTACGGAGTTCTCTCAGGAAGACGATCCTACCTTATAGATACCCAACGGATTGTCGCGACCAATAGGCAGATCAAAAAAATAGAACAAACTCAGTCCACATTTACCCTTTGGTCACCACGCGTACATGATATTCTTGCAGCACTTCCTCCAGGAATTGAAGTAAGTTCTGTTATTTTTGACTCAGAAGCACATACTTTTTCACTCGCAGGTACTGCCATCTCTCGCGAAGTACTCGGAGAATGTGAGACTGCGATGAAGGCGCTCCCGGTGCTTGAATCAGTTCATATACCGCTTGGTGAACTTACCCGCAAAGAAGATATTCCGTTTACTATCCAGGCAACACTCAAATAATATGAGATTTACGATTACCCACAAACTCATTATTACTATCATCTTCTTCTTCTCTGCAGGAGTGGGTGTCATATTTGGCTTTATATTTCCTTCTCTCAATTCTATTACCCAAACTACTGATGCAATGATTGCACAAGTAAGCGCTGATAACGAAGAGCTTGAACGCGTACGATTGCTTCGAAGATCACTTATTGAAATCGACCGTATCGAAGATGATTTATCGCATACTACAGAAATTTCGATTACCAAATCTGAAGAAGAAAAATTAATTGAATTAATCGAATATATCGCTGAACAAAACGGTGTAGAACAAGAATTGTCGGTATCGTACTTGCCCCATGAAGATCAGACCCAATTTGCTGGACATTATCTTTTCTCATTTTCTACAGAAGGTCCGCTTGAGCGTATTGAAAGTTATTTAGCTGAACTTGAGTCAATTCCTTATTATCTAAGCATCAAAGGACTCACTATTGAAAAAACTTCGAAATTAGGAGAGAATCACATTGTTATCACTTTTAGCGCGACGCTTAATACTACTAGCGAACCATCGTATGTTAACTAATACGCCCAAACGTATCCACAATCCAGTTCCACCTGAATTTGCCAATGTTTCCACACTACGTTTGATTACAGTTGGTGTTGCGCTTATTTGCCTCACTGTTACGAGCTACGCGACCTGGACGGTTTACGTTATGTCCAATCGAATATCAACCTACGAAACTGATTTTCGAGCAGAAGCAGTATCAAAGAGTGCGGGGCCTGTAAACTTTACCCTCTTCGAACAAGTGCTACGTACTGATGCTGAAAAACAAAATTTGAAATTTATTCCTCCTACGAGAGATCCTTTTTACGATAGAGCAATCACCTCTACTATGAACGGATTACACTCGGGGCCAACCACGACTGCTTCAAGCACTCCTAGTACAAGTACCACTCAATTATGAAATATGCATTTGAACTAGGACATCAGCCACATGTATCTATTGCTGAAATTATTTCTGTCTTTAAGCGATTATCAATTCCCTACCGTGAAGCACGAGCAACCGACTCTTTTTTTATTATTGAAGTTGACCATACACTTGATGCTCAGGCTTTAATACATATTCTTGGTGGCACAATTCGCATTGCATATTGTATAGAAAAACAATCCACTGATCTGTTAACGATTGCGCACCATCTTGAGCACGCAACTGATGGAAAAATTCAATTCTCGATTTCAGGAGTAAATCAAAAATCTCTCGCACTTGAAGTAAAAAAACATTTAAAAAGCATAGGTCGTTCTGTCCGATACATTGAATCAAAAAATGCAGCGACAGTCATTCACAACAATTTGATTGAGAAAAAAGGAGATATTATCAAAGTAGAACATGAATGGTATGTGACGTGTGGAATTCAGGATATCGAATCTTTTACCCATCGTGATTATGAGCGACCACGCACTGATAGCCGAAGTGGTATGCTACCACCGAAGCTTGCGCGTATAATGGTAAATCTTTCTGAAGCACCACTGCATTCTCACCTCCTCGATCCTTTCTGTGGATCAGGCACTGTACTTATTGAAGCACTTTCTCTTGGGTATACTCACGTATCAGGATCTGATAATTCTGAGAAAGCTGTTGAAGATTCTATTGAAAATACTCGATGGTTTTTGAAAGACCATTCACACGCAAAAGTTGAAACCAGAGTACATCTTGCATCTGCTGAAAAATTAGAAAATGTTTTTAAAAAGCATAGCGTTGATGTAATTGTATCTGAGCCTTATATGGGAAAACCACTGCGTGGTCATGAAAGCAAATTTGTACTGGAAACTCAGGCTCTTGAACTGAAAATGCTATACCTCAACAGCTTTGAATCATTCAAAAATATCTTATCTCCTACAGGTGTAATTATTTTTATAATCCCAATATTCAAATCAGGCAAAGAATGGGTGAAGACTAACGCGCATATTGAAATTGAAAAACTGGGATTCAATATTATTCCTTTTTCGGAAAAACATACCTCACTCCTCTATTCTCGAGACAACCAATTTGTTGGCCGTGAAATTTGGAAATTCAAAAAAGCTTAACATTCACCCGGATTCATATTTTTATTACTTGAAATATGGCGGGTGTTTTTTGTTTGCCCACAGAAATTATTGACAATCACACAAAAACCTCTATACTATGCACCTGTCGAGCTATATGGCTCAACATCCACAACGCACCAGAGGAATAGATGGACCCGTCAACTTCATCGCCCACCCCGTCCCAGAACCAGAACGTCGGGCCGACCATGCCCGCCCCCCTCAACCTCGAGAACGCCGGCTTCGTCGGCAGCATGATCATCGGCTACAACCGCAACGCCAAGCCCCGAACGCTCGGCAAGGTCTGCCGCATCAAGGACCACTCGCAGTCGAGTGTCCTCGAGGTCGACGGCTATGGCACCTTCGCCATCGACCGCTTCGCCTGGCAGAAAGGGAACGTGGAGGGCAACCGTGCCCTCATCCATCCCGCTCCTCCGGAGAAGCAGCACTACGTGCGCTTCGACTTCATGCCCGTGGAGACGCCCCAGGCGGCGTCCTAGCCATAGCTCGTCTGCTCGCACCTGATCGACTTCTGTCGAAAGGGTGCGGGCAAACGAATTCCCTATCAAGGGTTTTTTTATTTATCAATTTCCACAATCTTCTTCTTTCCAGTTTTTCCTTTGAGAATTGAAATACGAGTTTTTGGAATCTCAAAATAGTCGCTTAATACTTTTAGTAACTGTTCATTCGCTTCTCCATCTACAGGTGATGCTGTTAATTTTACTTGATACTCTGTTTCTGAAATCTGAATAACTTCTATTTTGGAAGATCTTGGTTTTACCGTAATCGTGATACGCATAACTATATAAACTCAATCACCTCTTTAATATCAGTAACCACATAATCAGGACCATGGTCGCGAATAGTCTCTCCAAAGAATCCATAACTTACTCCGATTGTTTGAGTCCCTGCACTTTTTCCAGCAAGAATATCAGAATCAGTGTCCCCAATCATGACAGCTTCATGCGGTTCTATTTTCAATAATTCCAGTGCTTTGAATACTGGCTCTGGATGTGGTTTTCGATTTTCTACATCATCACCTGATATTACCACATCTAGATACTGATACACCCCGGTATTTTTGAGTGTATCAATTGAAGTTCTACTGGATCTCGTAGTCACTGCAGCGAGTTTTATTCCTCGTTCTTTAATAAGAGCAAGAGTTGTTAGTGTATGTTCAAAAGGTACAGCTAAATGAAGATTGTGTTCTTGGAATACTCGATGCGCTTCGACCAAATGTTCAATTGGAGTATTAGGAAAAAAATTCTGATAGCTCAATGTAAGACTATTCCCCATTGATTGAGAGAGAATATTTCGATCAATTCTAGGGAGATTGTGTAGATCAAATGTATAATCAAAACCTTGGAAAATAAATTCCCTGGTATCAAGAAGAGTTCCATCTACATCAAATAATACTGCTTTGTATTTCATAGGTAATGACGCATCGATAGTATGATATCAGACATATATGACAAACAAAACAGATAGCTTTCGCCATCTGTTTTTTATATTATTCATGTTTGTGTTCTGGTCTACCAGTCAATATTTTCTCATGAAGAAAATTAATTACTTTTCGGTTCACGAGGTAGATTCGAACTGAATCTTGTACTTCAGCTTTAGTGAGGTTCTCGAGATATTCAGGATGATCCTTATACTCTTTTTTCATTTTTTCAATTTCTGCCTTAAGTTCTTCATCACTTACCATAATACTCTCATCCCGTGCAATCTGGCGGGAAACAAGTGCAGCTTTGGCACGCTTCGTTGCCTGCTCAGTGAAATCTTTTTGAATATCTTCTTCAGTTTTTTTAAGATCTGCGAGATATTGGTCTACAGTGATTCCATTTTTTTCAAGATCACGCTTGAGCTCATAAAACATTTTCTTTCGCTCAGCATCTATCAATACTTCAGGAATTTCTTCGAACTTTGATTTGTCGATCAAAGCATCAAACATTTCAATCTCAGCTACCTCATCAGCTTTGTGAAGCGCTTCATGTTCCATATTACTCTGCAATAATTCACGAAGTTTGATGACACTGTCTTGACCAACTTTTTTTGCAAATTCATCATTCACTTCTGGGAATACGCGAGTATACACTTCTTTTACTTTTATCTTAAAGTGTCCCGTGTTTCCTGCAAGCATTTTATTGTAATAGTCTTTTGGAAATGGAATATCAAATTCTTTTTCTTCACCTTTTTCGACTCCCACAAGTGCGTCATTGAATCCAGGAATATGTTGATTTTCCGAGAGATACACCTGATAATCTTTTGCTTGTCCGCCTTCGATTGGTACCCCATCAAGAAGGAGGTCCATATCGATTACTACTTTATCTTCTTTGGTAGCTTTGCCTTCCTTCACCACTTCTGTTGCCTGCATTTTGGTGAGGTTTTCAATCACCGCATCAATATCAGTCTCAGTTACTGGTTTTGCCTTATGTTCTACTTTGATTTTTTCAAGTTTTGGAAGTGTTACTACAGGAAGAATTGCAACTACTGCTTTATATACAAAGTCATTGCCTGGAGCGATTTTTTCAATATTAATCTTTGGCATTCCAATAGTATCAAGCTTCTCTTCTGTTACTGCTTTAAAAAAAGTTTCTTGAAGAATGTCTTCGAGAGCTTCATTCATTACATGCATTTCTCCGATTTCTCGCTTTACCATGTCAAAAGGAGCATGTCCTTTGCGGAAGCCCTTGATCGTGGTTCTATTTGAAATACGCTCAGCCGCTTTTCGTAAGTGTTTTTCATATTCAGCAGCAGTGACCGTAATGGTCATCTCGATTTCTGAATTTTTGAGTTTTTTATGCGTGTGTTCCATACAAAGTAAATTATACCTAATAGTTTGCTGATTATAGCGAAAAGGAGGGTATTTGTCAAAGGTGCTTTTACCCTATAAAAATGAAAAACCCGCATCGTAGGATGCGGGGTTGCTCGGAAATCGAGCAGAAGGGACCAAGGGAACTTCCCAAGATCCCGAGAATTCAAGTGCTACTTACGGCGGAGCATGCGGCTTCGGCCGCTCCGTTGGGGCACGAGCCACTCCCAGTCCTGAACCCACCCGTCGCCGTTCCAGACGACATAGGCGACACGGCCTTGATCGTCAGGATGACGCCAGTCAGTGAAGACGAAGTTGACCTTGCCACGGAGCACAGCAGGGATGTCATCCTGATGCTTCAGAATATGCTTGCCATCCTCCTGTCCAAGATGAGCCGAGAGGTCCTTCGCCTGATCGACCATCGTCGACTTCTGTCTTCCCCTGTGGAAGCGAAGGATGTCGTAGGTACGAGCACCAACGGTCATCGTGGTCGGGACGACCATATCCTTGGTGAGGTTCCCCTCGAAGAACTTGTTGGGGTTCTCGAGGAAGCTCTGGAAGTTCTCAGCCGTGATCTTCCCCTCGCCAACGAGGACGAAGAAGTGCTGCATCTGCGGAAACGTCGGCTCGCTCATGACTTATCTCCTATGGCCCACTGGCAGTCAGTAAACGTCTCGGCACCATGCCTACTGCGCTTCTGATACACCGTATGGGTCACTGTGAAGGAGGGTGGATTCCCAGCCTTCGTTTCTGATTATTTGGCTTAAATAAGCAAAAATGAAGACTGGAGCTGGAGAAAGATATATAAAGGACGATTATTAACAAAAGAATATATCACATTTTACCCATTTTGTCAAGCCTTTTGCAGTATATTTTCGCTCAATGTAGCAAAATATACTCAATCTAGCCAAGTTTATTAATATGTGATACAAGTTACCTGTTATATAAAAGCCTGATATACTATCCTCAATCTATACATCTATGTCTACCCAAAACAAAACAGTCGTCATTATCGATGGAAATGCCATAATCCATCGCGCCTATCATGCCCTCCCTCCTCTTACTGCTCCAGATGGGACTCTCGTGAATGCAGTGTACGGATTTGCCTCTATGCTCCTCAAAGTCATGGGGGACCTCAAGCCCGACTACTTGGTAACCACGTTTGATGTAGCTGGTGGCACATTCCGTGATGAAATCTATACTGAATACAAAGCTACTCGTGTGAAGACTGATCAGGCACTCTATGACCAGATTCCACTCGTGCATGAACTAGTGAAAGGTTTTAATGTACCTATTTATACAAAGACTGGATTTGAAGCTGATGACTTGATTGGAACATTAGCAAAAAAAATTACTGGAGTACATAAAGACATCACGTGTATTATTGTGACTGGCGATAAAGATTTATTGCAGCTGATCGATGACAATAAAATCGAAGTGTATCTTCTCCGAAAAGGAATGTCTGATTTTGAACTATTCAATGAGAGTCACATGCGAGAGAAGCTGGGTTTTTCTCCGGCACAGATGATTGATTACAAATCTCTTCGCGGTGATACATCCGATAATATTCCTGGTGTCAAAGGAATTGGAGAAAAAACTGCGACCGAGTTACTTGCTAATTTTGGATCACTTGAAAAAATTTACGATGCATTAAAAAAAGAAGACAAAAAAATATCTACTGGTGTGCAAAAGAAATTAAGTGAAGGTCATGAATCAGCACTCATGAGTAAAAAACTTGCAACGATTGATACTAATGTTCCTGGGATTGAATATTCACTTCCCGAAATGCAAACTACGTCGTACAAACGAGAAGATGTTATTGAATTATTCAAGAAATTTGGTTTTTACTCTCTCGTGAAGCGTGTATCTGGAGGTGCAGAAGCCACTGAAGAAAAAACAACTACTTCTAAAAAGAAAGAAAAGAAGATGAAAGTTGGTGAAGTGACCAATGTTGATACTAATAATATTTCTGAATTAAGTTCGCTCATCAAAAAATATAAAACTGTAGCGTGCCGTCCGTGTTTCCAAAATGAAAACGGAAATATTCTTACTTCAACATGTACGGGTATTGTATGTGTTGTTGCCGATACGTCGTGGATGATTCCACTAACACTGCTTGAAAAACTACCATTCAACTCAAAAGAAATTACCATTGTCGGGCATGATGTAAAACAATTTGTAAAACTGTACATGCACGTAGGAGTCGAATTCAAAGCACAGTTATTTGATGTCATGATTGCATCATACCTGCTCAACTCGAGTACACGTGCACATGACATGGAATCAATTGCTATTCGAGAATTAGGAATTGAACTTCCAAATACTGATCAATCGTCTCTATTTGGCATTGATCCACATATTATCGCAACAGAGCTTGCGGCTATGCTCCGAGTACATGAGAAATATGAAAAACAATTAGCAAGCGAATCAGAAAAAGGATTATTTGAGGACATTGAAATGGCATTGATCCCTGTACTTGCACATATGGAGCTTGCGGGCGTTGCCATTGATCTTCCGCTCTTAGGAAGATTGTCAGTTAAGATTGGGAAGACTATCAAAGAATTAGAAGGTAAGATTTGGAAAGAAGCTGGTAAGGAATTCAATGTATCTTCCTCAACTCAATTGAGAGATATTCTTTTTGTGGATCTAGGACTTCCAACTGACATGATAAAAAAAGGCAAGACTGGCTACTCGACTGCTGCAAGTGAACTTGAAAAGTTACGGGAAATGCATTCTATTATTCCTTTTATTGAAGAATATCGTGAAGTAGAAAAGCTTCGAAACACCTATATTGATGTATTGCCGACTTTGATTAATCCAAAAACAGGACGAATTCATACAACATTCAACCAGGCAATTGCTGCAACCGGACGTCTTTCAAGTATTGACCCAAATTTACAAAACATTCCAATTCGAACTGAACTTGGAAAAGACGTGCGAAAAGCATTTATTGCGGACATTGGAAACAAACTCATTTCTGCTGATTATTCGCAGATCGAACTTCGTATTGCAGCTTCCCTTGCGAATGATGAACGCATGATTGAAATATTCAAAAAAGGCGATGATATTCATACAGCAACTGCAGCTGCAATCCATAATATCCCACTTGATAAAGTTACTAAGGACATCCGAAGATCCGCAAAAGAAGTTAACTTCGGAGTTCTCTATGGCATGGGATCATTTGGACTTTCATCGCGTACCGGTATTTCCCACATGGAAGCAAAAGAATTTATCCAAAAATATTTTGATACGTTTGCGGGTGTAAAGAAATACATGGATGACACGTTGGTTCGAGCAAAGGAAACAGGATACGTAGAAACATTATTTGGAAGAAAACGATATGTGCCTGAATTACAATCACCTAATAGACAAATCCAAGCAGCAGGAGAACGCATGGCGATCAACATGCCGATTCAAGGAACAGCAGCTGATCTTATGAAAATGGCAATGATTGCAGTCTATCATGCGCTCAAGAAAGAAAAATTGCTTGGAGTACACACTCGAATGACACTCCAGATTCATGATGAACTAGTCCTCGAGGTTGAAGAAGCTTATGCTGAAACAGTTGCAGAGATTGTAAAAACCGAAATGCAAAATGTAGCAAAATTAAAAGTACCAATTGATGTGGGGGTTGAGATTGGAGATCGATGGGGAGAGATGAAATAAAACGTAACATAAAAAATACACGGGAATTACTCTCGTGTATTTTTTATAAATGAAGTAGCCAGGGTACATGAATGCGCTACTGCGCTTTCTCACGTCCCTGGCAGGAATGGTCAGGCCGCCGGTCGATACTTCCGGTAAATGTCCGCAAAGAAGTTCTCCGCCGACACATCTTTCAGTTCGACCACCTTGACCCCAAGATCTTGTGCCTCGCGCTCCTCCTTTTCCCGAGTCTCGGGTGTGAGTCCTTCGAAGCTTATGACCACCTTCACCTCGGACATCTTCGCCTTCTTGTCGTCCTTCTTCTGCCTCCTGAAGATACTCATCTCTCCGAGGATCCAGCGAACTAGAAGCCATGCTTGTTCTCGTGTGCACGTAGACTCCACGTCTCCGACGTAGACGTACACCGCATCAGCTTGAGCGAGCTCGTGACGATTGAGGTATCGATGAATGAGCGACGGTTCGTCCCATTCGCCTGATTTCCTCTCGTACGAACACACCAGAAGCTTATCGCTGTCACGTGTGTAGGATCGATAACCTGCCGGTACCTCCGGCACAGTCCCGAATGTCACAATGATCTCGAACACTATTTCTCTCGTTTCTCGCGTATACGCCAGGAAAGCACATGCTCGTTGGAACAATAGTCCACCGAACTTTTGTCCCTTATCCCGGGAACAACCACGAGTCTATGCCCGCTCCTCCTTATTCCAGCGGACTGTACAATGACTATAACAAAAAATCCTATATCAAACAAACAATATAGGATTTGTAATTTAATTTTTGAAATGTTATTTTTTTTCGATGTGTATGAAGTGCCCGAACCCAAGACTGTGAATGGTCCAATCAAATACAATTCTCAATTTTCTAAGAAATCCTGGCATATATAGTACGTACACTGTTCGCCGTATCCACCATGCAAATCTGCCGTATAACGCTATTCCTCCGATAATAGCGACTCCGTACCAATCTCCTACCGGCATGAGCTGCCCTTTTGATTTGAATACAAATGGTTTTACTTCTTTTCCCCTAAGTCTCTTCACCATATCACCCCCTACAAATTGTCCTTGTATGTGTGCTACTTCAGCAAGTTGAGGACAAGGTTTTCCCGTAATTCCGTCGAGGGCATAGGCAATATCCCCGATTACATAACATGACTCAATGCCCGTCATGCGCAGATATTCATCTACTTTGATTCTACCTTTTTCACACTTTTCTTCTTCTACAAATTGTGGGCCCAAATTTTTAAACCCAGCTGCCCATACGGTAATATCACTTCTTATTTCTTCACCCGTTTTTAATATTACGGAATTTTTAGTAACTTCGGTAGTTGAATTATTGAATATAAATTCAACCCCCAGTTTCTCAAGACGTTTTGTAACATTTGCCTGCATTTTTGGTTTCATGGCAGACAATATTGAATTATTTGGTTCAATCACCCTCACGGTAATTTTTTTATGTGGATATAGTTTTTTCAAATCCCCATTTTTCAATGTCCCATATTGCCCGGCTATTTCCACGCCCACATATCCCCCACCGACAATCGTAATAACACATTCATCAGATTCACTATTTTCGAGATTTTCTACTAATGCATACTTAAGTGCCAGCGCATCTTTCAGACTTCGTACGTGATGTGTAAATTCTTTAGTACCCGGTACTCCATAAAAATTTACCGCACTCCCTAATGCGATAACACAATACTCATATGAAATGACACTGCTAGTGGTACGGACTTCTTTCTTTGTATAGTCAACGCTCTCTACTTTGGCATTGATGTATGTGTGTGCCGTATCGTGCACCAATTCACGCAGTGGAATTGAGGCATGTGTCGGTTCTACCGATCCTGTTGCCACTTCATGAAGCAGCGGGATAAAGGTGAAATAATTATTCACGTCTACAATGGTGATGTGCGCACCTAACCCCTTTTGCTTTAATTTTCGATTCAGTGTACGGAATGCTTCATATCCCCCAATTCCAGCACCGAGAATTACAATATCTGTTTTTAATTTTTCCAACATAAACTTTAGCTAAATTTAACGTTTCCTTATTATAGCAGGATGCCTGATAGATTGCCTAGCCTGCGAGGGGAGAAACAAAATTCGCCCATTTCTGAGCGAATTTTTTGTTCCTAACTAAGGAATATTACACATCAGTTTTCTTTTCTTCTTCATCAGAACATCCACAGCCACCACCACAACATCCATCGTCATCAGTATTTGCTTCATG
>DAORJA010000025.1:0-13109 GCA_035438805.1 Candidatus Magasanikiibacteriota bacterium
CGTCGATCAGTTTCCTTCATGGCACGATCAATTGAGTCAGTCACTGAATCAGCGTAGAGGACTACCAATCCGTTTGCATTTCTGGCTGCCCGACCAATAGTTTGGATAAGACTCGTGTCATTGCGCAAAAATCCTTCTTTATCAGCGTCAAGAATACCCACCAATGAAACTTCAGGAATATCAAGCCCTTCACGAAGTAAGTTTACTCCAACAATTACATCTACCGTACCTCTACGCAATTCAGTAATAATTTCAATACGTTCAATTGTAAGAATATCGCTATGCAAATAACTTACTTTAATTCCCTTTTCTTTCAAATGCTCAGTCAAATCTTCCGCCATTTTTTTGGTGAGAGTAGTAACAAGCGCTCGTTCACCTTTTGCAATTCGATCTTGAATACGAATAATAATATCATCAACTTGTGAAATATTTTTTCCAGGTTTTTCAGTGACTGGTCGAATTAATACTTCTGGGTCAACAAGTCCAGTTGGTCGGACGATTTGTTCAACTACATTTTGACTCTCATTAATCTCATATTCTGCCGGTGTTGCTGACACAAAAATCATCTGCTGCACACGCTCCAAAAATTCAGGAAATTGAAGTGGGCGATTGTCACGAGCGGAAGGCAATCGGAACCCATGTTCGACAAGCGTATCTTTTCTCGAACGATCACCATGATACATACCACGAAGCTGAGGAACAGTCACATGAGATTCATCAATAACAGTGAGAAATTTTCGCTCAGCATGGCTAAAATAATCAAGTAGAGTGAACGATGGTTCACCCTCTTTTCTGCCTTCAAAATGCCTGGAATAATTTTCAATTCCCGAACAATATCCAAGGTTTTTAATCATCTCAAGATCATACGCGACACGACGTTTAAGGCGCTCATATTCGAGTAATTTTCCCTGCTTTTTAAAATACTCAAGTTGTAATTTTAATTCTTCCTTAATTGTGTCGAACGCTCGTTCTCGCGCGACTTCTCCAACAACATAGTGTTTTGCAGGAAAAAACCACGCATCCTCAATATCTCGAACTACGTTTCGAGTCACTGGATCCACCACTTCAATCCGATCAATCCGTGTGCTAATTTCAAATCGATAAATCCTCTCTTCGTTTACCGGCATAATTTCAAACACCTGTCCGCGCATACGGAAACTTCCACGTGTCAAATCAGCGGTCGTACGCTGAAATTGCATTTCAATTAATTGCTCCATCATTCTATGACGATCCATGTCTTGTCCTTTTTCCAGATGCAATACAATTTTTTCATATTCAGTGGGTGATCCAAGTCCGTAAATCGCAGATACTGATGCAACAATAATCACATCTTCACGAGTAAGCAGAGCTTGTGTACATGCATGTCTCAAACGGTCGATTTCTTGATTAATCTGTGCTTCTTTTTCAATATAGGTATCACTCGTAGGGACGTATGCTTCAGGCTGGTAATAATCGTAATACGATACAAAATATTCCACCGCATTATTGGGAAAAAATTCACGAAATTCATTACACAATTGTGCGGCAAGGGTTTTATTATGTGCAATAACAAGCGTCGGCTGCTGTACGCGCTCAATTACATTGGCAATCGTAAATGTTTTACCAGATCCCGTAACACCAAGAAGCGTTTGGCGGTCAAACTTTTTTTCAATACCCGCTACGAGGCCGTCTATTGCCTGGGGCTGATCTCCCCCTGGCTTGTAATCTGATGTTATTTTGAACTTCATAATAAAAAACGAGTTCACAGCCAATACACAATACAAACATTGCCTAGTATTGACTCTGAACTACTATTATACCTCAACTACCCTTCGAGGTGGAGTAGTGCCATAAATTTTTACCGCCATTCCAGGTTCTACGTACTGATAAAGGATTTTTGCGTCACTCTCTTTCATATTCACACATCCATGAGACATAGTGCGCACACCAAAACTCGCATGCCAATATGCAGCATGGATATAATACAGCGGCTTAAAACGCATATTCCATTTCACATTCGATAGATCATAGTCCACGCCTACATATCGTTTGTTAGGAATCATGCGATCAATTGTAAATTCTCCAGCAGGAGTCGGAGTCCAGGGATTTCCTGTTGAAACGGGGAAATCGAGTAACCGTACATTATTCACAACAAAATATAATCGCTGACTGGTTCGGTCAACTTCAATTTCTCGAACATACCGTGTTGAGGTAGCGGCATCAGTCGGGCTATACCCATGCGCAACTTCTTCAAAATCAGAAAATCCATCGCCATCAGAATCTATTTTTCCACGATCACTGCCAAATAATCCTTCAATTTCGTCATTCAAACCATCACTGTCATGGTCATGTTCACTCATACGAACTTTGCCTGCAGCAAGTGGCGAATAACCATTTTCCACTTCATCACCATCAAAAAAACTATCACCATCCGTATCTGCGCTCAATGGATTGGTATAATACAATGCCTCCTGATCGTCTGTCAGTCCATCACCATCTGGATCAAGAGTTTGTTCTGAGTGAAGTACAATCGGAGAATAAGCGAATATACCAATAACTAAACCAAAAATAGCAACCGGACATAGGATGCATTTATATATCGACCACTTCTTTGTAAGTCGGGACATACGTGCTAATTTTAGCAGTATTCTGGATTAATTCAGCAAATGTAAGAGCAGTCTGCTCCTCTCCATGCACACAGAATACTTTTTTGAGCGTTTTACCCGCACCCCCGATCCATTGCTGCAATTTAGCCTGGTCTCCATGGCCTGAAAGTGTGGATACATACTCGACCGCACACTCTACCTTAATATCCTGCCTAAGTAAAGTGACTGTCTTATCCCCATCAAGAATACGCCTACCTGGAGTTCCTTTGGCTTGATATCCGACAAATAGGATTGTTGAATTAGGATCAGGCAAATAGCGTATCGCATGATGCTGAATTCTACCTCCATTCATCATTCCTGCTCCCGCAATCACAAGCTTAGCTCCACGAATACGGTTGAGCTTTTGGGATTCAAGTTTAGTATACGTTAATTCCAGATGCGGAAAGTCAAAGAAGTCATCGCCCGACATATATTTTTTCTTTGCATCTTCGTCGTAATATTCGTGGTATTTTGCAAATACTTTAGTTGCATCAATTGCCAAAGGACTATCAACAAAGATAGGAATTGGCGGAAGAGTATGGTCATACTCTGCAAGTGTGTTTAGTTCATACAATAATTCCTGAGTTCGCTCAAGTGAAAACGCAGGAATCATGATAGTCCCTCCGCGGGCAACACCACGCTTAATCGCATCAAGAATTATTTTTCTTCGTGAGTCTACTGGTTCATGCAAGCGGTCGCCATAGGTAGACTCACATAAGAGTAAATCAACAGGGCTTAGTTTTTCGGTTTCTCGGAGAATTGGCACTCCATTGTTTCCAATATCACCAGAAAATCCAATTCGCGTACCATCAGCGAGAATTTCAATAAATGCTGAACCAAAGATATGCCCTGCATCTTTCCATACCGCAGTCACTCCCCCGCCAAGATCAATACTCTTTCCTAGTTCAATTCCCTTGAACAGCGCCTGAGCTCTCGCAATATCCTCATGTTCGAATAACATCGGGTAATCAAATTTCTTATGATCATATGACATGATAGAAAAGGCATCTTCCCAAATAAGAGGAGTCAACTCAGATGTCGCATGAGTCAAATAAATAGGACCAGAAAACCCATCTTTTACAAGTTTAGGAATACGCCCGACGTGATCATGATGTGCGTGAGTTACCAACAATGCATCAATGCTCTTTGGATCAAAAGGAAAATCATCAAAGTTTTTTCCAGCATTAAAATCAGAACCTTGAAACATTCCGCAGTCAACGAGGATTCGTTTATTTTTGGTAATAAGTAAATGACAAGATCCAGTCACTTCTCGATTCGCCCCGCAAAACTGTAGCTGCATATTTCTATATCTAATGAGTTGGTAATTCAAAATGTTATTTAACTGTACCCGTGTGTATGATACCACACTTACACCGACAGGACCACTGTACTTTCTGCTCTTTTTTTGCTATCCTGAGAAGTATTATTATGCGTGTAGACATCGATAAAATCGAAATCAAAGAACCACCCATAGAAGAATTGAGCAAAAAACGCTCATGTTTATTTCGTGCTATACTTACCGGATGTGGCTGCTTTGTACTAGCATTCTTAGTCTCCCTCGTAATTCTCAGATTTTCAGTAGGTCCGCGAACAAAACAATTGGGAGATATTCCAGCGGAATTCAAAAAAATAGTCACTATTTACGACTTTGACGGAGTCGAAAAAATTACCTATACTCCAGGAAAAGAACGCGGAAGAATTATTGAAAGCGCCGGATACATACCGAAATTGATTATCGCACCCTTTATCATTTATTTTGATAAAGAATACAAATATATTCCATTACCGGCCAATGAGCGAGCAAGTGCCGGGTACTGGGATAAATTCTTCTCATTTGTAAAAGACCCTATTACTGATCATCGTGATGTATATGTGCTCGAATGGCAGTCGCTCCCGGCAGAAGAAGATTTTATTGAAGAATACTACCGTAAGGGGCTAGAAAAGCTTGGATTTACTATAAATACTGAAACCAAAGACAAAACTCACGCACAATTTTTCTTTACGAAAGAAGAAGAGGAGATTGAAGGAACGATTCGTATTGTAGATGAAAAATTAGACAATGGTACAGACTACGTATCATTAACCGTTATCGTTCCCTCACCATAATAAAATTAGTTTTGAAATTTTAATTGGGGCTTATTTAGAATAACTTCGTGTCTATGTCTGTCAAAGAAGTAAAACAAGGCAATCTTACCTGGATTCACATCAGTAGAATTGATCCCGAAGCAATCGAATATCTCAAAAATAATTTCAAATTTCATTCACTTGATATTGAAGATATCAGGACCGAACATCCGACTCCAAAGCTCGATGTATATAAAAATTATCTATTCCTGATTGCGCAAGTTCCTCATTTAAAAATTTCAAATGAAAAAATAATTTCTCATGAAGTAGGAATATTCGTGGGCGAAGGATATGTAATCACGATCCAGGAATCAAAAAATCGTGAAATAAAAAATTTGTTTTACCGATGTGCAAATAATCGAAAAATCCGACATGAATGGATGGAAAAAGGTCCAGGATTTTTGTTGTACAACATTCTCAATGAACTTTTCTCCGAAGTAGAATCAAGCCTCCGTGCAGTAGGTAAACAGCTCTCAGCAATTGAAGACGAAGTGTACAAGGAAGAAGGACAGACCGTAAGCGAAATCAAGCAATTAGGACAGCATCGAAGAAATATTTTTACGGTCCGACGTATCATTGATCCACAACGTTTTATTATCTCAACACTTTCTCACACCAGACGAACATTTCTCGATGAATCACTCTCAATCTATTTTGACGACGTGCGAGATTTGCTCGACCGCCTATGGGTCGTTGCTGAATCATACAGTCAGACGAGTGATGGACTTCACTGGACAATTGAATCAATCCTCAATCAGAGAACTAATAAAATAATTAGTGCCCTGACTATTGTATCGGTATCATTCATGCCTCTCACTCTTCTGACAGGTTTTTATGGTATGAACATCTCACTTCCACATGGAAATAACCCCATGATGGTATACGGAATATTTACCACTCTTGCGCTTACAACCATTCTCATTATTTACATTCTCAAACGAAAGCGTTGGCTCTAGAACTCTAGCTTGCATTGATTGTGTGATCAAAAATATACTCTCTTCAAAAATCCATAGTATTACTGGAGCCGCGATTTTGGTCGGGGTTGCTTCGCTAATGAGCAGAATCATTGGCATGCTTCGTGATCGTGTATTTGCCCACTACTATGGTGCAGGAAACGTGATGGACTCGTATTATGCTGCATTCAAAATTCCAGACCTAGTGTATAGCCTACTTATTATTGGCGCTCTTTCCGCAGGATTTATCCCCGTATTTATTGAAGTAATGAAAAAAAATAAGGAAGAATCATGGGACGTAGTAAATGGAATTGTAAATATCATTGGAGTCTTATTAGTCATCCTATCTGGTATTGCAATGTGGCAAACACCCGCGATCATTCAGTGGCTCACTCCTGGATTTTCTGGAGAAAAACTGGAACTCACGGTTAGTCTTACCCGTGTCATGTTTGTGAGTCCTATACTTCTCGGACTTAGTAGTATTTTTGGGAGCGTTCTACAATCCTACAAAGCATTCGCTATTTATTCTTTGACGCCGATCATGTACAACATGGGAATTATTATTGGTGCAATTTTTCTCGTACCAATATTTGGCACAATCGGACTTGCATATGGCGTCGTATTAGGAGCATCTCTACATCTGTTGATCCAGCTACCCGCAGTAATCACCTATGGATACCATTATAGACCTACATTTCAATTAAAAAACAAATCAGTGCGAACTATTGGACGGCTCATGATCCCACGCATGATGGGCGCTGCAGCAAATCAAGTAAATGTTATTGCAATTACGGTAATTGCCTCGACCATTGGTGCAGGAAGTCTCTCTATATTTTCTTTCGCAGATAATTTGCAAGCAGTACCAACGGGTATTATCGGCATTTCGTTTGCAATCGCAATCTTCCCTACTCTCTCAGAACTATATGCAGAAAAAAATATTACAGAAATGAGAGATAGAATTTCCCGAATTGCTCGACAAATTATCTGGCTCATTATTCCACTGACAATTATCGTACTATTACTTCGCGCTCAAATTGTGCGCGTAGTATTAGGGACTGGAGCATTCGACTGGGAAGACACAGTCTTGACCGCGCATTGCCTCGCATTCTTCTCTATCTCCCTATTTGCACAGTCACTAACACCCACACTTACACGTGCATTCTTTGCACTCAAAAACACATGGATCCCACTATGTACTACTCTGGTGTCAGCAGGAATAAATATTGGAGTTGGCACATACGCAAGTAGACATTGGGGAGTCCCTGGCCTTGCATTCGGATATTCAATCAGTGCTACAGCACAGATGGCCTTACTCTGGATGTTACTTAGAATAAAACTAGGCACATTAAATGAAGGCATGGTAGTAAAAACACTTGCAAAAATTTCAGTTGCAGCTGCAGGGATGGGACTCGTCATTCAATCTTTGAAGTATGTGATAGCCGAGCTTGTGGACATGCAAACATTCTGGGGAATATTTGCACAAGGACTTATTTCAGGAGTAATTGGTCTAATCGTGTATGGATTGATCTGCTACCTAGTCCGAGTTGAAGAAATGCACATATTTATTGAAAGTTTCAGAAAAAAATGGTTCAGAGTCAAAACTCCTGATCCAGAAATTGGTAGAGTAGATGAATAAAAAAACAAAAAGCCCCACTCACAGATAGTAAGGGGGCAGACCGAGACACATGGCCTCAAAGTCATTTATTTTTATTATAAAGATCTAACTGTAACTTCGAAATTACCGTCTCTTCCAGAGACGCCTACCCATCTCTCTACGGTACCAGAGAACATCAGCGTAGAGACCATGCGGGAGACCACGTACAGTCTCGAGGCCTTTGACAGTAGCGAGCATAGCGACAGAGAAGGTTTCGAAATTATCTCTATCCATCGAACTATCAGTAAGATCAGCTCCCGTAATATCTGAATTGAAGAGAAAACCTCCTCTAATATTAGCGCCACGGAAGCTTGCATTCCGGAAATTCGAGTCGCACATCACAGCTTGCACGAGATGAGCATTTTCGAAATTAGCTTTCGAAAAATTTCCCATCTCCAGGTGAGAACTTTCCATCTCACAGTTACTGAAATTTGCACCACTAAAATCCCCACGAAGGAGAAGAATCGCGCCGAGTGACTCTCCGTGAAAATCGATACCCGGAAGACTCACTTCAGAAAGATCAGGTATAGTCTCAGCAGTAAGTTCATTCCACTCATCGAATCTTCCTTCTCGCAAGAGAGAAACGAGGTAGTCTTTTGTATGCATTAGCACATCTTCCTTTTTGAGAGATCGTCACCAAAGCACCATGCTTAGGTAACAATAAAGAATACCTCATCTTTGTCATTTTGTCAATCCTTGCCTTTTCCCTCAAGTTCAGCTAAAATAAGTCTATATAAATAACAAAAAAAATAGCTCAACCTAGCAAAATATTGTTTAAAATTATGAGTCAAACTAGAAACTTCTGCATCATCGCTCATATCGACCACGGCAAATCAACACTCGCAGATCGATTTCTTGAGGTTACTGGAACGATAGACAAGCGAAACATGAAGGCTCAAATTCTTGATCAGATGGAACTTGAACAAGAGCGTGGAATTACGATCAAGCTCCAACCTGTACGTATGAAGCATAAAGGCTACACACTCAATCTCATTGATACCCCAGGTCATGTAGACTTTACGTACGAAGTATCTCGATCGCTTGCCGCCGTAGAAGGAGCCATTCTTCTCGTTGACGCAAGTCAGGGTGTGCAGGCACAAACAATCGCGAACTTATACTTGGCAATTGATCAGAATCTCACCATTATTCCCGTCATGAATAAAATAGATTTACCCAATGCTGATCCAGACAAAGTTGCGGCGGAAATCATTCATCTTCTGGGATGCACACGCGAAGAAATTCTTACGTGTTCTGGAAAAACAGGTGTGGGAGTCCCAGAATTACTTGATGAAGTAATCAAGCGCGTTCCCCCACCAGTAGACACAAGTAATTTGCCCGCACGCGCACTTATTTTCGACTCTCTCTATGATGACTATCGTGGAATTGTAGCTGCGATTAGAATGAAAGATGGAAGTATGAAAAAAGGAGACCCCGTATTATTCATGGGAACTGGCGCTACGGGTGAGGTACTTGATATTGGACACTTTTCTCCGCAAATGTCGTCAGATGGGATACTTGAAAACGGACAAATTGGATATCTCACGAGTGGAGTGAAAGTATTAGGTGATGTTCGCGTAGGAGATACAATAACTTTTGCCAAAAATGGTGCGACGGTTCAATTAGATGGGTACAAAGAAGTAAAACCAATGGTATTTGCTGGAATTTTTCCTCGCGAAGGAGATGATTACAAAATACTCCGTGAAGCAGTCGACAAACTCAAATTAAGCGACTCAGCACTCTATTACGAACCAGAGCACTCTCAAGCACTTGGATTTGGGTTCCGCTGTGGACTCTTAGGCATGTTACATTTAGAAATTTTCCAGGAACGTCTCCGTCGCGAATTTGGACTCTCCATCATCGCAACCATTCCAAGTGTTGCATATCATGTATTCAAAACCAATGGAGAAGATCTTATTATCAAAAGCCCTCAAGATCTTCCTGAAGTCCAAAAAATCGAGCATATTGAGGAACCATGGATGACAGTGGACATCATCACACCCCAAGAATACATTGGAAACATCATGGGGCTCATTGCTGAACGGAAAGGAGTATACAAAAATACTGAATACTTGAGTACAGGCGCCGGACAACGTGCCATGCTCCACTATGATATGCCTTTGGCCTCGCTCATCACTGATTTTTATGATAAACTAAAATCTGTTTCAAGCGGCTATGCCTCACTCAATTATGATTACAAAGAGTATCGCAAAGCAAACGTAGTGAAGCTCGATATCGTCATTGCAGAAGAGGCAGTGGAAGAGCTTGCAACACTCGTGTGGGAAGATGACGCTCATCGCGCAGGCAAAAAAATTGTCGAAGTATTAAAAGATACACTTGATCGTGAACAATTTGTCATCAAGATCCAGGCAACCATTGGCGGAAAAATTGTTGCAAGTGAACGAATTTCAGCACTTCGAAAAGATGTGACAGCAAAATTGTATGGTGGTGACGTAACCCGAAAAAATAAATTGCTTGATCGCCAGAAAAAAGGAAAGAAAAAAATGTTGAGTATGAGTAAAGGAAAAGTAAATATTCCAACAGAAGCGTATTTGGCAGTACTCAAAAGATAAAAATTAAGTTAAAAATATTTAATCTATGTACGGAAATAGAAAAATAAAACTTCTCTGGACCATCATTAGCATCATCGCAGTGTTTTCGATGCTCTTCTTCACCATCATGCCAGCGTTTCAATAATACAGAAACTGTCTAGCGAGTAGGAGCCTGTGTTTTGTGTCCTTCTACATTGTTAGTTGTACACTATATTTTTCATATATGTCCAAAAAATGGGTCCTACACCCAGATCCGCCACAACAATTCATGGACGAACACCCGGAACTACTTCCTATTGTGGCTCGTTTGTTGTACCACCGAAATATTCGTACTCAAAAAGAAATAGACGAATTTTTAAACCCCGACTATGAGCGGGATATTTATGACCCATTCCTATTCCAGGATATGGAGAAAGCGATTGCTCGAATTTTTGAAGCAATTGAAAAACAGGAATCAATCATTGTACACGGAGACTACGATGCAGATGGCGTATCAGCATCAGTAATTCTTGTTTCCACACTCCGAGCACTGGGTAGCACGAATACTGATGTGTTCATCCCCCATCGTGAACGCGACGGATACGGACTCAACATGAACACCGTGAATACATTCATTCAAAATAAGGTAAACCTCGTAATCACGTGTGACTGTGGAGTAAGTAATGTGCCAGAAATTATCAAGCTACAGGAAGCTGGAATTGATACAATAGTCACTGACCATCATGCCGTGCCTGAAGTTCCTCCTCCCGCAGTCGCAATAATTCATCCAAAAGTTCCCGGAGAACCCTACCCAGACAAAAATCTCGCAGGTGGAGGTGTAGCATTCAAACTCGTGCAAGGACTGATGCGAAAACACAAAGAATCACATGAGCTCTTACCAAATGGAAAAAGTCATGAATCTCATGAAAAATGGCTTCTTGATATGGTTGCGATCGCAAGCGTTGCTGATATGGTTCCCCTGATCGGAGAATCGAGAACACTTACCAAATACGGATTGATTGTGTTGAACCACACACGTCGTTTGGGTTTGCAAAAATTATTACTCGAAGCCCGATTCCATCAAGAGGGCGATGAAAAGAAAAAAGAAATCACGACTGACACGATTGGATTTCAAATCGCTCCACGCATCAATGCCGCAGGAAGAATGAATCATGCAAAAACTGCTTTTAGGCTTATGATTGCAGATAAAGGAACTGATGCAATTGATCTTGCGTTTGAGCTAAACACCAATAACCAAGACCGCCAAAAACTTACTGAAGAACTTTCAAAAGATGCCATCAAGCAAGCAGCAAAAGATAAAGATGCTCCCGTAATTCTAGTCTACGGTGTTGGATGGTCTCCAGGGCTTGTAGGTCTTATTGCTGGAAAACTCAAAGAGAAATATCATAAGCCAACGATCGTGTGCGCCGAAAACGAGGGTATCATTGTTGCTTCAGGGAGAAGTGTGCCTGGATTTGATATGATCGCAACTCTCCAGGAAATGCCGCAATTTTTCCTCAAATTTGGAGGGCACCCTATGGCCTGCGGTTTTACATTAATTTCAAAAGATAAATTTGAAGAGTTCAAAGCTGCAATTAGTAAAGCATTTTTAGAAAAGACAAAAGAGAAAGACATGACGCCAAGCCTGCTTGTGGATGCAGAAATCGATATCGAAGATGTGCAATGGGAATTATTTGATATACTAGATAAATTCAAGCCATTTGGCGTGGGAAACGAACAGCCAAAATATATGGCTCAGGGTGTGACTGTGCACCAATTACAGCCAGTCGGAAAAGAAGGAAAACATTTGCGAATCATGGTAAAACACAAAACACATAAAATAAAAAAAACCATTGGCTGGGGACTCTGCAATGGAGATACTGATTGGGGAAAAGTATTAAAACCAGGTGACAAAATTGATATGGTATTTGAAATTGATGTGAACGAATGGAATGGCAATAGAGAATTACAATTAACAATTGTAGATTTACGAAAAAGCGAAATTTAATCGTATTTGTATGAAAGTAATTATCTTTACTGACGGAGGAGCACGCGGTAATCCAGGGCCAGCAGCGACTGGGGTCGTGATCAAAGATGAGACAGGCAAAAAACTAAGTGCATTCGGTGATTATCTCGGCAAACAAACGAACAACTATGCAGAGTATATGGCAATCATTTCAGGGCTCAAAAAAGCTCTTGAACTAGGGGCCGATGAAGTAGACTGTGTTGCTGATAGCAAGCTCGTAGTAGAACAGCTGAACAGACGATGGAAAGTAAAAGAACCCACACTTCAAAAATTATTTATCGAAGCGTGGAATTTATTACAAAAATTCAAACGAGTAAGAATCACACACGTCCTTCGGCACAAAAATAAAGAAGCCGACGCAGAAGTAAACAAAATACTAGATGCGAAAGCTTACTAAATTGACAATGTTTTGAATAATAAGATACTATAGATTTATTATTCTTAAGGAGGAATTATATGGAGGAAGATAAAGTATTATTAAAAATTGTAAATCTCGAAGAAGAAATTACGACTATCAAAGACCACATTGCAACACATATGGTGACCAAAGAAGAATTTTCAAAAGGTCTTACAGGTCAAGATAAAGTAATAAAAATGCTAGTCGAAATACATACTGAAATGGCAGCGACCAACCATGCACTACTCCGACACGAGGGTCGGATAGAAAGACTAGAAGACGACGTAGAAGAGCTTCAGACACACTTAGTTATTACATAAAAAATCACCCCACCCTTCGCGAAGGGTGGGGTGATTTTTATTATTGCAATTCACTTTTCAAATCTTCAATAAGTTTTTTGGCTTTTTTAGAAACTTTTTTCGGAACATCCAGTCGCACATGGACATAATGCTCCCCTCTTCCAGTACCATGTAAACGTGGAATCCCCATGCCTTTGAGTCGGATTACTTGCCCTGCCTGTACACCCTCTGGTACGGCAATTTTCTTTTCTCCATCAAGCGTTTCAACAGGTACTGTGTCACCAAGTACAGCCTGCGGATAATTAATGGTTATCTCACTATGGATATCATATTCATCTCTTTCCCAACCCTTATGATCTCGAACATGCACGCGGATATACAAATCCCCTGGAGTAACTCCAGCTCCACCGCTCTCCCCTTTTCCACCCAATCGTACAGCTTCACCTTCAGAGATTCCAGCTGGAATTTTTACACTATATATTGATTCTCCTCGAACAATTCCAT
>DAORJA010000026.1:0-13062 GCA_035438805.1 Candidatus Magasanikiibacteriota bacterium
ATTGATTTTGTACTTGGACTATATCAGAAACACCAAAAAGAATTATATGAGACAGTGTCTGCAATGGTTGCAGGAATACGTGATTTGGAAACAGAATATCCAGCTGTACCGTCTTCGTCTTTTGATAATGCAATTATTGAAAAAATTGATAAATCACAAGCAGTCGTACTACCAGTAGACTTGGGTTGGAGTGATCCGGGAACTTTGTACGCGCTTAAAGAAGCGTTGCAGACCAGTCCTCAAGAAACAGTCATGATTGGAAATACGTATGAAATAGGTTCCACTGACTCTTTTATTTTTAATGAAGAACCTCATAAGCTAGTCTCTGTTATTGGTTTAGATGGGATGATTGTGGTGAACACCAAAGATGCACTCTTGGTGGTTCATAAAGATCAGGTTCCAGAAATAAAAACATTGCTATCCAAGCTTCAAGAAGACGGTAAAGAAAATTACGTATGAGTTTTAAATTAATGAAGCGATTATTTTTGGTAATCGTCCTTATTTTGAGTGTTTTTAGTTTTGCGTTGTATCACAAAATATATATTGCAAAGCCTGATTTTTCTCACGAAACAGTATTTATTATTGAAGAGGGGGAAAGTGTTCGGACTATCAGTGAACGCTTGTACGCGACACACTTGGTGACTAATGCTCAATTACTTCGAAAATATATTGCATGGAAAAAATTAGACCGCGCGATTACTCATGGATCAATTCGAATTGATCATGCGATGACTATTGCAGAGCTTGCACAAACTCTCACTAATACCAAAACACGAGAAGAACGAACGGTGACTATTATCCCAGGCTCGACTTTGAGAGATATCGCGGCAAATTTTCAGAAAGAAGGAATTGCTACTGCCGACGAAGTGTATGCTCTTTTGGGGACTCCTGCACAATTCCAGAAACCAGAGTATGTGATTGATTCTGGAGCATTTTTATTTAAAGGAAAACCTGAGACTGTAAGTCTTGAAGGATATTTGGCACCTGAAACATTTAGCGTGTTTGCTAATGCAACGTTGGACGACGTAGTTGAAAAATTTATTAGAGAGCGTGAGGAGCAAATTAATGCTCTAAAAGAAGATATTGAAAAAACTGGTTTGAGCGTACACGAGGTTTTGACGATTGCGAGCGTGATTGAAAAAGAAGTGCGGAGTGAAGAGGATCGAAAAATGGTTGCCGATTTATTTTTCCGAAGGCTTAAAGCTGGTTGGGCACTGCAAACTGATTCGAGTGTTCACTATGTAGTAGGAACACCCGATAGCGTGTTTACGAGTGCCGAGGATCGAGCAACAGACTCTCTGTGGAATACATATAAATATCCAGGTCTTCCGCCCGGACCTATTGCAATTCCGAGTATTTCTTCAATTAATGCAGTACTTCATCCGACCCCGAATAATTATTGGTTTTTCTTGACTACTCTTGATACAGGAAAGGTTATCTACTCGAAGACTGTTGATGAACACACGGCAAATGTGTATAAATATTTACGCTAAGTATGGACGCACTCGAGTTTCACAAAAAATATAAAGGGAAAATAGAAGTAGTTTCTCGCGTTCCAGTTACCAATCGAGAGGAGTTGAGTTTGGCGTATACTCCAGGTGTTGCACTCCCATGCAAAGAAATTGCTGCTGATGTTTCTAAGGTGTATGACTATACCCGAAAGGGAAACTTGGTTGCGGTAGTGTCTGATGGAAGCGCAGTATTGGGGCTAGGGAATATTGGTCCAGAAGCAGGACTTCCGGTGATGGAAGGGAAGTGTATTTTATTCAAAGAGTTTGGCGGAGTCGATGCGTTTCCGATTGTATTGAATACGCAGGATGTTGATGAGATTGTTGAGACTATTGTTCGTATTTCTCCCGGACTTGGTGGAATAAACCTTGAAGACATTGCGGCACCTCGATGTTTTGAAGTAGAGCGTAAACTTAGTGAAAAATTAGACATTCCTGTTTTTCATGATGATCAGCATGGGACAGCGATTGTTGTTCTTGCTGGGCTGATTAATGCGTGTAAGGTTACAGGTAAAACGATTGAAACTGCAAAAATAGTTATTAATGGTGCGGGAGCTGCTGGAATTGCAATTGCAAAACTACTTATTGCTGCGGGTGCTACTTCAATTATCCTCGTTGATTCTACTGGAACTATTTATGAAGATAGGGAAGATATGAATGAAGAGAAAATTGAAATGGCTAAAATTACTAATAGAGAAAAAATTAAAGGGAAATTGGGTGAGTCAATCAAAGGAGTAGACGTATTTATTGGAGTGAGCAAAGCAGCAGTCTTGAATACCGAGATGGTTCGCACTATGAATAGTGACGCAATTGTCATGGCGCTTGCAAATCCAATTCCTGAGATTATGCCTGATGAGGCGAAGGATGGTGGAGCCCGAATTGTCGCAACTGGGAGAAGTGATTTCCCAAATCAGATTAATAATGTTCTTGCATTCCCTGGTATTTTTCGGGGCCTTCTCGATGCTCGAATTCGAACTGTTACGACTGAGATGAAACTCGCTGCAGCGCGAGCGATTGCATTGTGCGTTGAAAATCCTACTGAAGACATGATTATTCCGGATGTATTTGATAAACGAGTAGCTGAGCGAGTTGCTGAAGCTGTTAAAAGTGTTTAGTGTTATGCACGATTTTATTCTACACAGACGCGCACGTCTGCGACGTATTACCTTATCAGTAAATTCAAAAGGAAAAGTACGAGTTACTGCGCCAAAGCTGGTGCCAAAATCAGTCATTGAGAAATTTGTACGATCAAAGCACGATTGGATTGAGAGGGTACTTCAAAAAATAAAAGCAGTACAACAATTGCATTTTTCTGGTCCGAAGTTTTCATATCATGGGAATAAAGCACGAGCAAAAAAAATAATTACTGAGCGGGTAAAGCATTTTGCACGTTTGCATGGCTTTTCATTCAAACGGATTTCTATCAAAAATACGTCGAGCAGATGGGGGAGTTGTTCTACTAAAGAAAATTTGAATTTTAATTATAAGCTTATTTTTTTGTCTGAAGCATTATTAGATTATGTGGTAGTACATGAACTCTGTCACTTGCGACACCATAATCACTCAGCTCAGTTTTGGAAAGAAGTGGTACTTATTTTACCGGATTACCGAATACGTGAGCGGGAATTGAAAAAGTATCACTTATAGGGTACAGTGAGTAATGCTATGATTGATAAAAATATACAGTTCAAGAAGGCTCTGGATCGTATGGAGAACACCCATACGAATCTTTTTATTACCGGGAGAGCAGGAACGGGTAAGTCAACACTTTTAACCTATTTTCGACATCATACCAAGAAAAAGATTGTAGTTTTGGCTCCGACTGGTGTCGCTGCTGTGAATGTGGGCGGGCAGACTATTCATTCTTTTTTTGGATTTACTCCAGAGACTACACCTGACACCGTGAAGAATCCGCGAGGGGATGATGAACAAAAAAAGATTTATCGTGAGCTTGATGCAATTGTTATTGATGAGATTTCTATGGTGCGTGCTGACTTGTTTGACTGTATTGATATATTTCTCCGGAAAGCAGGCAAGGATAAACGAAAACCATTTGGTGGAGTACAGATGATTCTTATTGGTGACCTCTATCAATTGCCACCCGTAGTGACTCGAGGCGAGCAACAGTTTTTTTCTGAACGATATGATTCATCATATTTTTTTGCTGCACATGTGTGTGGAGGAAATAAACAAAAGAAAATGCTCGAAGAAGAAATATTTGAATTGGAAATTATTGAGCTTGAAAAAATGTATCGCCAGACAGACGAAGAGTTTATATCACTTTTGAATGCGGTGCGAGATACGACGCTTACTATGGCACAACTACAGATACTTAATCGGCGCTGTGTGGATGAAGATTTTGATCATAGTACGTACGAGGGTGTATGGGTGACGACGACTAATGCACTTGCGTCTGCGGTCAATCAGGGACAATTACAAGCGCTTGAAGAGAAAGAACGCGTGTTCACTGGAAGAGTAGAACATAAATTTGATCGGGGAGCATTCCCGACTGATGCTGAGCTTAAATTAAAGATAGGTGCCCGAGTCATGGTTCTCCATAATGATCCATGGGGAAAATGGCATAATGGGAGTATGGGTGTGGTAAAGAGTTTTAGTAAAGTCGAAGGAGAAGATGAAATGATTGAAGTCTCTCTCGATTCAGGTGATGATGTATTGATTGGTATGTACACGTGGGATATGTATAGATTTTATTTTGACCCGTCGACCAAACAGGTGGAATCAGAAACTATTGGATCATTTATCCAGTATCCATTGAAGCTGGCATGGGCAGTGACGATTCACAAAGCGCAGGGAAAAACATTTGATCGAGTATTACTTGATATTGGTAGCGGCACCTTTGTATCTGGGCAGGTGTATGTCGCATTATCCCGCTGTACCACGTTTGAAGGCCTCCATTTGCGTCGTCCGCTCAAACGTGAGCATGTATGGACTGATCCTGCAGTGCACGCGTTTGTGACTAAAAGCAAGAGTTGAAAAAATGTGTACTCTAAGGTAGAGTTTTTCTATGCTCGGTGTCATTCCGAGCGACCCGAGTCTCCGAGGAGAGTCGAGGAATCCCTTGCATTAAGTTAACATTATTTTAAACAAGGGATTCCTCGACTTCGCTACGCTTCGCTCGGAATGACACAATACAAATTTATGCATACCAAAGACTTTGACTATATTCTCCCAGACGAGCGCATTGCGCAACATTCAGTTGAACCACGTGATCATTCGCGACTTATGGTGATTGATAGGGAAAACAAGACGACTGACGATCGTCATTTTTATGATATTGTTGATTATGTGAAATCTGGTGATGTGCTTGTTTGGAATAATTCAAAAGTGTTTAAAGCGCGATTAACCGGAAAATTAGAAGCAGGGAATACTGATGCAAATCAAGACGGAGTTCCTGATCACGCACTCTTGAATCAGAAAGAAGTAGAAATATTTTTGGTTCGACCAATGGAAAATAGTGGAGTGTGGAAGGTGTTAGGGAAACCAGGACGGAGAATTCAGACAGGAATGGTCGTGCGATTTGCACCTGATTTTTATTGTGAAGTGATGTTTAAAGAAAAAGACGGAACAATATTGGTACAGTTTCCTGATACTGAAGAAGAGGTGCGAAGAAAGGCAAATCAGTATGGCTCGATTCCTATTCCTCCGTATGTAAAAGATGAGCCACATGAGCTTGAGAGTTATCAGACGGTATATGCTAAGCCAGAGGGATCTGTTGCAGCTCCTACTGCTGGATTTCATTTTACCCCTGAATTAATAGAGAAATTAAAACAAAAAGGAGTCATATTTGTAGAAGTAACTCTGCATGTAGGACTCGGAACTTTTCTTCCGGTAAAGTCTGAAAGAATCGAAGATCATACGATGCATAGTGAGTGGGTGGAAGTTTCGAATGAAACATCAGAAATTATCAATCGTGCGAAGCAAGAGGGGAGACGAGTGATTGCTGTTGGAACTACGACTACGCGCACACTTGAAGGTGTTGCCTTACTTCATCTAGGGGAAATGCGAGCATATATAGGTGATATTAATATTTTTATCACTCCTGGATTTGGATTCAACATTGTTGATGCGATGATTACTAATTTTCATCTTCCAAAATCCACACTTCTTATGCTTGTTTCGGCATTTGTCCGCGACCGAGAATTTATGTTGGGTTGCTATAAAAGTGCTGTGGAAAAAGAATATCGTTTTTATAGTTTTGGTGATGCGATGTTTATCAATTAGCAAATAGTAAGGAACAAATAACAAGTCTTGGTCAATTTTTTTGCTTTTTATTCCTTGCGACTTGCTATTTAATTATAAAACAAAAACCACCCGGGTTCTCCCACAAGGTATTCCAATATATTTAGAATATCTTGTGGTAGCGGGTGGAATTGTTGTCTCATTTGACTTCTCTTCCAACCGCACCAGATAGACCCTACAGTCGCGACTTACGGAAGTCGTTCGTGTGGTGCTCCGCGGCGGCTCCCCATTGCCGGGGTGCGGGCTTCGAGTTTCGAAGCCCCATCACGACGATCGGAAGCACGATCCGAGCGGCAGTTCTCCAAGCCAAGGCTTGGAAACGTGCCCGAATACTCGGGGCAGGTAGATGGGTGTTGGGTTGAAGAGTGCGTTGCGTGTGATGGTTGTTCTGCATTGAGTCGTTCCTCCTAGAACGCAAAACGTATACTTCCGTATACGTCTTTCTTGAGACCGAGACAGTCTACACGAGAAATGTTTGCTTGTCAAGGTCTAGTGATGATATGATTTTCCAGTTTTGATCATGTAGGCACGGTAAGTTTGTTCGATGAGGATTACTCGGGTCATTTGGTGGGTGAATGTGAGGGGAGAGAGTGAAAGTTTGAGATTAGTTTTTTTGAATATTGATTCGTGTATTCCTAGCGGGCCACCGATGATGAATGTGAGGTGAGAAGTGGTGTGTTCTAGGTCACTTATTTTTTTTGATAACGCTTCGGATGTAGTCTCTTTTCCTTGTGGATCAAGGGCGATTATATATGAAGATTCGGGAATAGAGTTGAGTATTATTTCAGCTTCTTTTTCTTTTATAGATTCAGTATTATCTTTTTCCGAAAAACCAATTTCTTTGTGTTCAATTATGTCGATTTTTGCAAACGCAGAAAGTCGTTTGAGATACTCTGCTTCTGCTTCTTTCCAATATGATTCTTTGAGTTTTCCAATTGAGATAATGGTTATTTTCATCATATTAGTCATTGATCCATTCTTTTTTGAATTCAAAGAATCTGTCTTCCATAATTGCAACGCGCATTTCCTTCATGAGTTTGAGTAGGAAGGTGAGATTGTGCATGGTTGCAATACGATATGCTGCGAGTTCTTCTGCTTTGAATAGATGATGAAGATATGCTCGTGTAACGTTCAAATGTGGAGGAAGTGTATTCGTCGGGTCAATCGGAGAAAAATCTTCGCGGTATTGAGCATTGGTAATTGAAATTCTAAAGTTAGAATCTTTTGCGCTTCTATCAAACAGGGTTCCATTTCGCGCAACGCGAGTAGGTGCGACACAGTCAAACATATCTATACCATGTTCTACGACATCAAACAAATCCATGGGTGAGTAACCCACGCCCATGGTGTAGTGAGGTTTATTTTCTGGTAAATAGGGAGTAATCCATTGTAAAATTTCTCGCGTAATTGGCATATTGTATCCGATTGATTCTCCACCAATCGCGATGCCATCAAAATCCATATCACAAATTACTTGTGCACTTTCGATTCTTAAATCCTTGTGTACACCGCCCTGGATAATTCCAAATAAAAATTGATTGTATCCATGTCTCTTAGTTTCTTTTTTGTGTGCAACGATTGATTCAGTAGCCCAGCGATGTGTTCGTTCAAGTGCGCTTTTTGCATATTCAACATCCGCATCATCAGGTGTTGCTTCATCAAATGCCATAATAATATCTGCTCCCAATTTGTGCTGAATATCTACAGCAATTTCTGGAGTGAATCGGTGGGTCGAACCATCAATATGACTTTTGAAGGTCACTCCATTATTATCAATTTTGGTGAGTGCTTCGCCACCTTTGTTTCTGGTTTTTTGTGCACCAAGCGACAGTACTTGGAATCCTCCACTATCAGTAAGCATTGGTCCGTCCCAACCCATGAATTTGTGTAGCCCTCCGGCCTTGTCTATCAGATCTTCACCGGGTCGTAAATGTAGGTGATAGGTGTTTGCCAAAATAATTTCAGCCCCTGTATTTTTGATGTCATTGGTATCCAGTGTTTTGACACTTGCTTGAGTTCCAACAGGCATAAAAATAGGAGTCGAAATATCTCCATGATCAGTGTGAATGATACCTGCTCGTGCACCGCATTCACTTGATTGTTTGACTGTTTTCCAGAACATATGTTGCTAACACTAACAGAAGTTGTGTTTTTTTTCAATTGACGATATGATTTGAGCTAGTGGATTTTCTTTTACCTAGGAGGGTGTATCGAGTAGCAATTGAACTAATTACTGTACGTCTGCTTTCTCAATTTGGGGGAGCTCTATGTATCGAATTGGACAGTGCGGGTGTGGCTACGTCGCTTTCGCGATCATCATTGGTGATCCGAATAATGACGAAGTCACTGAGATCGTGCCGGTCGAGTGTCTGCCTTGCTACGAGAACGGGGGCGACTACACCAAGGGTCTCGATTGGCGAGAGGCAGAGCCTCAGCGACAAGAGGGTGTGAAACCTCCTCAGTCCGACAAGTCGGACGACAATGTCGTGCCACTGCAGAGTAAGCGGGCCAAGAGGGAGGCGAAGAAGCGGGCCAAGGAAGAAGCGAGATCGAGGGATCAGGAATCCAGTCTCGCTGTGTAGGGGTTAGTGTGTGGGGGAGTTGGGGGGTGACAACTAACGGGCGGCGGCTTCGGCCGCCGCGAGGAGAGAAGCCGGCTACGTACTTATCATACGTGGCTTCTCAGTCTAAATGGGATAAAATCAGTATGATCGATTTTCAAAAAGAATTAAATACAGAACAACTTGATGTGGTTTTGCATGGCGATGGTCCATGTCTAGTGCTTGCAGGTGCAGGAAGTGGAAAGACGCGTGCGATCACGTATCGAGTTGCATATTTACTAGAGAAGGGTATTGATCCTTCTTCAATTTTATTACTTACCTTCACGAATAAAGCTGCTCGAGAAATGTTACATCGCGTGGAATCGCTCACTCAGGGCGGAGTAAAATTGCCATGGTCGGGAACATTTCACCATATTGCATATCGAATACTCAAACAGTATGCGCCACTGCTTGGCTATGCGAATACGTTTAACATTTTGGATTCAGAAGATGCGCGCGACATGATCAAGCTTTGTATTGGAAATGAAGGGGTACAGCGATCACATAAAAAATTTCCTTCTCCTGCAGTAGTTGCATCACTACTTAGTTTTGCACGAAATGCAGAGCGTACCGTAGTAGACGTTCTTGAAGAAAAACATCCACAATGGGTAGATTTTGCAGAAGCATTATCTCGCATTGCAGAAGATTATAGTAGAAGAAAGCGAGAAAGTAATGTCATGGATTTTGATGACTTGCTCGTCAATTTATTTTTATTACTTTCATCGTCAGAACAGGTGCGTAAAAAATACGCCACACAGTTTCAATACATTTTAGTTGACGAGTATCAGGATACGAATAAAATTCAGGCTTCGATTATTCGTTTTTTTTCGATTACTCATCAAAACTTGCTCGTAGTAGGGGATGATGCACAGAGTATTTATTCTTTCCGAGCTGCTGATATTTCCAATATCCTTGATTTTGAACATACCTATAAAGATGCAAAAATTTTTCGACTTGAAACTAATTATCGTTCTACTCCGGATATTCTTGGAGTCGCAAATGAGGTTATTGCACAGAACAAGAAGCAATATAAAAAAGATTTACGGAGCGTGCGGGAGAGTTTTACCAAACCCGAAGTGCATGCATTTGTTGATGCATTTGAAGAAGCCCGGTTTATCGCTGATCGAATTCTTGAATTGTCAGAAGAAGGAGTGCCTTTATCAGAAATGGCAGTATTGTTTCGAGCTGCGTTCCATTCACAATCACTTGAAATCGAACTTACCCGAAGACAAATTCCCTATGATTATCGTGGAGGGGTGCGCTTTTTTGAACGCGCACATGTGAAAGATACACTCGCGTATTTGCGAATTTTTGCCAATCGTGGAGATTCTATCGCATGGATGCGGGTACTCACGATGCAGACAGGTATTGGACCAACTGGCGCTGAAAAAATTATTGACATGGTCCGTGGACTTACACCAAACGATCCTATTGATCATGTGGGAAGTATTCTTTCTGCACGTGGACAATTGGGTTGGGGAGAGTTTATTAGAATCTGGAATGAGATTATTGCTTCCCACACCCGAGGACCTGGAGAGATGATCCGTGGAATTTTGGCATCTCCCTATAAAGAATATCTTGAAGCAGAATATCCTGACTATCGTGAACGATTGCAGGATATTGAACAACTTGCATTGTTTGCCGACCAATATATTACAGAATCTGGAGAATCACGATTATCCGAATTTCTTGCTGAAGCAAGTTTGCAGGAAAGCTATTCAGGTAAAGTTGCAAAGAGCGCTGATGAAGACAAAGAAAAAATTGTATTGTCTACCATTCACCAGGCAAAAGGACTTGAGTGGGAAGCAGTGTTTATTCTCCATGTTGCTGCCGGACAATTTCCGAGTGAACGATCTATGAGAGAAGTTGATGGGGTTGAAGAAGAACGACGGTTATTTTATGTCGCGATTACTCGAGCTAAAAAGTTTTTGTATCTTTCGTATCCGCTCTTGGCGAGTTCATTTAGTGTATTGCAGGGTCCAAGCAGATTTATCGAAGAGATTGATCGTGATCTGATACTTCATGAACGAAGTCAGGGATCAAGTTCACTCGTGTTCTCTGATCCGAGTGATGATGTAGATGATATTAGGTATGAAGCAGAGGATGACAATAAACCGGTTAGAAGTTTTTTGAAATCACTTGATGAATTATAAAAACACCCTCCATTATGGAGGGTGTTTATTTTATACTTTAGCTTTTCGTGGCCGTCTGCGTTTTGGAGCTGTGCGTTTTATAGGGGAGTGGCGTGCAGTCTCTATAGTGCCGACTGAAGTGCCCACTGATCCTCTCTCGCGAATCATAGATCTGCTTACAGGTCCTCGTGACTCATATTTTGGCTGTGCATTTTCAAGCATGAAATGTGTGTATTCGCCCAAATCTTTTTTGAATCCATAGGCGATCATCTTATCTTTCTCGGAAACACCAATATTTTGGAAAAATCCTTTTACTTTACCAAAGAAACCACTGCGTTGTACTTTCTGGACATCAGCATCTATTAACCCTAGCATTTTTGCAATTTTGGCTTCATCCTTTGGTGTGGCAGGCTGACCTTCTTCGTCTAGTGTGACACCGTAGAGATCCTGTATTTGTTGTCTATGACTTCTTAGTTTTTCAGACTTTGCTTCTGACCCTAGGATATCTGATTCAGTAGGTAAGTCAGTAATTCGTTTCTTAGTCGCCTCGATCTTTTCTGCTTCTTCGTATACTTTTGGGTCTACTATGATTTTTTGTTCTTCTTCTGCAATTTCCCCGCTGTCTCCATGTTCTAGATCGTATCTGAAGTGATCTAGTTTTTTATATAGTTTACCTGAAATTTCTAGAGTTTTTTCTTTGGTAGCCCAATCAAGAAAATTAATGACATCATCTTTTGAAATTGTCTCACCAATCACATCTTCTGTCTCTTCTTTCCATTGGTTAAATAAATTTTTTATCTCATGGTCTTTTTCAATACTCGCCAACAAGCTGTCTGATTCTGAAGTATCCCGGGTCAATTCATTGTGAAATGACCCTCTCTCTTCTTTTTCAAGTACCATTTCTGCTTCCGGTGGTTCTATCTGAGATTTTTCAGGAAGTGGCAGCTCATCGCGCATGAAATTAAAAATCTCGTAGAGTTTTGGATTATCCTGTATGTTCAATCCTTTTTCTGTGCGAGCCCAATTGAGAAAACTCATTGCTTCTGCTGGAGTTGAAATATGCTCAACTATCGCACCTCTTTTGAGATTTACAGTTTCCCATTTTCTAATGAGTGGTTTAGTTTCTTTTAATAGGCGTAAGCTGAGGAGTTTTGATTTAAACTCTTGTTTGGAATCCTGTTCAACTTTTTTTTCATTTTTTTTCACTTGATTATCTTTTTGTTCGTGTGCTTCATCATTGAACATCTCATCAAGTGGATGCGACGACCCTTCTCTTTCCATATAAAATACGTTAATATATATGTAATAGACATAGTATATCATATAAATAGAAGATTTTCAGACCCTTGACTACTGCAGAGTTTGTCGCTATACTGTCCGCAATTAATTCATCTAATCAAAATCTCTATGAAATTTGAAGGATTAGAAGAAAAAACACTCGTAATTATCAAACCGGACGCTATTCAGCGCGGATTGGTAGGTAAAATCACTGATCGATTCGAACAGAAGGGTTTGAAATTGGTAGGAATGAAAATGATGCGTCTCGAGGAAGCGGTACTTCGCGAACATTATGCGCATATTGCTGAAAAACCTTTTTATCCTGGAGTTGAGCGATTCATGATGAGCTCACCGGTAATTGTGCAGGTATGGGAAGGACTTGAAGTAGTGAATGCAATCCGTCTCATTACTGGAATTACCAAGGCTCGCACTGCAGAAGCGGGTTCGATTCGAGGAGATTACGCAATGAGCGTTGCCTGCAACGTGATCCATGCATCTGATTCGGTCGAAGCTGCAAAAACTGAAGTACAGCGCTTTTTCAAAGCAGACGAATTACATGGGTATGAAAAGAGTGATTATCTTCATGTATATACTGAAGATGAAAGAGTGTAACTCTTATAATATAGAAAAACCTCGCGTTAAGCGGGGTTTTTTATTTTTTGTAACTTGTGGATAAGTAATATTAAAAAACTTGACCATATAAAAATCTGGAGTTATAGTCAAATATGTGTGTAACAAATTTATGAACTTATTTTCTCATACAATTATTTCTCTCATTCTCAACCGCCTTTGCAAGATGAACTTTTGTTTTGCAATGGTGGATTATACGCATGGGGTAAGAAATGGTTTGAGATAAGAGAGAATGATCTAGACTTAAACCTTTTGACCCCATGCGCGACCAAGCGTTTGGGGTCTTTTTTTCTGGAAAATATACGTGAAGAAGAGTGAATATGGTTCTATGCATTCTTCTTCCCGTATATCGGGAAATAGTTCTTTGAAAATAATATATTCAGAATCATGCGTGTAGATTTTGATCGGCGAGTTTTATGTGTACATCATCGTGTATATATAAAACTCGCTTGAACAGGTCTACCCGCGGTGGGGAGACTCGTAAGAGTGACTTTGCTCTCGTGCCCTAGGCGAGAGAGTTTCGAGGGAATGCCATGTCTGGAACTGATTCCAAGCTGCCGTCACAGCAGCTGAACCTCGATGCCAAGTCCACCCAGTCCCCGGAGGCGGTTCTCGCTCCTTCGCGTAAGAAGGAGCGTAGGAACACTGTGCCTG
>DAORJA010000027.1:0-12591 GCA_035438805.1 Candidatus Magasanikiibacteriota bacterium
GATAGTCCATGACGGATCAGTGATCAAATCCCGTGAGCGTTCAGACGTATATCTCGTTATCAATAATGTAAAATTCCACATTGAAAATGGTGAAACTCTCAAAGAACTTGGTATTCCAGGGAGCTGGATCGAAATCGTGACACAAAAAACGATAGATGCAATACCTACAGGAACATCCCTCAACATGTACCCAAATTCACGAATCATGAGTGCAGCAGCTCCAAACTTCATGCTCTTCAAAGATAGAAATGGTTCAACAGTATATCGTGTGGAGCCGAGTAGCAAAGACCCCAAATATCAGGTGCTCAGAAAAATTTCAAATGAAGCAGCACTCCGAAAAACAGGATATCGCCTAGACCGAATCCCTACAGTCTCAATTGCAGAAATCGAAAACCTTTCACTAATTGGCGTGAATACAAAAACTACCTTTAGAATTGGCGCAGATCTCGGAAGCAATTCCACCATTTCCTATCGAGGAACATTTGAAGAAATAATAGAAGAGCGCCAAGCTGCAAAAAATGAAGGAGCATTTTTGAGGGATGAAAAATATGAGAATGTTTCTTTTGAATATCCACGAAAATTCAAAATAGTTCGAGGCTTTTCATATGGCGGAGCATTTCGAGATGAATATTCAGTCGCGTTCATGCCACCAAAAGATGATACGTCAGTACTCTATATGACGGTCGCTCCAGTTCCTGGAAAAACATCTTCTTATACAGTGCACGATGAAGAAACACTTATTTCAGACACACATCTCTATGCTACGGGCTTCGAGCAATCTGATGCAGTGACCGTACTCCAATCTTCAGGTGACACCTATCGCAACAGCACCTATGGATACACGCGGGTTAGTGCCAAAGAATATAGTAATGGACTTACCGAAAAACGAATCACCTTTATCTACAAAAATAATGTGTTTACCGGGCTCATACGGCAACATTCAACCAGAGGAACAGAGCTTGAAGATCTACTCTATTACGTTGCACGTACATTCAAAAATACCTAAAAAATTAAAATGCCTGTTATGAAGCATGTCATTCGACTGACAAGCATCGATTCACAATTCCAATCCCAGATAGTGCACTCACTCGAGCCGCACGATATTGCGATTTCCCCAACCACTGTCGAGAATACTCACCTCGACCCGAATACTACCATCCTTGGTGTATTTGTGGACTCAACTATTGGAAAAAGTGTGATTGATTCCATGCCACACCTCGCACACATCGTGACATTTTCGACAGGCTATGATCACATCGACCTGGCATATGCCAAAAAGAAAAAAATAACGGTCTCAAACGTGCCAACCTATGGAGAAAATACCGTTGCCGAACATGCCTTAGCCCTTCTTCTTTCACTTTCAAGAAAACTATATCCCTCAATCAAACGGGTAAAAGAAGGACGATACGATTATCATGACTTACAAGGTTTTGATATCAAAGGAAAAACAATCGGGGTCATAGGAACCGGGCACATTGGTGTACATTTTATGAAACTTCTCAGCGGATTTGAAGCACACCTCATTGCCTATGATGCATTCCCAAATAAGGCACTAGAAAAAGAATATGGATTTTCATATGTAGAATTGAACACTCTATTCAAAGAATCACATATTATTTCGCTTCACCTACCTCTTCTTCCTTCTACCACACACCTGATCGACCAAAAAGCGGTAAAAATAATGAGAAAAGGAATCTATGTTATCAATACCGCACGCGGAGGATTAATAGAACCCGAAGCACTTCTTCGAGGACTCCAAGATGGTACGATTGCCGGAGCTGGACTCGATGTCCTTGAAGAGGAAATGGTATTCAAAACTCCAGAGAATATTCTAACCCTAAAAAAACCGCAAGATATTCGACAGAGTCTTATTGAAAACGCGATTATTGACCACCCGAAAACTATCATCACTCCCCACAATGCATTCAATAGCGTGGAAGCCATCAATCGAATTATCACCACAGCAGTTGAGAATATCAAAAATGTTATTGCAGGATCTCCCAGTAACTTAGTAAAATAGGCGTATGGCAAAACAGAAAAAAGGCCATACCTCTCTCTCACATCTATACATCTTAGTTCTTGGAATTTCACTGGGGTTCGGTCTAGGATTTCCACAGTACGGAGTGTATTTTTTCCCCTATATCACTTTCCTCCTCGGATGTATTTTCTTTTTTTCAGCATTAAAATTACATCTCAAAGACGTAAAAGAAAGTGCACATGAAATAAAAACTATTTCACTTGCGGTAATTTTGAAATTGATCATTCTACCAATAGTTGTCTATTACCTCACACTACTCATAGCACCCTCACTCGCAATCCCCTTTTTACTTCTTGCCGCCATGCCGACAGCAATGACCGCACCATTATTTACCACCATGGCGCATGGTAAACAAAGTTTTTCGTTGGTTCTCTCTATTGTCACCTCACTGTTAGCACCACTCACCATCCCTCTCGTAATACAATTTCTCGTCAGATCCTCTGTTTCAGTTGATATCATAGACATGTGCATACGCCTAGTTCTGATTATTTTCCTCCCTATCGCTCTAGCCGAAGGTCTAAAAAAATTCACTCCACAGATTGCAAAAAAAGTTACCTCAATGGCACGTGCATGGTCTCTCGGAGCACTTGGATTTCTCCTCATAGGAGTTACCGCAGTACATGCTTCAACGATAATAAATACCGTACTTACTGAGCCTGCAAAATTCCTCATCCCTCTGGCTATTTTTTTCCTCCTGACCCACGTGATTGGATACGGTGTATTCTTTTGGCTCAAGTTCAAAAAGAGGGTTGCCGCAACCGTGTCTATCGCGTACATGAACTTTACCCTAGCTATTTATCTCTCGACTGCATTTTTCCCTGACCACAGTGTGCTTATTCCGATCATTATCTCAGCCATCCCCTGGAGTATCGCCATTATCCCTTTTGCTGAAATCGCAGCTCACCACGAGCATACGTAAAAACCTCGTGTATTTTCCCTCCCCTCTTAGGGAAGGGTTAGGGTGGGGTTGAGGTCAAAAACCTTGACAATTCTCCCTTCATCGAGTATTCTTTCCCCATTATTCAGGTGGGACCCCGCCCTTCGCGAAGGGCGGGGGTTAGAACCACTAAGTTTAGAAGACTATGTCAAAACGCATGAATGACCTAAAGACTAAGGTCGACGCAAATAAAGTCTATTCACTGGATGAAGCACTCGCGCTCGTAAAAAGTACGAGTAACGTAAAATTCGACGCTTCTGTCGAAGTACACGCTCGCCTAGGAATCGATGTAGGTAAAAGTGACCAGCAGATCCGAGCAACCGTAGCACTGCCTCACGGAACAGGAAAAAAGACCATTATTGCAGCATTTGTCGGAGCAAACGATGAAAAAGCAGCAAAAGATGCTGGAGCTGACTTTATCTATTCAGAAACCGAAATTAAGGGATTCCAGAGTGGGGCTACCAAAATCGAATTTGATATCGCTGTAGCAACACCTGAAATGATGCCTAAACTCGCGATCGCAGCTAAAGTATTGGGTCCAAAAGGTTTGATGCCTAACCCAAAGACTGGAACTGTAGACAAAGATGTAGCAAAAATGGTAACTGAACTCAAAAAAGGTAAAGTTGCTTTCAAAAACGATGATACTGGAAATGTGCATGCATCAATTGGTAAAGTAAGCTTTGATACCACAAAACTCAAAGAAAACTATGAAAGTTTGATTGAAGCTTTGAAGAAAGCAAAGCCAAGTTCATCAAAAGGAACATATCTCAAAGCACTCTATCTCACGAGTAGCATGGGACCAAGTATCAAAGTAGAACTTCCTCAATAAAAAACAACAAAGCCCGCGTAAACAGCGGGTTTTTTGTTACTTGCACCCCAATACCCCATTTGCTACACTTCACCATATCACTCTTATTTTTTGCATATGTCTGATACTGCAGCAACCCCACAACAGACTGAATTCAAACGCCCTACCTGGGATGAGTATTTCATGGAAATCGCCCAAACAGTAGCAAAGAGAGCGAGCTGCGACCGAGGTCGTTCAGGATGTGTGATTGCAAAAGACAAACAAATCATTGTGACTGGCTACGTTGGAGCTGCAGCAGGACTTCCCCACTGTGACGAAGTGGGACATCAGATGAAAACGGTTACCCACGAAGATGGACATCAGAGTCAGCACTGCATGCGAACGGCACACGCAGAACAAAACGCTATTGTGCAGGCTGCGCGTATTGGAAGCTCAATAGATGGAGCCACTCTATATTGCAAAATGACTCCGTGTGCAGCATGCGGCAGAATGATCATCAATGCAGGAATCAAGCGAGTAGTATGCGAAAAAAGATATCATGCCGGTGGTGAATCTGAAGAGATGTTTCGAAAAGTAGGAATAGAACTTGATTTCTTTAACGAAGATGTAGAACAGTATGCAAAACAGTAATAAAATAATACTTGGGTTCGTAGGTGATCTTGCGAGTGGAAAAGGAACTGCTGCAAAATATTTGAATGAAAAGTACGGTGCCACTACCTATCGTTTTTCAACCATGCTCCGAGACATTTTGAAGCGCGTGTATGTACCAGAGACCAGAGAAAATCTGCAAAATCTTTCAACATTCTTGCGTGAATCCTATGGCCAAAATGTCATGAGTAGAGTCATTGCAGAAGATGTTGCACGGGATCAAAACAATCTAGTTATTGTCGAAGGAATCAGACGTCCAAGTGATATTGAATATTTGAAAAAATTGAAAGGATTTCATCTCATTTATCTCACGGGAGACCCTAAAATCCGCTGGCAACGCTTAGTGCTCCGAAAAGAAAATCCAGGAGATAGTGAAAAAACCTACGAAGAATTTCTAAAAGATGAAATGGCAGAAGCTGATCGAATGATCAAAGAATTGGGTGCAACTGCGGAGAAAAAAATAGAAAATAATAATGGATACGAAGAGTTTTACCAAGAACTTGAACAACTGGTGGCATACTATGGAAATACGAATTAAAAGAGTTGATACCACACTCCCCCTTCCAGAATATAAGACCAAAGGGGCAGTAGCGTTTGATCTCTATTCACGAATAAATGAAGTGATTCCACCTCGAAGCCTCAAATTGATTCCAGCAAATTTCATCATTGGAACGCCAGAGGGCTATATGCTCATGCTCGCCGCCCGTTCAAGCCTGGCTTCAAAAAAAGGACTCATGATGGGAAATGGAATCGGCACCATTGATCAGGATTATTGTGGTGAAGAAGATGAGCTGAAACTAAATCTATATAATTTTACTGACACTGCAGTAGCAATAGAAAAAGGTGAAAGACTCGCTCAAGGAATATTTGTAAAAATAGAAAAAGGAAATTGGAATGAAGTAGAAAAAATGTCTAATGAAAGCCGCGGTGGATTTGGAACTACTGGCCAATTCTAAACAATCAGACTTGATAACTTACAAATGTATGAAAGCCTATCTCGACCTTGTTCAAAAAATCCTCAATGAAGGAGTGCTAAAATCGAACCGCACAGGTACTGATGCATATGCAATCGCCGGAGCAATGTTTGAACATGACATGTCGACTGGTTTTCCACTTCTTACAACCAAAAAAGTACCCTTCCGCCTGATCGCAAGCGAACTCGAATTCTTTATCAATGGAATTACCGATAAAGAATGGATGAAAGAGAGAAATAACCATATCTGGGACGAATGGGCTAGACCGAGCAAGGCTCCTTATGGCCATGATGAAGCGAGTAAAAAAAGAATGGCAGAAGAGCGAGATTTGGGTCCGATTTATGGATTTCAATGGAGACATTTCAATGCACCTTACGAGTCTTATGATACAGACTATACAGGAAAAGGTGTTGATCAATTAAAATTGGTAGTTGAAAAATTAAAAAGTAATCCAAATGACCGTCGTATGATTGTCATGGCATGGAACCCAAGCATGCTTTCTGACATGGGACTTCCCCCCTGCCATTATGGATTCCAAGTAACCGTAATCAAAGATAAAATAAATTTGCTCTGGAATCAGCGCTCAGTCGATGTAATGCTTGGACTTCCGTTTAACATTGCAAGCTATGCCCTACTCCTTCATCTCCTCGCAAAAGAAACTGGATTACAAGAAGGAAAATTAGTGGGATTCCTTGCTGATGTGCATATATACGAAAACCATATTGAAGGAGCAAAAGAACAACTCACGCGTGACTCGAATAAGTACCCGCTTCCAAAAATAGAAACTCCTCAATTTACCTCAATTTTTGATTGGAAATATACTGATAGCCAAATACTCGGCTACGAAAGTTACCCAACAATTAAATTTCCCATCGCCATATGATCGCTCTCATTGCAGCAATTTCTGAAAATAATTGTATTGGGAAATCTGGTACCTTACCTTGGTATATCCCTGAAGATTTAAAGCGGTTCAAGAATATTACGACAGGACATACAGTTCTCATGGGACGAAAAACATGGGAATCAATTCCTGAAAAATTTCGTCCACTTCCCAATCGGAAAAATATTGTAGTCACCAGAAACACTGACTACCCAGTGCCTGCGGGAGTAATGCTCTATCACTCAGTTGATGAAGCCCTAAAGCGTGAAGAGGGTGATATTATGGTAATTGGTGGAGCTGAAATCTACACCCAATCAATTGATCATGCAGACACACTCTACATTACGCATATTCGTACTGTTATCGAAGATGGTACTGCATTTTTCCCTGCAATTGATCCAACGATCTGGAAAGAAGTTGAACGCGAAGATCATGAACACTTTTCTTTTGTAACCTATAAAAAATAAGCCGATTTATGTTTATTGTTCTCTACGGTATCAACAATCTAGGTAAAAGTACGCAAGCAAAAAAACTAGTTGAACGCATGAATGCAGAAGGTCATATTACAGAGTACCTCAAATATCCTATCTATACTCAAGAACCTGCAGGTCCAATCATCAACAACTACCTTCGTGAAGGAAATACCCACAATTTAACGCCGCGTGAAGCGCAACTTCTGTATGTACTCGACCGCACCCAATATGAACCGACACTCAAAGATAAACTAAGCCAGGGAATTCATATAGTTGCTGAAGATTATGTGGGAACTGGAATTAGCTGGGGTATCGGAGCTGGTGTAGATGAAAGCTTTCTAAAAAAAATAAACAGTCACCTACTCAAAGAACATGTTGCATTTCTCTTTGAAGGGAGTCGTTTTACCGAAGCTACTGAAAGTGGACACAAGCATGAAACAAATAATGAATTAATTGAGACCGTGCGAAAAGCTCATGATGCGTTAGGAGCTGAACGTGATTGGATACGAATTAATGCAAATGAAAGTATTGAAATAATCCATGAAAAATTATGGAATGTAGTACATACCTACCTCAACAAATAATCAAAATGTGATATACTCATTTTAATTAGTAAACTTAATCTTTTAGTATGCTTCCAGAAGTAGGAAACTTGTTCAAACGCGCACTCGCACCGTACCATAAATTCCCTAAATTCATGACAGGCTTTCTTGCGCTCATGTTTTTACCTGTACTGTTTATTGGGATGACCAAATTTTCGCTTGACCTCATCGGTTTGGTATACGGAGTGGTGAGCTTAAACTCAATGCTCTGGGTCGTAGGATCAGTACTTATGTCTCTCGTGTCTTTGTGGTTTACACTCGCGTACATGATTGCTTTCGCAGACATTGATAGTGGAAAAATGCCTGAAAAAATTCAAGTATATTTGAAAAAAACACGAAGCCTTATTGTACCTGCATTTGGATTAACAATACTGGTCGGCCTTATCGTGCTTGGCGGTTTCATATTGCTTATTATCCCAGGCATCATATTTAGCGTCTGGTTTGTCTTTACCCTCCAGGCACGTGTGCTTGATCAAAAAAAAGGAACAAATGCTCTCAGTGCCAGTAAATCGCTTGTAGCCGGAAACTGGTGGGGAGTGTTCGGCCGTATTGTCCTTGCAACGATTATCGTGACGGTGTGTATGCGTATATTTGAGAGCATTCTCAATGGACTATTCCCCGGAGATCTCGACCTCCTAACATTCCAAAAACTCACCGTACTATCATTTATAGTAACCGTACTTACAGCAGCTGCACAGGCAATATTCACCCCTTTTGCAAGTGCCATTCCCACGATCATGTATCTTGATTTAAAGAAAGGAAAACCAGTTGAATCTGATCCTCTTGCTCCTCCTCTAAAATAGACCCTAACCTCTCACAAAGACCCCGCATTTCCAGGAAAGGCGGGGTCTTTTCTTTTGGAAAAAAGAGTGATACTCTAAACCTAACTTTAGATTATACGTTATGCCCAGATTTACCCCAATTATTGGAATGGAAGTGCATGTAGAATTGAATACCAATTCAAAAATGTTTTGTGCATGCGCGAATAATCCCGACGAAGCTAATCCAAATACCAATATCTGTGAAATCTGTACAGCTCAGCCAGGAACACTGCCCGTGCCAAATAAGGAAGCAATTATTTCAACGGTTAAAATATCAAAAGCACTCGGTGGAACCATTAGAGAACTCTCAAAATTTGACCGAAAACATTATTTTTATCCTGATCTTCCCAAAGGCTATCAGATTTCTCAATATGATGAGCCAATAGGCGAGTATGGAAAAATGACACTGGAATTTCAGCCTGATGAAAATATACGCGATACAGCAATTATTGGAATTCGCAGAATTCACCTCGAAGAAGACACTGCAAAACTATTCCATGGCAATAATGGAACACTGGTAGATTTCAATCGAGCAGGTACTCCGCTTGTAGAAATTGTCACTGATCCTGACTTTATGTCAGCGCTCGAGGCAAAGACCTACTGCCAGGAACTTCGTACACTTCTTCGCACACTTGGCGTAAGTGACGCTGATATGGAAAAAGGCCATATGCGCTGCGAAGCAAATATTTCACTCCAACCTGCTGGCAGTTTTGAAATTATTAATGGAGTGGTGAAGCCGCTCAAAGGCAACACACTAAATCCTAAAGTAGAATTAAAAAATTTGAATTCATTTAAAGCTGTAGAAAAAGGTATTGCATTTGAAATTGCAAGACAAACCAAAATGATTGAAGATGGCGTCTCCTGGGTGCAGCAAACACGGGGATGGAACGAAGATGAAGAAATTACCGTGCTCCAGAGAACCAAAGAAAATGCTGCTGATTATCGCTACTTCCCAGAGCCTGATATTCCTCCGTTTTATCCTGTGCAAATTGCAGGCAATATTTCTTTACCCGAACTTCCTCAAGCAAAACGTAGACGATTTAGAGAAGAATATGGCCTATCATATGCAGATGCCATGCTTCTTTCTCAAGATAAAATCTGGGCTCAGTTTACTGAAGAAGTCATGAGCGAAGCAGCAGAATGGATTAAGAATGATCCTGAAGCACAGACCAAAACTGCTCGTCTGGTAGGTGGATGGATTACAAGCAAACTCATGGGTGGATTAATCGAACGAAAAATGGAAATTGGAGATATAAAATTTACTCCAGAAAACTTTGCGGAACTTATTTCACTTATCTATACTGAAAAAGTAAATTCTACTAATGCGCAAAAAATTCTCAACATAATGATTGACCATGATCGTGATATTGATCCCAGCCATATCATGGAAGAACATGGTTTAGGACAAGTGAGGGACACCGAAGCATTGGGTACAGTGGCTGATGAGATTATCAAGAGCTACCCAAAACAGGTTGCTGATTTTAAAGCAGGTAAAGAATCCATACTCAAATTCCTTATTGGCATGGCTATGAAAGCAACTGAGGGAAGTGCTGATCCAAAGATGCTTGAAGAATTACTTCGTGAAAAAATAAGCTCCCTCTAAATATATGGGTGATGTAAAACTCTTTGTTGCGACCAAAGCATTTATTGTTTATGAAGGAAAAGTGTTGATCCTCCGCGAATCAGGCACCTATGCAGATGGAACAAATTCAGGAAAATATGATGTAGTCGGTGGCCGCGTAAAGCCAGGTGAAAAATTCGATGAAAGTCTCAAAAGAGAGGTAGCCGAAGAAACTGGTTTGCTGGTAACTATTGATAAACCAGTACATGTGGGTGAATGGAGGCCAATCGTACGAGAGGAACAGTGGCAAATTGTAGGAATCTTCTTTGTATGCAGAGCAACTTCGTCCGGAATCACATTGAGTAAAGACCATGCAGAATACCAATGGATCGACCCAAAAGAGTATACGAATTATCCGCTCATAGATAATTTGAAAACAGCTTTTGAAGCATATCTCGAATATGAAAGAAAACAATAGTACAGAACAATGTTCATACTGCTCAAACCCGAAGACTATTGTCTGGGTCCACGGACACGGGCAATGTGCACACTGCGGGGTCAATACTGATGAATGTTGTAGAGGAGAATCATGCGAAAAGAAAGCGTAAAAATCCCCCAATGGGGGATTTTTATTTAACCAGGTAAATCATTAATCAAATTTTCCATATCTTTCTGATCTGATCGTGATTTTACCAGCCCTGCCCTTCTATCTTTCCAAACCTGTCGCTTCATTCGAAGTTTAGTGTTTTTACTAAATCCACCACCCACCTTAAGGCTTCTCGCATGTCCTTCTACCAAACCTTCAAAATATTTCAAATCATCAATACTCAAATTTTTATACTTATCCGGACGAGAGTATTTCATGTGCAACAAACCTTTATGAAATTTCTTACTACGAAATGATCCACCTGTACCAACTGAAATTCCAAGATCACTTTGAGCTTCTTCTTCCGCACGTTTCTCTCTCATTCTCTTCTGCGCATATTGATATCGAATCCGATCTCGAATTGCATCATTCTCAATATCTTCAGATGAGTTCACCGAAACACCTGGATGAAAAAAAGAAGAAGTTGGAGTAACTTGATTTGTTCCCACACGATATATTGAGCTCGCTGCTGGCGTATGCTGTGTACCAAGATGCAAAACAGAGGACGCAGTAGTAGTGTTATGAGAAAAAATACTGCTGCGAACAGTATTAACCGTCCGATTGATCGAAGAAACCGGAGATGGGCTTATGGACAGGCTGGACATACAAAATTACGAGGATAGAAATGTAGAAATTTTTTTCTCTGCGTCTTTCACAGAAGTATACCACAAAATTTCTTGATCACGCTTGAACCAGGTGATCTGCCGCTTCGCGTATTTCTTGGTATCTTGCTTCAGATGAGCAATAACTTGATCCAAAGTTTCCTTGCCTTCAAAATATAATTTAAACTGCCGATATCCAATACCACTCATACTAGGCAAATTCCACCCATATCTCTGTTTGGTAAGATTGGCAACTTCTTTTTCTAGTCCTGCAGCAATCATATCATTGATGCGAGTATCGATGCGACCATACAATGTTTCTCTCGGAACTGAAATGCCTAATTTCAAAATATTAAAAACTGGATCTCCTTTTTTCTTTTGCTTTGAAAACTGTTTACCCGAAAGAATACAGACTTCGAGCGCCCGAATAAGACGGCGCTTATTATGAATATCAATGGTCGCCGCGGCATCAGGATCAAGTTGTCCAAGCCACGAGACAAGCTCAGCCGCAGTTTTTTCCTCAAAACCAGCTCGTAATTTCTTATTCGGAGGAACACGTGGAATCGAATAATTACTCACTAATGTTTCGATATACAAGCCTGTCCCACCGACGACAATAGGCAGTTTACCTGCTCTCGTAATTTCTTTTATATGTTTCATGGCCCGGTCTCTGAATTCTGCAGCCGTAAATGTTTTTCCTGGATTAAGAAAATCTACTAGATGATGCGCAATGCCGTCTACAAAATATACACGTCGCAAGCCTGAAAATTTCCATTCACCAGCTGGCTTTGCAGTACCAATAGTCATATGTCGATAAATCTGCCTTGAATCAGCAGAAATAATCTCGCCATTATATTTTTTTGCAAGCTTCAAAGCCCACTCAGTTTTTCCCGAAGTGGTAGGACCAACAAGCATCACTACTTTTGGCAATATTGAGGTTTCTTGTCTCATAAGGAAGGGGTAGGTAAGTATACAGGGATAGAAGACAAGTTACAAAAAACGGGTTATACTGTAATAAAATAAACACTACGACTCGATTGTAGCCAAGTAGCTATAAAAAATCAAATATCATTCTATGAAAGAAAAAACAGACTATATTATCTTCAACAAACCTGTAGGATGCACTGTTTCAGAGGCACAAGAATTGCTCAAGGAAAATCGCACTACACATACCCATCCCATTGGGGATCTTGATGAAAACTCAGAAGGACTCTTAGTCTTTACCACAAATGAACACGCAAAAGAATCTGAGACAAACGAGAACGAATACGAAATCACGATTGATAGATATCTTTCAAAAGCTGCGGAACATATCCTTGCGAAAGGTATGACAATTGAAGGTGAATATTTCAACGGTATCACTCTAATAGAAGAAAAACATAAAGGTAAGCGCTCAGTAGTACGTCTCAAGTCTAGTAAAACCAAAGACACTGATATTAGAAAAATGTTTGAAGCAATTCAATATCATGTAGTAGGAATAAGACGAGTTGGTATCAGAGAATTCAAACTTGGTGTACTTTCAATTGGACGATGGAAATTCGTATAACATCAAAGAAATACTTTTTTGTTTGCATCGAACTCTCACTCCTGATAACATATAG
>DAORJA010000028.1:0-12263 GCA_035438805.1 Candidatus Magasanikiibacteriota bacterium
ATAATATCATTTTAGATTATGACTACTGTACCAACCAAACAAACTGCACAACGTCGACGCTTTGAGGGCGTTGTAGTTTCTACCAAAGAAAACAAAACTATCCACGTGAAGGTTAAGAGTATCAAAACTCATCCTAAGTACGACAAACAGTACAGCCGCGATAAAAAATATGCGGTACATGATGAAAATGCTCAGGCACATGTGGGGGATACAGTATTGTTTGAAGAATGTCGTCCATTGAGTAAGACTAAACGATGGACGCTGGTAAAAGTTTTGGTACGAGCGCGTTCATAACACATACAGGTAATTTGTATATATGATTCAACATAGAAGTATGCTCAGTGTAGCGGATAATAGCGGAGCTAAAAAGCTCATGTGTATTCGCGTACTTGGCGGTTATCGAAAACGCTTTGCGCAAATTGGCGATATCATTACTTGTAGTGTAAAAGAAGCACTTCCACGTACTCAGGTGAAAAAAGGTGAAGTTGTTCACGCGGTTATTGTACGCCAGAGAAAAGAATTAAGACGCAAAGATGGTACGTATATTCGATTTGATGAGAATGCAGTTGTTATTATCGACAAAGCATCAGGCGAACCAAAAGGAACACGTATATTTGGACCAGTTGCCCGCGAACTTCGCCAAAAGGGATACCAGCGTATTGTTTCTCTTGCTCCAGAAGTTCTCTAAAATTCAGAAAATTATATGAAAATAAAGACAGGAGACAACGTAATCGCATTATCAGGAAAAGACCGAGGAAAAACCGGTAAAGTTGTTCAGGTATTGCGCAATAAAGCGACAGCACAGTCATATGTAGTAGTAGAAGGGATTAACGTCCTCAAGAAACATTTGCGAGCTGGCAGACAGGGAGAAAAAGGACAGGTTATTGAATTGCCTTCTCCAATACATATAAGCTCTGTTGCAGTAGTTGATCCTAAGACCAGTAAAGGAACACGCGTAGGATATCGAATTGAAGGAGATACTAAAAAACGTGTTGCAAAAGGAAGTAATGAAATTATTGGATAATTTTGTATATGAAATCATCATTGTATCAACTCTATAAAACTCAGGTAGTTCCAAAGCTCAAAGAGAGAATGGGATATACTAATGTAATGCAGATTCCTCGTATCACTAAGGTTGTGCTTAATGTTGGATACGGAAAGCGCGCAAAAGAAAATGCATTCATTGAGCGAGTTGAAGAAACTCTGCGCCGAATTGCAGGTCAAAAGCCAGTTCGCAATAAAGCGAAGAAATCTATCTCGAACTTTAAACTTCGAGAAGGGACTGAGATCGGATCATCGGTGACCGTTCGAGGAGACCACATGTATGATTTTCTATACAAGCTTATTCATTTGACGCTTCCTCGCGTACGAGATTTTCGAGGTTTGAATCCAAAGAGTTTTGATGGTAAAGGAAACTACACGATTGGATTCAAGGAACATCTTGCATTCCCTGAAATCGGTGGAGATTCAGCTGACCAGATCCACGGACTTGAAATGACGATTTCGACCACTGCTACTACGAATGATGAAGGTCGCGCATTACTTGAGGAGCTTGGATTCCCTTTCAGAAAGAAATAAATTATTTACGGTTATGGCAACACAGGCACAGATTTCAAAATCAGCAAAAAAACCAAAATTCAGCACACGCGTTGTACGCAGATGCTGGCATTGTGGTCGCAAGCGCGGATATATGCGCAAATTCAAATTGTGCAGAATCTGTTTCCGAGAGCTTGCAAATAAAGCAGCGCTCCCTGGCGTACGAAAGTCGAGCTGGTAAGCCTGACAATATCCTAAACTAATTATCAATTACGTATGATGACTGACCCTATCGCAGACATGCTCACACGAATCAGAAACGCGCATCAATCGCGAAAGAAACGTGTGCTCGTACCCTTTTCTCGGGTAAAATTTGCGATTGCTCAAATCCTTAAGGACCAAGGCTACATTGATGCTGTAACCACTGAAGAAGGAATGCCAAAAATGCTGGCTCTTGATTTGAAGTATGCTGGAGGAGCTCCTGCGATCACTTCTATTACTCGTGAAAGTACTCCTGGACATCGCATGTACCGCGGAGCAGAAGAGTTGCCAAAAGTATTGAATGGATTTGGTATCGCGATTGTTTCAACTAGTCATGGAATCATGACCGCAAAAGATGCTCAGAAGAAAGGCGTTGGCGGAGAAGTACTTTGCTCAGTATACTAATAGCACCTATTTAGACTTATATGTCACGTATTGGAAAACAACAACTCAGCATTCCTCAGGGAGTAGACGTAACCGTTCAGGATGGCGCAATTTTGGTTAAAGGGCCAAAAGGAACACTTAAAAGAACTTTGCATACTGCAGTTGCAGTTACTGTAGAAAATGGAATCGTAAGTGTTTCAGTTAAGCATCCTGAAGAAAAATATGAACGCTCTTTGTGGGGAACATTTGCTGCACACATCAAAAACATGATTGATGGAGTAACTAAAGGCTTTGAAAAGAAGCTTGAAGTAAACGGAGTAGGTTTCCGAGTTGCTATGCAAGGGAAGGACATTAAGCTTGAAATTGGTTTTTCACATTCAGTCGTGTACAAAGTACCTGCTGAAGTTACTGCAACAGTAGAAAAAAACATTATTACACTCGTAAGCGCTGATGTTGAAATGCTTGGTAAAACTGCATCTGAAATTCGCGCATTGAAAAAGCCTGAGCCATATAAAGGTAAAGGTATCAAATACCTTGATGAGGTTGTCCGACGCAAAGCAGGTAAGACTGCAAGCGCAGGTAAAGAATAATATCTAGTATATGAAACAAGCTAATACACGCAGCGCATATCGCGTGCGACGACACAACAGAATTCGCAAACAAGTAATTGGTACAGCCGAAAGACCACGTCTTTCAGTATACCGAAGTTTACTTAGTATGTACGGACAGCTTATTGACGACACCAAGAGTGTTACATTAGCTGGTGTTTCAAGTACTGGTACACTCACTACCACAGCTGATGCAGGAGAGCGAAAAGGAAAAACAAAACTCGCGTATCTTCTTGGACATGAGATTGCTCTCAAAGCAAAAGAAAAAAATATTACTCACGTGGTATTTGACCGCGGAGGCTTCACCTATCATGGACGCATTGCTGCGTTTGCAGATGGAGCACGAGATGGCGGGCTCACATTCTAACCATTTAAGACTAGCTATATGTCTAATCAAAAACGAAATGAACGTGGCAGCCGCATGCCTAAAGAAAAGCCTGAGTTTGACCAGACTATTGTTGATCTTGCGCGCGTAACCCGTGTTACCAAAGGTGGAAAACATATGAGTTTCCGAGCTTGTGTCCTTATTGGAGACCGAAAAGGACGAGTAGCATACGGAATTGAAAAAGGAAAAGACGTTCAGATTGCTGTTGATAAAGCAGTAAATCAAGCAAAGAAAAATATCCTTACCGTGCCTATTTTTAATGGTACAATTCCTCATCGCGTTGAAGCAAAATTCAAAGCTGGAAAAATCATGATCAAGCCAGCTCCAAAAGGTTCTGGTATCATCGCTGGAAGTGCAGTACGCATGGTCCTTGATCTTGCAGGTGTAGGAAACGCATCAGGAAAAATTTTGGGAAAAACTAATAATAAAGTCGTGAACGTAAAAGCTACTTTTGAAGCTTTGAAAAAATTCAAAGTACAAGCAGTTCGAACACTTTCACATCAACGTCCTGCATCAGAGACTCCTACATCTCCAGCTTCTACTGAACCCGTAAAACCTGAAGTTACTGAAGATTCTATCAAGCGAAAACCTCGAGCTGCTGGAGTTAAAAAAGCAGCTTCAAAAAAAGCTGCCGAATCAGTAGCTTAGTATAAGGCATTTCTATAATTTTTTTGTATGTTAACCCCTTCAACAATTAGTTCACGAGGCCGCAAACGAAACACTAAACGTGTGGGTCGTGGTAATGGAAGCGGAAAGGGAAGCTATTCTACACGTGGTGTCAAAGGACAGAAAGCTCGAACCGGTGCGAGTGGTATTATGCGTCGCGCGTTTAAAGCTCAGCTTCAAAAAGTTCCTAAATCTCGTGGTTTTACATCAAGCGCCCTCAAACCAGAAACAGTATCTCTTACTCAATTGAATACCGTAGCGGCTACGGTGTCTGAAATCACCCCATACGTACTTAAAGCTCATGGCATTATCAATAATGTACGAGCTGGAGTAAAAGTTGTAGGCACTGGTGAACTCACTCAAAAAGTAGTATTACACGATTGTCTCGCTACAAAGACTGCATTACAAGCCATTGAAAAGGCTGGAGGAAAATTGGTACTGTAATTCCGACACCCGTCGGAATTATTGCCTTTAAACCAGGTAACCCGTAATTTATATGTGGCAAAAAATACGTCGAATTTGGACTATTCCTGATATCCGCAACCGTGTACTCTTTGTATTTGCAATGCTTGTTATATTCCGATTGGCAGCACACATTCCAGTTCCAGGTGTAAATACTGAGGGTTTGCGCCAATTTCTTGCAGGGAATCAAATTCTTGGACTTCTTAATATTTTTTCAGGCGGCACCATTGCAAATTTTTCTATTGTGATGCTTGGTGTAGCTCCATACATTACTGCTTCAATTATCTTCCAGCTTTTGACGCTTGTTGTTCCATATTTTGAAGAACTTTCAAAAGAAGGAGAAAGCGGACAGCAGAAGATCAATATGTATACCAGAATCGCCGCAGTACCTCTTGGGTTACTCCAGGCGTATGGTACGATCAAACTTTTGCATCAGTCTCAGTTTGCTATCATGGGCGATCTTACAACCTTTAAGTACATCTCGATCATGATAACTATTACTGCAGGAAGTATTTTTCTCATGTGGATTGGCGAACTTATTACTGAAAAAAATGTGGGAAATGGTATTTCTTTGCTTATTTTCTCAGGTATCGTTGCATCGCTCCCATCTACTATACAGACTGCAATTATCAATTATGACTCTTCACAACTCTACCTCTATCTCTTGTTTGCTGCAATTTCAATTGCGACAATTGTTGGTGTGGTATATGTGAATGAAGGTCAGCGCAATATTCCCGTAAGTTATGCGCGACAAAATCAGGGTACTCGATCATTTGGCGGTATGACAAACTTTTTGCCACTTCGAATCAATATGGCAGGAGTTGTACCGATCATCTTTGCTGTGTCTATGGTATTGTTCCCTCCAATGGTTTCACAATTTTTTGTCAATCGAGGAGGATTTATAGGATCAGCTGCGACTACCATTATTACTGTTTTTAACAATCAATTATTTTACGGAATTATCTATTTTGTCTTAGTATTTGGCTTTACGTATTTCTATACTTCTGTTGTGTTTAATCCGAATAAGATGGCTGAGAATTTGCAGCGTCAGGGCGCATTCATCCTGGGTATTCGTCCAGGCAAACAGACTGAAGAGTACTTGCAAAAAACCATGACTAAACTATTATTTTCAGGTGCGTTATTCTTGGGTATCATTGCAGTGTTGCCACTTATTGCAAAGGCGTTTACTGGCTCACAAGGGTTGGTAATCGGCGGAACGAGTCTCCTCATTGTTGTATCTGTTGCAGTCGAAACTACTAAGCAAATTGAGTCTCAACTCAAGATGCACGAATACGATCATGTATAGTATACTTACCTTTGAACACGCCTTCTGTTATACTTCGAAGGCGTGTTTTTAGTTGCATTTAATTATTTATGAAAAAAATTATTATCCTTCTCGGTATTCCAGGTAGCGGAAAAGGCACACAGGCAAAACGTCTTGCACAGCGATTCGGTTTTGGTCATATTTCTACGGGAGATCTATTGCGGACATTTGAAAAAAATTCTCAAGTCACTCCTGAAGATAAAGTGTTACTCAAAGAAATGAAGGAAGGAAAATTAGTTTCTGATGATTTAATTTACCGACTTGCATTTGAGGCTATTGATACTTTTTTTGCACACGGACAAGGAGTTGTTCTTGATGGAGCAATCAGGACCGAGAACCAGGCACGCGGATATGAACAGTATTTTGATTCAAAAAAATTAACTTCCGAATTAGTGACGATTGAAATTTCATTGACTGACGAAGATGGAGCGCTCCGTATTCTCAAACGAAAAGTTTGTGAAACATGTGGCTTTATTATTCCATATACTCCACATAATGATACACTTACGACGTGCGAAAAATGTGGGGGTACGCTTGTAAGACGAAGTGATGATACACCCGAAACTGTAGAGAAACGTATGAGGGAACAGGGGAATGATGCGGTTCTACCTGTGCGTGAATATTATAAGAAAAAAGGGTTACTCCGTATCGTTGATGGTAATCAAGGTATTGATGAAGTTGCAGAAGAGATTGCAGGTATTGTTTCTGAGTAGAATTTTTGTAACTTTTTTATTTAAAATATGCTATACTTATGGCATATTTTTGTATGTCTGCAGGCTTAAAACATTTTTTCATTCCCCACGAAGGCAATAATTATCACCCACATGCACTTCATCATGCGCGCATATTTTTTTATGGTTTTTTTGGCGTTGTGGTAAAAATGATCGTGGTTCTAACTGCGCTTTTGTTGCCGGCTCAGGCGTATGTTGTGCCTGAAGTACTGGTAGCACAAGACGAAAGAGTAATTGATTTGACTAATGAAATTCGTGCACGTGAAGGCATTCCATTGCTCGAATATAGCGAGCGACTCGCTCAATCATCTCTGCATAAAGCTTTGGACATGACTGAACAACAATATTTTGAACATGTTAGTCCTCAAGGCAAACGACTGCGTGATTTTTTGAAAGATGTGGGTTATGCATATTCAATTGCTGGAGAAAATCTTGCTGTTGGATTTTCCTCTCCTGAGAGTATGGTTGAAGCGTGGGTCGAGAGTCCAACACACTACGCTAATCTTATTGATCCTGACTTCAACGATATTGGTATTGGTTCTTCTGTAGGAATGTATGGAAACAATATTGCCGTATATGTGGCACAGCATTTTGGACATCCATCGGGCCAGCTTGCGTTCGCTTCTGATTCTCGCGAACGAGTGCGAGGAATTAGTGAGACCAATGGAGACGTAATCGTAGCTGAGCCTTATTATGATTTTGGATCATCCCAATTGTCATGGAAAAAAGAAGGGGAAAAATTAGTACTTCACGCTCAAGCGCGAATTGTCGGATCACCGAGCCGTGTGACTATTTCTGCACAGGGTTACGGGTTTGAATTATATGATACTCATGAAGAGGGTATTTGGTCCGGAACTATTACCGTGTCTGAATCACTTGAAGATTTTTTTGCAGCAGTTGTACCTGCAGAGATTGTTATTAATTGGGAAGATGGAGAAGTAACCAATTCTTCAATTGAATGGCAATCGATCCCTGTAATTCCCATGGGTATTATTCAGAAATATGAACTCTCAAAACGAATTCCTGCAGTACTGGGTACAATCTCGCCAGTATCCCGAGGAGTACTTGTTGGGCTTATTATATTCTTTTCTTGTGCCTTGATCTTGAAAATTTTTATTCAAATCAGGCATCAGCACTACCATGTGATTGCGTCTGTCTTAGCCCTTATCGGATTCCTTACATTGCTTGTCATTGTGTAGCTGCTTCACAAATTTTCCCAATCTTGCTAGGATACCCCGTATGTCATATACCAAAACTAGAGAAGAACAATCATGGATAGAAGAGGGGGGTCATATCATAGGAGAAATCCTTGAATATTTGGGTACGTTGGCTGTATCTGGAGTGTCTGCGTATGATATTGACCGTGAAGCTGAGGCACTTATCAAGAAAGCCCATGGCAGGCCGTCTTTTAAGGGCTACCGTTCACGAAGAAGTGATCCGCCATTTCCTACGACTATTTGTGCTTCTCTCAATGAGGAAGTAGTTCATGGTATTGCAACTAAGACAAAAGTACTCAAAAATGGGGATATTTTTACCATTGATATTGGAATGGAATATCCGATCAAGAGTGGTTTGGGCAGGTTTGGTAATGGGTTTTTTACGGATACTGCACTCACTGTACTAGTAGGAACACCAGCTCCTGATACTGCATTACTTTTCGAGCGTACCTATGAATCTCTGAAGAGGGGAATTGCTGCAGCTGTTGTTGGAAATACGGTCGCCTCTATTGGAAAAGCAGTTGAAGAATATATTAAACCTTTTAAATACGGCATTGTGAGAGATTTGGTAGGCCACGGAGTTGGCTACGAGGTCCACGAAGATCCTCGTGTTCCAAATTATTATGATGCGAGTTTGGAAAAAATCAAACTACAGCCAGGAATGGTGTTGGCAATTGAACCTATGATCACCCTTGGTAGTTATAAAGTAGAGACAGCTCCAGATGGATGGGGCATTAGTACCGTTGATCATTCTATGAGCGCTCATTTTGAACACACGATTATTGTGACTGAAGGAAAGCCAATTGTAGTAACGAAGAGACCAAGTGAAAAAATATGAATATTTTAGCAATTGATTTTGGTACTAAGAATTTGGGTCTTGCATGGGTCGGATCAGGAGTTGATGTGGTACTGCCGTATGGATGTGTGGACGCAAAAAATTGGAGAGTTGAATTACCACAATTAGTTTTAGAAGAGCGTATCGGCACTGTCCTGGTGGGCATTCCCTATGGTCCAGATGGTGAAGAAACCAAGAATTCAGAACGTGTTCGTTCTTTCATCAAAGAGCTTGGTGTATTGATCAAAGTACCTATTGAAACTATTGATGAGAGCTTTACTACGCGAGAAGCACAATCAATGGAAGGAGACGCGAGCCTTGATGAGAAATCTGCAATGTTAATTTTGACTGAATATATACAGTTGAAAAAGAAATAATTTTTTTCACTATGCCCGAGGGGATCGTGCTTACCCGAACTCCACTGCGTGAATATGATGAAGTAATATCTTTTATTACGAGAGATTTCGGTCGAGTAGACGTGCTAGCCAAGGGTGTGAAAAAAATTACAAGTAAACTTTCTCCGCATCTTGAGCCTTTGTCCTATCTGTCATTTGATTCAGTTCAGGGAAAGGAAATGATGATTTTGACTACGGTTAGTGCAATTGAATTTTTTCCTCATGTTCGAACGCATTACATCAAAAGCCTGCAAGCTGAATTTGCAGCACATGCGCTGCATCGACTTACTCGTCCTGGAAATTTAGAATACGGTGTATTTGATCTTTTTTCTGAATGGCTTCAGATGCTTGGTACAGTTACACACATCTCTGATTGTCGGTTCCTTGATTGGTTTATGCTGAAGCTTATGGGTGCAATTGGATTTGAACCTACATATTCAGCGTGCGTTAGATGTGGGAGGACTGATAATTTGAGTTTTTGGTCTTTTGGCGGTGGTGGTGTGATTTGTGTACATTGTTCTCGCGATAATTTCGAGGGTGATACCCCGTTCCGCATTTCTCCTCAGACTATCCATGATCTTTCCCGTCTTTCAGTAGGAAATCCAGAACAGCTTTCTGAGGATCTGGGATTTGTTCCTGGGGTGCATAGCCTTCTCGTGGGCCATCTTCAGTACCAAACTGAGGCAAAAATAGGAAATTGGGCCCATACTTGTATAGAGGCGTAAAATATAGTAGTGTAGAGTTTGCATACAAAGAAGATTCTGATAACGAATGTAATTTTTTTAGTCTATAATATGAGAATGTTTATTTCTGACGCACCATCACATATTGGCACATCTGTTCAGGTAAAAGGCTGGGTCTATAACAGCCGATCTTCAGGTTCGATAGTATTTCTTGAAGTACGTGATGGTACTGGATTTATCCAGTGTGTGGCATCAGAGAGTGATGTTGATGCTGCGTCATGGAAAGCAATTACTGATGCGACTCAGGAGTCATCAGTTGAAGTTGTGGGAATAGTAAAAGAGCATCCGAAAAAACCAGGCAGTTATGAACTTGCGATTGAGAAAGCTGTACTCATTCACAAGGCAATTGACTATCCAATAGCACACAAAGAACATGGACCTGACTTTTTACTTGAAAATAGACATTTGTGGATTAGAAGCAAAAAACAGTGGGCAATACTTCGTATCAGAGATGTGGTTGAAACTGCGATTAATGAGTATTTGCATCAAGAAAAATTTATACGTACTGATTCTCCTATTTTTACTCCAAACGCATGCGAGGGAACTACTACCCTTTTTCCGGTTCCATACTTTGATTTAGGCGAAGCGTATTTGTCACAATCTGGCCAGCTCTATATTGAGGCAGCAATCGCAAGTGTGGGGCGGTGTTATGATTTTGGACCAGTATTTCGTGCAGAAAAATCTGTAACCAAACGACACTTAACTGAATTTTGGATGATGGATGCAGAAGCTGCGTTTGTTGAGCATGAGGAAAATATGAATATTCAGGAGGGGCTTGTGAAATTCATTGCGCGAGCATGTTTAGAGAAGTGTACTCAGGAGTTTGTAATTTTAGAACGTGATCCTGAGCCAATTCGAAAGATGGTTGAACTTCCATTTGTAAAATTGACCTACGAAGAATCAATTCCATGGTTACAAGAGCGGGGAAGCGATATCAAACATGGCGAAGATTTGGGGAATGATGATGAGGCACTTCTAACGAAAGACAGCCCAGTGCCTGTATTCATTCACAAATGGCCAAAGAGTATTAAGCCATTTTATATGAAGCTTGATCCAACAGATACTACTCGAGTATTGAATAATGATTTGATTGGAATTGAAGGGTCTGGTGAGATTATTGGAGGGAGTCAGCGTGAAGACAATTTTGATTTATTACTTGATCGGATCCGTGAAGAAAAATTACCAGAGAGTGAATATGCATGGTACACTGATCTTCGAAAATACGGGAGTGTGCCACACTCAGGATTTGGAATTGGAGTTGAGCGTATGGTTCGCTGGATGAGCGGAGTTGAACATATTCGAGAGTGTATTCCATTTCCACGATTGGTGAATCGAGTTCGTCCATAATGTATGGCAAAGAAAAAAAAGAAGGGTGGAAAAAACGGATTTAGAAAAGAACTTCCTGAAAAATTTATTGAACGAGCTTCTCTTATTTTTGGTGCATCCCGTTTTCGTGAGATTGAGAAAACATTTGTGGGGAGGCCTACTACATTTCGAATTAATACGCTTAAGTCGAGTTCTGAAGAAGTATTGCCTGTCTTGTCGCAAAACGGTTTTAAAGTTCAGAAAATTAGCTGGTGTCCCGGTGCTTTTGTATTGTTGAATAAATCAAAACGCGAACTTACTGATTTGCCACTCTATTCTGAGGGCAAGATATATATCCAGAGCCTTGCAAGCATGGTCCCACCGCTTGTCCTTGATTCTCAGCCAGGAGAGGCTGTCCTTGACCTTACTGCTGCTCCTGGGAGCAAAACAAGCCAGATAGCAGCGCAGATGCAGAGAAAAGGGGAGCTTGTGGCAAATGACAAGAATAAAGTCCGTTTTTTCAAGCTGAAGCATAATATGGAGCTTCTAGGGGTTGCGGACGAGGTACCGGAATGGCAATTCAAGCTCAGGATGGAGCATGGGGCACAGCTCTCTCGAGAATACGAGAATTATTTTGATAAAATTTTACTTGATGCGCCTTGTAGTGCCGAAGCCCGGTTTGATACGACAGATCCTAAGAGCTTTGGGTATTGGAGTGAGCGAAAAATCAAAGAAATGGCCTATACTCAGCGAATTTTGCTTCGGGCTGCGTGGCACATGTTGAAACCTGGCGGAGTACTGGTGTATTCGACCTGTACATTTGCACCTGAGGAAAATGAAGTGCAATTACAAAAATTTATTGAACGCAGTCCTGATGCAGAGCTTATCTCTATTACATTACCCGAGCTTCAGGCAGCGGCTATTGCGAATTCTTTCAAAAATATAGCTATTAGTGAATCAATTAGAAAGAATGTGTTTAGAATTCTACCAAACAGTCAGATTGAAGGATTTTTTGTTGCCAGAATAAGAAAAAAAGTTGCTGAATAGGCTTTGGAAAAGTGAATTATGCACCATACACACGTTTTTGTAGCGTGTGATTTTATTTTATGGTATACTTGGTCTCGTGTATTTCTAATATTTACTACATGAAGCGCTTTTTTGCATGGGTGTCTGCTCATGCTGGCCAAGCGTATATCAAGCTGTTCCCGAACACGCTCAAAAAACGGACCTGGTGGCCTATTTTTGTCGTTGGTGTTGTACTGATTGCTGTAATGAGTGTGGGGATTGTACATGCACAGGTTAGCTTTAGTCTTGATGGACTTTTGAACGGCTTGGCAGAACTTATTGCAAGTATTCTTATTGAACTCGCTAAGCTGTGTATATTTTTGACGATATTCTTTTTGCGCTTGAG
>DAORJA010000029.1:0-11873 GCA_035438805.1 Candidatus Magasanikiibacteriota bacterium
TATTTTTACCTTTTTTAATTCTACCTATTTTGAAACTACGTTTTGGCAAGACGAATGATATGATAAAAAAGAAAAAACTGATGAGCGCGGCAAAGAAAATACTGAGTCGCGCAAGATGCAAACTGGGTCCTTGCAGTGAATCAAGGTAGAGCACACCTAACCACAGTGAAATAGAGAGATTAAGCGCAATAAACGTCTTATTCGTCGTATTCTTCCAATCTTCTTTGTATACCAAAAAAATAAGTGTTCCGTTTACTAAAAACGTCACCAACAGTGAAATAAATTCAAGGGAAAAAAAATCAGGGAGCTGCATAATGCTATGTACGCGTGGTAATTTCTGGTTTAAGCTTTGGGGAAGTTGCTCGCACCGGATCACCTTTTCCGATACGCAATATCATTGCTATTTTTTGCGAATCTGATATCGCACATGTGACAGACAAATTCGCATAGGCATGCGATATGATTCCTGTATGCTCGCTCGAAAGTTCGCTCATATTCCCCGCATGGATACTCTCATATAGATAAGGAAGAGCGGCGAGTGGGTGAGCTACGAGTCCCAAGGTAATTGCTGTAAGCCAGAGCTGCTGCATCGCCATACCCGCATATACATATGCATCATCCTTATCCTCAACTACGAATACTGCATATGCCGAACCCGTACTGTATTTTTTTGCGTTTTCTTGTGAGATAAATTTAGGGAGCCCCACCGCTCGCGCACATCGGGCAACCGACCAATGTTTTAAGAGACGAAAAACAACTTGTTCTGGTGGTGCCAATTCCATGGTCTTCACAAAAAGACCCATCTTTCTTTTTTCATTCTCAGTATCAGTCCAACAGATATTATCAAAAATGGTATCATGAAGCGGCTTATATTCTAACATAATTCTATCCGGAGCACTAATACACGAAGCGATTTTTCTAATAGTTTCCACATCTTCAATAAACAATGTATCACAATGACTCATATCCCCAACACTCTTTTTGAGTTTTTCAACGATTACTCCATCCAATTTTTCATTTTTGTATTTTTTCCGATTTGTCGATCTCTGCTTGATCACCGATTCCCATTCTGAATTCACAGGGAGTGTCTCACGAAAAGAAATTATAGCAACCAGATCCGTATCCTGTTGATCAGGAAATAGGCGAACTTCAGGGATAACTCCAAATGATGGCGCAACAATACTAATATTTTGTATTAATGCACCATGTGCAAGATATGAACCCCGCTGACGATAATTGTAGATCGGATTATCCCTTTTAGGGAGATTATAGATATAAAGCGTGTCTTTAGAAATTTCAAAACGCCATGGTTGCGAGTTTTCACCCGATGGCGCATATACGGCAATCTCTACTATACCTACAATCTTAGTATGCATACGATATTAATTGGTAACAATATAATTGTATTTCATTTTTAATGCTCTAAATTCTGGAGAACCAAATTTGTAGGTTATTAGTTTGGGATAGGCCTTTTTTTGCACCACACTACACAATTTTTGATATTCTAAATTAATCTTCTGCAGATGTTCAACCATATTTTTTTGCAACCTTCTCTTGGCATTACTATCAAATCGAGCTCTAGGATTTAATTCCATGTGAATTTCAAGATTTTCATCTTCTTTACCAAAGGTAGTCTTTAAAAAAAATTTACCACTACAAATAGAAAAAAATTCATCAGTCGCCATAATTTGCCTGATGTGTTCAGGATAGATATTCACCCCATATATGGTTGCACTATAATTACTCCGACCATACACTGAAATGATCGGCAATCTCCAGTCATTTGTATGAAAAATTTTTTCTTGTATTTTTTTGTTATTCGAAAGCGAATAAACTTGTCCAAAATCTTTTATATTATACCGTATTAATGGTATACCCGCATCAGCTGAACAGACGAGTTCTCTATTTATAGATTCAAAATAAATAGCCCACGGATGAAATTGGTACAGTGCCGGTATGTAGCTTTGTGTGATTCGCAATTCTTCACACGATTTCTCATCCTCTGCCAACAAACGACGTAGTCTAACCATAGCTGGCGTTTCGTGCGCCATGAAGCCAACGTCGGCTGAACCATAAATATTAATACTCGCATAGTCCGTCCCCTTCTCATATCCAGCGAGCTCATGAACATAATCGCGCCAATGCTCCGGAAATGACTCTGCGGAAAAAATATACTTGATATTCAATTTATTTACTTTAATTTTTTCTTCTATTGCTTCCCGCATTACATCCTTTAAAAAAGGAGGGTACCCAATAAGGACTGTTTGTTCGTAGTGGGGAGACACTTTTTTTAGTACGGTAAGTATATCTTTTTTATCAAGCCCAGGAGTCATGAGCGTGCCCCTCGACGTTTTATATACCACATCCCTAATACTTGTGGCTGTTACAAACCCTGCAATATGTGATCCCAGATGAAAACAAATCACATACAAAGTCTTCAACTTTGTATGTTTAAAAAATTCATTTAATAGCACCTCATGCAATAAACCACTTCTTTCCTCACTACTTCTAAACCGCGGCCACAGAGACGATTTTCCAGTGATGGTCCCCGAACTTTGAGAAATAATACTACCCTCAGCTTGATTTCCTCCATAACACAACTCACTAATTGGGTATTTTTTGATGTAACTTTCTTTATCAGTTATGGGAACATGCTCTATAAAATCTTTGAAACTTCTAATTTTTTGGTGATTTTTTATTCCATTTTTTGACAAAAAATCTTTATAAGCAGGAGTATGTTCTGCTGATTTATGAAATACTCTCAAGGCTTGTTTTTGCCCTAGATCCACCCAAAAACGGTCATCCCGTGTTCTTAAATCTTTTTGGAGTTGAGAAACACGGGTATACATAGGTCAAAAATTAAAGAATAATTTTTAGCTTTTTCTCTACCAAAGAGACTAAAGCTCCACTATGGATTATATCTCGAACCTCTTCAATATTAGTATGCATGATTCGATCAGAGTCATATGGTTTTACCGTCTTGCGAACCAGTGCATAGACTGCACTAGCAGCAGACGACATTTTTTTCTTTTCTCTTTCTTCCATGGCTTCACACGCACCGAGAAGCTCAACCGCCAAAATATACTCAATTTTTTCTTTTATATCACGCGCTTTGCGTGCTGCAACCAGCCCCATACTCACCACATCCTGATTTTCACCATTTGATGGGATAGATTGTATCGATGCTGGATTACACAATGTTCGACATTCTGCCACGAGCGCAGTCGCGATATATTGAGCACCTTCGAGTCCACAGCGTAGACCCGATTTGCCTCGAGCTAAAAATGGTGCAAGACCATTATTGCGTACAGGGTCGAGAAGCTTATTTAAACGTCGTTCTGATAATACACCCATCTCAGTGAGTACGATTGATAATACATCCATTGGAATAGCCACTGGCTGACCATGAAAATGCGCACCTTGGTATGAAATACCTAGATCGTCAAAAAACAATGGATTATCGTTTGCTGAATTCATCTCAGTAGTAATTTGTCTGGTTATATACTCCAATGCATCACGCACAGCACCAAGTATCTGAGGCACAGCTCTCAGCGAATAGACATTTTGTACATGCACACCCGATTCAAATACTTCTTGATTTTCCTTAATTCTTGCTTGCAATTCTTTCTTGATGCGGTCCACATCTTTCGAATTCCACACTAATTTACTATCACGCAATAGTGCATTTAAATTTTTAACTACTTTAAGCTGACCAGGATGTGGTTTTACTGCATGTGCTCGAGGTAAAAATGGCTCCATTGAACCATGCAATGCCTCTATTGATAAGGCACTAATAATTTCTGCAGTTTTTACCAGATTCCATGCATCACACAGCTGAAGACTTGCGACACCCGTCATCATGGTTGTACCGTTAATCAATGCTAATCCTTCTTTTGCCTTGAATTGTATTTGTGTAAGTCCTGCGTGTGCAAGTGCTTCTTTTGCAGGAATTATGTTGCCCTTATATTCAACCATTCCTTCGCCCATGAGCGCGAGTGCAATGTGTGATGATGGTGTCAAATCTCCACTTGCCCCGACCGATCCCCACTGTGGAATACAAGGGTGGATATTTTTGTTCAACATCTCTGCAAGCAAATTCACCAATTCATAGCGTACTCCTGAATATCCTTTTGAAAAAGCGTTTACTCGAAGTAACATAGCTGCTCGAGTTTCTTCAATCGAAAATAATGGTCCTACGTTTGCCGAATGACTTCTAATCAAATTTTCTTGTAGTTCTGTCTGATATTTTTTGGGAATTAATACTGAGACGAATGGTCCAAATCCTGTAGTAACCCCATATACCACTTTTTCATCTTCTACTGAAGAATCCACCATTTTTCTTGAAGCATTTATTTTCTTTTTACTCCCAGCAGAAACGGTAAGCTGTGTAAAATCACGCGCCACACTGTGCACATCTTCCAATCTTAATTTCTCTCCATCTACTACTAGTTTATTTTTTTTCATAATTATAAAAAGTCATTACTGATTTTCTGCGCTCTACTTCGTCTGCCTCGGTAGTGCCAAAAATTTGGGAAAGTGAAATTTTTAGTCTTCCACTCTTTTTTAATTTACCATTAGCTATCTGACGGACCACAAAAGACCCTACACTTCCAGCCATAGCTGCTGCATTGCCGAGCTGTGGCCAGGAATACAACTCTTTACCGACAAGACTAGCAGATTCAAGCATGCGTGTTTCGACATCCTCCGCACCAATAAAATTAGTAACGATGCGTGCGATATCAGCACTTTTTGGCTTCTGCGTCCTATCAATTACCACTCCATTTAAACGCTCTTCAAACTGTGCGTACGTGTAATCCTCATCATAACGCTCTATATCTACCAAAACTCCGTCACCATTATCGACAATGCTGACTACCGGAATACGGTGAGCCTCTGCATATTTGCGAAGTTCTAATTTTATGTCTATTGAATCAATTTCTTCCACCAATATATCGACTGGCTTACCATTAATAGTCATAAAAGAAGACAGGTTCTCTGCGGTAATACCTTCTCCGAAACCTTGCAAAGAGAGAAATGGATCAACTTCATACAGCTGTTCTATGACACTATCCACCTTCTTTACTCCGAGATATTGAATACCCCCTAATACACGATTGAAATTGGAAATACTATAGGAGTCAGCATCTGCTACATTGATAGATGCTGAACCTCCTTGCATCGCACAAATACGTGCAATATTACTCCCCACACTCATTCCAGCAATCGCCACTCGTGCTTCTCTAAAATTCTTTTGTTCTTCTTTTGTAATCAGATTCTTATTCCGAGATGTATGTAGTTCTTGATATAACTCTTTGGAAAGTACACGAACACATATGTTCCGCCACGGTAGATAGCAGAATACACTTTCAGATTGATAGTTTTTAAAAAACTCATCTTTTTTTTGAAATAATTCCTCGGGAATATCACGAAGTTCAGGATTACGTATTTCACATAATTCATCAGTTTGACTTCGTATTTCATCACGGATAGTAACGCCTGATGATATCAGGCTCTCAATTTTTTTTGTATCAGTAACTGAAATAAATTCCGGATTTTTCATACACGGTTTTTAACTCTCTGCCACACTACTGCACCAAACATGATTACCGACATTGCAGCCGAGAGCATACAATATGGACAGACCGTGTATAGGATAAATAGCTGTAGGTAGACGAGATAGAGACTGGTCAAAAATCCAAATGCGATAATTCCTTGCAATAAATGCCACAGCCGTATATCACGCTTTTTGTGCAAGGTTACAACAATAATCAGAATAGTCGTGTAATAGAGGAGTCCTAGATATGAGAGTGGAATTCCCAATACCTCAGAATAGATACTCTGGAGCACGATATTACAGCTCCCCGAAGCCCCTACAATACAATTTACGGACCCGTCTCCTCCGAGTACCCCGAGCAAATGCTCTATTGATAAATACGTTGCATCAAGAAACCCAATACTCGCACAAATAAGAATCAACCTAAATACCCATTTTGGTAAATGAGCTTCACGGATATCAGTGAGTATCTGTTTTATGAGCGAAAGCATAACAAATTACGTTTACATGTGTTCAACTGTTGTGATACCTAAAAGGTCGAAGCCACGCTCCATAGTATGAACTACTTTACTGATTAATACAATCCTAAATTCTTGTATCGGCTCTGGACTTCCAAGCACCGGACACTCCTGATAAAAACGACTTCCGGCCTGTGCTAACTCAAATTGATATTGCGCAATACACGAAGGATCTTGCTTTGACACAGCATCCTCTACTGCAGCAGTGAACTCCCCTAATTTGGTGACTAGACCTTTTTCTGCTGATTCAAGAACTTCAGGTATATATAATTCCCCTGCGACACCCATTGGGGTGCTTTTAGCAATAATACTTTTGAATCGAGCGACAATATAGAGTAAATATGGACCACTATCGCCTGAAGTAGACACTGATTCTTCCATATCAAACACCATATCATTCGTACGGCCTGTTTTGAGGAATGCGTATTTTATCGCACCCATCGCAACCTTCGTAATAGTACCCGCTTTTTCTTCGGCAGATAATGTTGCTTTGACTTCACTTGTTTCAATATGTTCTCTAATATGATCTTCCACCTCGCCTATCAAACTCTCTGCAGGCACTACATTCCCTGTTCGGGAACTCATTTTTCCACCTTTAAGCGTTACCCACCCGTAGGGCACATGGAATTCCTTATTTTTACTTTCAGGAAGTGTATACTCCAGAGCTTTGAATAACACTTTCAAATAATCAGACTGTTCAGGTCCAATCACATGGTAAATGCCATCTGGATGAAATTCGGCAAACTGCTTTTCTGCAAGTGCCAGATCTTTTGCTTCATACGTCGGGAATCCAGCGGTAGTGAAAAATACTCGATCATGGAGTCCATGCTCGCTACCCTTGAAAATCACCGCCCCTTCACTCTGTACAAACACACCATTCACCACTTGTTCATGCACAATATCTACCGCTCGACCGAATACTTCTGATTCAAAATAATATCGATCAAATTTGGTGTCGAGAAGCTTGTAAATATTCTCCAAATACTCAAGACTCCACCCTCGAGTCGTCTCATATACCTCTTCAATACTCTGATCTTTTCTGTAAATCATTTCGTTATAACCCTTGATTTCTTCTTCTGTTTTTTTATCAGTTTCAAACGCAGTTGCGCCATGCGCATACGCTTTTCCAACGAATTTCATCCGATCTTGGATCGATGCCTTCAGAACAGCATCGTATTCATCCTTCAGCTGCTCAATTCCCCATAGACATTTTGCAATATGCATTCCTACATCTCCCTGATAATTTGCCCTAATCACTCGATATCCTGCATATTCATGTAGACGTACCAAAGATTCACCAAGAATTACATTTCGCAGATGTCCGATATGAAATGCCTTATGCGTATTTGGACACGCGTATTCAATCATGACCGTACCTTTTGAATCAGGCACGACTGATGCATCGTGTTCGGTAAGATTGAGCACGATGTGAGCAAGCTCTCGATCATTCAAGAAAAAATTAACATACGGACCAAATGCTTCTGCGCGTTCTACCAAGGTATCTTCGGTTTCTGCATTAAACTTCTCTGCAAGCAGTTTTGCAGCGTCTGCAGGATTTAGTTTGTGTTCTTTTGCATACTGAAAAACCGGAAAAGCAACATCTCCCATTTCTTTTTTTGGCGGAGTAGTAAGGATAATACCTGCTTCACCAATACCAATAGCTTCAAGAAGACCCGCAATGTGGTCTCGAACGTATCGAATCATACAATTTTCACAAAAAATCTTTTGCCTTTTTGAATTATATCTCCTGGACTACAAACCTCTTCATATGACGTTACTTTTTTGTCATTGATTTTTACTCCCCCACCCTCAATCGTTCTTCGCGCATCACTCGTGCTCGTTGCAAACTTCGCGTCTTTGAGAACCGTGATAATGTCGTACGCCGTAGGTTTTAATTCAGGGATATCAGTTGGGGTTTCTTTTTTTGCAAATGTAGCAATGAAATATTCTTCGGCTTTTGTGGCTTCTTTCTCTCCATGATAAAAGCGAACTAACTCAACTCCCAGCTTTACTTTGAAATCTCGTGGATTACCACCCTTCTTCATTTCCTGAGTAAACTTAGTAACGGTTTCCATTTCCACTCGAGTCATATAGGTGAAATATGGAATAATAAGATCGTCAGGAATACTCATGATTTTCCCAAACATATCATTTGGAGTGTCAGTAAGATTTACCGTATTTCCCCAGCTTGAGCTCATTTTTCTCCCATCAGTACCCGCAACAAGCGGATTCATAATAATGTCTTGTGGCTCTTGCTTGTATGAAGTCTGGAGCGTTCGACCAGCCAACAGATTGAATCGCTGATCTGTGCCTCCGAGCTCGACATCAGCTTTTACTGCAACTGAATCATACCCCTGCATGAGTGGGTACAACATTTCACGAAGTGACACACGAGTGCCTGCATCAAGTCTTCTTCGAATATTATCGCGCGCAATAAACTCAGCAACTGAAAATTGGTTTGCTTGTTCGCCTAGTTCGGCGTACGTGAGTTTTCCAAGCCACTTGCTATTGTAGTGCACTTCAGCTTTTTTGATATCTATAATTTTCCCTGCTTGTTCTACATAGTTCTTCATGTTCTTTTTCACTTGTTCACGTTCAAGCATAGGTCGCTCACTTTCTTTGTCCGAAGTGTCTCCAATGATGCCTGTAAAGTCCCCAACAATAAACACGAGTTGATGTCCAAGCTCTTGAAAATCACGCATTTTGAGCAATGGGATTGATCGTCCTAGATGTAGACTAGGGCTCGTTGGGTCAATACCCAATTTTACCCGGAGTTTCTCACCAGATTCAAGACGTTTTTTCAGGTGATTTTTATCAATCACACTCTCGACTCCTCTCGAGAGTAATTCATCAATTTTTTTCTTGTCAGTTGAAATTTTCATACGCGAGAAACTATAACAGTGAACAAGGGTAAAATCAAGCTAACTATATTCTATTATGATGGTGCTTCACATTTTGTTTTATCCGAAAGCTGTTGGAATGATTGCTCTCCAGTCACCATAGTTCCGTCTGAAAATTTCCAGGTCGGATAAGAAGTTACACCTGCTTCGTTACATATAGGTAATTGTGATTTGCTTGGAGTCGAACATTCGGTGTATGGCAACAGACGTGCTGATTTCCCAAATAATGCTTTCTGTGACTGACAATGTGGACACCAAAATGCCCCATAAAATATTGCGCCACTGTCTTTGATACATGAAGCAAAGGTATCAAATTCACCTGGCTGATTTTTCTTATATACTGAAAGTCCAATAATACCTGCGAGAACGAGAATTGCCACAGCCCACCACATGAGATTTTGCGTTTTCTTGTCCATAGAATTAAAAATTATTCTAATTAATCTAATTGACCTAATTATTCTAAACAATGAACCATACAGAAATAGAATTTTGTTAATTATTAATTGTTAATTGCTTTAATTGATTCTGTAATGCTTGTAATTTTTGTTTACTTTCCTCAAGTTTTTGTTGCTCTTTCTCAACCACTACTTTTGGCGCGTTTTTTACAAACTCTTTATTCGACAATTTCTTTTCCATCTGGAGTACATAGGGCTCCACACTCGCAATTTCTTTTTCAATTCGTGTTTTTTCTTTTGCTGTATCAATTGCACTACTTAGATCAATTTGAACATCCACTCCTGACTCACTGAAAGAAACTGCTTTTTCAATCTTTTCATTGGAAATTGTTTCGATCCCTGCCAATCGAATTAACACTGGAATATATTCTGCAAGCATCTTAGTTGCAACTTTTGTTCTCATGCTCACTACTATTTTTTTCGCCGGTTCTATTTTGTATTCAGTGCGAATTGAGCGAATCTTCGTGATAATATTTCGAAGGGTAGTATCAATGAATACAATATTATCCGTCTCTTTTTTACCCTTTTCTACTACGGGATATTCTTCTGTCATAAGCGTTGCCCCGTTGTATATTTCCTGCCATATCTGTTCGGTAACAAATGGCATAAAGGGATGCCAGAGCTTGAGAATGGTATTCAAAATATAATTCAATATCTCATTCTTTCCGCCTTCTACTTTTGCAATTTCTAGATACCAATCAGCCAGCTCTCCCCACGTAAAATCTCTCAATATTTCACCCGCAAGTGAAAATTGATATGCGTTAAGTGATTTATTCGACTGACTTATTACACTCTCCAACTTCCACAGAATCCATTCATCAGCCGCGGTTTTTGCTTTTGGTTTTGTAATATTTTTTACCGGTTCCTGAATATTCAAAAGCATGAAACGGCTAATATTCCACAATTTATTTGTAAAATTACGGAAACCTGCGATTTTTTCTTCTGACAATCGCATATCGTTTCCTGGTGTTCCACCAATGAGAAGTGAAAGCCTCGTTGCATCAGTCCCATATTTCTTGATCATGTCCAATGGATCAATAATGTTCCCCAGAGATTTACTCATTTTTCTCCCTTCTTCATCGCGAACAAGTCCATGCAGATAGACCGTTTTAAATGGTACTTCACCAAGCGCATAGGTACTCATAAGAATCATGCGCGCGACCCAGAAGAAGAGAATATCATAGCCGGTTTCTAGGACTGAGGTGGGATGGAAGGTTACTAGATCATCTGATTGATTTCCATTGTTTGCAAAATGACGTGTATCGCAGGTTGCTTTGTCCTGAGTTGGACTAACATCGTTGGTATATAGATCTGTACCGAACTGTTTCAGCACTCCGAGAGTGTCGCCATGAGAAACAACTAATATACGTTTACCCGGATGCTTAGCAACGAGTTCTTCCATGAATTCATGCGTTCTTTTTCTGAGCGACACATAGGACTCCATTCCAAATGGAGTTTTCACCATCCAACCTTTTGCATTACGCTCTTTCTCAATTTCAGCCTCAGTATGGCGATCAAGTTTGCCAAATCCAACTTCTCGAATTCGATCATCAAAAAATTCTATTGATAATCCTAATTTTTCTGCCAAAATTTCAGCAGTTTGTCTAGCGCGCAATACGGGAGATGCAACAATGATTTCAAAATTTTCTTTTTTAATTTTCTTCGCAAGATCTGCAACTTGCTTTCGCCCTTTTTCAGTTAAATTACTACCCTCAATATCATCATGAACGACTTTCTGAACATTATTTTCTGCTTCTCCATGACGAACAAAACCAACCGTTGTTCGAGGCCAGCCAAGGGTAGAGAATGTCCATGAACCTGAAGAAAACCAGGTATCAAGTGTATCTGAATCTTGCAATATCAAATTTTTATCTGTATTTCCACATTTTTTACATTTTTCCGGCTGGTTTATGGAAACCATTGGTACTGATTTTTCTCTACTAAATATTGCTTTCTGTTCAGAAATTTCCCCAGTGATATCAACTTTAAATCTATGTTTAGCATCTGAACATATTGCACAATACCAAACAGGCACTCTATGGCCGTACCAAATCTGTCGACTAATATTCCAGTCACGCAAATTATCAATCCAGTGGAAATAGGTTTTATCAAATCGCTCAGGAATGATTTTTATATCCCCAGTCTTAACTACAGTTTGCATCAACTGTTTTAAAGTAACTAACTGCCCTTTTTTAATTGTTTTTAATGTTGAATTTCGAATCTTGAATTTTTTATTTACTTCAATAAACCACTGTGTTTTGGGTAATGGCTCTACCACATCGCCGAAGCGATCACTGGTTCCCACATTCTGCATGGTATCCTCAGTTTTTTCTAGGAGTCCTGACTTTCCCAACCACGCAACTACTTTCTTTCGTGCTTCTTCTACGTTCAATCCTGCATATGATGCACCAGCGTTATTAGTCCATTCGCCAAGACTTCCACATCC
>DAORJA010000030.1:0-11841 GCA_035438805.1 Candidatus Magasanikiibacteriota bacterium
AACTCCCGATGCCGGAAGTTTGTGGGCGCGGGTGTGGGGAGAAAAATGGCATGCGTTCGTTCCTCCTCAGCATTTATTTTATTTTCGCGTGTCACACTTAAAGAATATGCTTACCAAGCAGGGCCTTGAAACAGTGCAAGTTTCTCATCACGGGAAATGGTTTGCTATTCCATATATCATTCGATTGCTCTACAGCTGGACAGGGCTTGCTCTCTTTTCAAGGTTAGCCAAGGTAACGTCAAATTCCATGCTAAAGTCAGTTGCAGTACCTATAAACGCACGAGATACCATATTTCTTATCGCTCAGAAGACGGGTTGAAAACTTGTGTAATAAGTGCTATTATCCTATTGGTACAGACACTACAAAAAGTAGGATTATTTTATATATATGGAGCAGAAACATATCTTTATTACCGGTGTTGCAGGCTTCCTTGGTAGTGCATTGGCAGAAGCGTTGCTGAAGCAAGGGCATGTAGTATCAGGATGCGATACCTTGATTGGTGGATACATTGATAATGTCCCAGATCAAGTGAATTTTTATCAGGTGGATTGCCAGTATTTGAATACCATGAAAAAACTCTTAAAAGGGGTTGATATTGTGTACCACACGGCGTGTACCGCCTATGAAGGATTAAGTGTTTTTTCTCCTCATTTGATATGTCAAAATACGTTTCAGATTACGGCGACTGTTGCGTGTGCTGCGGTTGAAATGAAAGTAAAGCGATTTGTAAATTGTTCGAGCATGGCGCGATATGGCCAACAGGACCGCGTGCCATTCACCGAGGATATGACACCAAAACCTCAGGATCCATATGGAATTGCTAAACTTGCTGCAGAACAAATGCTTGATGTGCTTTCGCACGTGCATGGTATGGAAGTGGTGCATGCTATTCCGCACAATATTATTGGACCAAAACAAAAATACGATGATCCTTATCGTAATGTTGCGTCTATCATGATTAATTTGATGCTTCAGGGAAGGCAGCCGATTATTTATGGTGATGGAGAACAAAAACGCTGCTTCTCATTTGTCCAAGACGATATTGATTGTCTGGTAAAGCTTGGTTTCCAAGATAATGTAGTTGGCGAACGTGTAAACATTGGACCTGATGAAGAGTTTGTATCAATTAATGAACTCGCAAAAATGATTGCTGAGATTATTGGCTTTGATCTGAAGCCAATCTATGTACCTGGTCGTCCTCAGGAAGTAAAGTTGGCAACATGCTCAGCCGACAAGGCTCGTCGTTTGCTCAACTACGAGACAAAAACAGATTTAAGAGAAGGGCTCGCGCAAATGATTGAGTATATAAAAAAACGCGGACCTAAAAAATTTAGATACCATCTTGATGTTGAAATTATTAATGAAAAAACTCCGAAGACATGGACAGAACGCATGTTCTAATATATGGAATCATCAAAAATTGCAATTCTTTTGCTCAATTGGAATGGATTTGAAGAGACAACTGCATGTATCGATTCGCTCATAGTGAATAAAACTTCATTTGTATTTGATATCTATGTCGTTGATAATCGATCACGTGGAGATGATTACGAGAGATTGCAAAAAAAGTATCAAGGACATGAGAATATCTTTCTAGTTAAATCAGAAAAAAACTTAGGCTTTACAGGAGGGAATAATCTACTGATACAAGAGGCAAAAAACAAAAAAGACTACCAGTATTATTTTCTTCTGAATAATGATACAGAATTACCGGAAGACTTTTTGCAAAAATTAATGGATGCTGTAGGCGGAAGAAAAGGAATTTTCGGCCCCCAAGTTAGATACTTTGAACAAAAAGGGCTAATCCAATCAATCGGAGGAAATATTAATCTCTGGACAGGAATTTGCAGTCGAATAGGGGATAAAGTGCGAGCAGAAGAGTTAACGGGGAAAAATACTGAGGCTACTGTGGATTATATTTTTGGATGCGCCTTTTTGATTTCAAAAGAAGTTGTTGATGTGGTGGGGGTACTTGATGAAAAGTATTTTATTTATTATGAAGAAGTTGATTATTGCGTCTCTGCACGGAAGTATGGCTTTGACGTGAAATATGTACCAGTTGAAACCGTATATCATAAAGATTCGGTCACAACTAGAAAAATTTCAGGATTCCATATCTACATGATGTTTAGAAATAGAGTACATTTTTTAAAACGTCATAGTTCATGGCTTCAATTTTTAGTTTCATGCGTGTACGTAGCTTTGTATCTTCCATATTTTGCGCTCAAATACGGAATTCATGAAGCACGTTTTTTAGCAAAGGGCACTCTTGATGGATTCAAAGGCAAGGTGGGTGATCCTACGCTCTATGGAATGTTTTAGTCTATGATTTCTGTAATCAGTACAGTTAAAAACGAAATACAATCTCTCAGTTTGTGGCTTGAAAGTATTCAGTCACAAACCAAGCAGGCAGACGAGATAATTATTGTTGACGGGGGTTCTACTGATGGCACCTGGGAATGGCTGCAAAACCAGCAATCTCGCCATACAAACTTAAAGGCATATCAAGTAAAAGGAAATATTGCACATGGTAGAAATTGTGCAATCACTTATGCAAAAGGGGATTATATTGCAGTTGCAGATGCGGGGTGTCGATACGAGTCTTCGTGGCTTGAGAATATCACGGCTCCATTACGAGAAGGTATGGCTCTCTGTGTCACAACAGCTTTTGGTCCATGGCTACAAGATTCTGATACGCTAAAAACTCGATTGATTGCTGCGTCAACCATACCACAGGCTTCTGAATTTAAAAAACACTGGTATCCTTCAAGCAGATCAATCGCATTCACCAAAGAAGTATGGGAAAAAGCTGGTAGATATCCAGAATGGATTCCGTGGTGCGAAGATATTTTATTTGACATGGCAATTGTAAAAAGTGGAATATCAATTCACTTTATCCGCGTGCCATACGTATATTGGCAACCAAGGACATGCGTAAAATCTTATATGAAACAGGTGTTTCAATATACCAAGAGTGATGGTCATGGGAAACTATTCTTAGGAAGGCAAATAATCCGATATGCCGTGTATATTGGATCGCTTGTGTTATTGGCAGTATCATTCATGTATTCATATATATTTCTTCTGCCGCTTCTGGCAGGGTTGATCGTGTATATGCGAAAGTTCTTTATGCGTTGGATCTCGTTTACCAGAGATAAAAATTGGATCTATCGGCTAAGCGGAGTGGTGGCAGTACCCTTCATCGTAGCTGTAGGAGATCTTGCAAAGATGTGTGGGTGGCCTGTAGGCGTGTATGAACGTTCTATGGGAAAAATAAAACTAGAATAAGTATGAAACTTTCTATCATCATGGTGAGCTGGAATACTGTTGAGTTTACCAGACAAGCATTAGCTTCTGTATTCAGAGAGACAAACGGATTTGAATATGAAGTTATTGTAGTCGATAATAATTCTGCTGATGAAAGCGTCTCAATGATACAAAAAGAATTTCCACCCGTACGACTAATCGAAAATAAAGAGAATCTTGGTTTTGGAAAAGCAAACAATCAGGGAATGTCAATTGCTAAGGGGGACTATTTTTTTCTCCTAAATACTGATACGATTATCCTAGATAATGCGATTACAAAGCTGGTTCAGTATCTCGATGATCATCCTGAAGTCATGTGTGTGGGTCCTCGGCTGTTGAATGGAGATGGTACATTCCAGCATGCATGCCGCAGAAACTTACCAAATCCAGTGAATGCATTTTTTCATCTATTCGGGTTCACGAAAATATTCAAAAAGAGTAGTACTGTAAATAAATACAAAAAGTATACCGATGATCCAGAAATCACGGAACCAGTCGAAGCAATTTCTGGAGCAGCAATGATGTTTAGACGCACGGTATTCGAAACAATTGGTGGGTTTGATGAAACATTCTTTTTCTATGGTGAAGATCTAGACCTTGCAAAGAGAATAGGCGACAAGGGCTGGAGTATTATCTATGTCGCTCAAGCCAAAATTACTCATTTTGGAGGGGCGAGCAGTAAAAAGCGCCGCACCGCGTCACTGGTGAATTTTTATGAGTCAATGTGGATCTATTACAAAAAACATTTTTACACAAAAACTAATAGTGTCGTGAATGGCAGCGTATTTGTAGGGATCAAGCTACGCATGCTAATTGCATTGATTATTAATATTTTTAAAAAGTAATGTGCATATGAAAACAGTACTCGTAACCGGCGGAGCTGGATTCATTGGTTCTCATTTGTGTGAAAAATTACTCAACATGAAAAACCGAGTGATATGCGTTGATAATTTGCTAACCGGTTCAAAAGATAATATTGCTCATATTTTGGATAATCCAAACTTTGAACTAATCGAACATGACATTATCGAGCCACTATACGTTAAGCGTAGCGTGGATGAGATATATAATCTTGCCTGTGCTGCATCTCCAGTAAAATATCAGGCGCATGCAATACACACCATAAAAACAAGCACGATTGGAGTAATCAATATACTTGAATTGGCTAGACAAAAAGGGGCTGTAGTGCTTCAAGCATCAACGTCTGAGGTATACGGAGATCCAGAAGTACATCCACAGGTTGAGTCGTATAGGGGAAGTGTAAATCCGATTGGCTCACGTGCGTGTTATGATGAGGGTAAACGATGCGCAGAAACATTGTTTTTTGAATATGCGCGGGTCTATGGGTTAAAAATAAAGGTAGTACGTATTTTTAATACGTACGGACCTCGAATGGCTGCAAATGACGGGCGAGTAGTATCGAATTTCATTACTCAAGCATTAAAGAATAAAAATATTACGGTATACGGAAAAGGGTCTCAAACTCGGAGTTTCTGCTATGTAGACGATTTGGTAGAAGGACTCATAAAAATGATGGCTTCAAAAAAGACTATAGTAGGGCCGATTAATTTAGGGAACCCAAACGAAATGACAGTCAAGGAATTGGCTGAACATATAATTGAAATGACTCATACAAAAAGTAAATTGATCTATAAGGATTTGCCTGAAGATGATCCTACACGTCGTAAGCCTGATATTGCAAAAGCAAAAAAACAATTGGGCTGGGAGCCACGTGTTAAATTAAAAGACGGGTTGGCTCATACAATTAATTATTTTGAATCGTTATAACTATGAATGTTCTCTATATCGGTGGAGGGTTTGTAGGAACATGTTCAGCTGCTGTTTCGGCTGATTCAGGTCACACTACATTGGTCTATGATTTGGATAAAGAAAAGGTAAAAAAACTCTCATCCGAGGATAGGGATATTATTCAGTCATGTCTGCATGAAGAAGGATTAGGAGAATTGTTGATTCAAAACCATGATCGAATCACTTTTACCTATGACATAAAGCATGTTGAAAAATTTATAGAGAATGTTGATGTGGTATTCATGTGTTTGCCTACTCCAGAAAAAAGAGATGCAGAAGGCGAGACAGATTTGTCGTATTATGAAAAAGCAGTGGAATCAATCGGTCCAATGCTAGCCAAGCGCAACAAGAAAAAACAATCCAAACATTTGGTGATCATTAATAAAAGCACGGTTCCGGTACGCATGATTGATTATACAGAAAAGCTGTTTCGAGCACAGAAGGTAGATAATTTTAGCATTGTATCAAATCCTGAATTTTTGGTTGAAGGCAAAGCAATAAAAGACTCAATTCATCCTGACCGAGTAGTGGTGGGCGCAAATACTGAAGAAGATTTTATGATCATGCGCCAATTCTATAGACGCTTCTATGATTCAAGTACAGTGCAGTATATTGAAGTAAATCCATATGAAGCTGCATGTGGCAAACTTTTGGCAAATTTTTTGCTTTTCAATAAGATTGTTACGGCATATGACGTAGTCGGACGAACGTGTGAGCATTTCCCAAATGTGAATTATGAGGCGGTGCGAAAGATTCTTATTTCAGATCCTCGTATTGGTAATTGGGGGCTCTACAATAGTCTATTTGCTGGCGGAAGCTGTTTTATCAAAGATGCGGGCTCACTCGCTCATCAGCTCGAAGAAGCAGGGACACATGCACATTTGGTACGAGAAATCTTAGAAGCAAACGTATTTCAGAGAGATCATTTTTTCTCCCGTGCAGAACAGGAAGCGAAGTTTGTGTGGAAAAATAAGAAGGTTGCGGTACTTGGTCTCGCGTTCAAACAAGCAACCAATGACATACGCAATTCAGGTGCGATAGGTATTATTCATGAACTTCTTGGAGCGGGAGTTTCAGAAGTGAGAGTCTATGATCCTGCGGCAACGGAAGAAACTAAAAAATATTTTGACTTAGATAAAAATACGCTATACGAAAAAATTGTGTACGCAGATAAAGAATATGACGCGATACAGGATGCTGATGTGTGTATTATTTGTACAGATTGGCCTCAGTTTAGGGGAGTGGGGGATATATTATTGACGCTTCCTGGGAGATGTCTTATTATGGATGGACGAAGAATACTACAGCATCAGTATGAGAAGCTGGTAGAGGAGGGTTTTTCAATCATTGCTGTAGGATCACCGTTTATGTCAGGAGTTAAGTCATAATTATATGCCTAAATGTATTGTTACGGGGGGAGCAGGATTTATCGGGTCACATCTTACTGATCGTTTGGTTGAATTAGGTCATGAAGTGCATGTAATTGATAATCTCATGCTCGGAAAAAAGGAATTTGTGAATCCGAAAGCAGTATTCCATCAGATTGATATTAGAGATGAAGTAGAATTAGAAAAAGTATTTATTGGAGCTGAAGTAGTATTCCACGAAGCAGCAGATCCTCGTCTGCAGGTATCGATTGAAGATCCTGTAGGAACCCATGAAGTAAATGTTACAGGAACTTTGAATGTGCTTGTAGCTGCAAAAAATACTAAAGTAAAAAAAGTCATTTTTGCGTCATCATGTGCAACCTATGGAGACGTGCCACTTCCTATTTCAGAGACTGCGGTACAAGAACCATTAAGCCCTTATGGCCTGCATAAGAAAATGGGCGAAGAATATTGCCGTCTGTTCAGTCAATTATACGGCTTAGAAACCGTATGTCTGCGCTATTTCAATGTATTTGGGCCACGAAAGCTTGATACAGGTTCGTACCCAATGGTAATTCCCACATTCTTGGGTCAAATCAAGAGAGGTGAGGTGATGACTATTGTCGGAGATGGTGAGCAGACTCGTGACTATGTGCATGTGGATGATGTGGTTCGAGCAAATATTCAAGCGTGGCAGGAAGAAGTGAGTAACGGTGAACCAATTAATATTGGATCAGGAAGACAAGTGAGTGTGAATGAAGTGGCACGAGCTATTGGCGGAGAATCGAAGAATATTCCTGCTCGTGCAGGTGAGATGCGTCATATTGAAGCGAATGTTGCAAAGGCTAAGACTCTATTAAAATGGGAGTCAACTATTTCAATTGAAGAAGGAATTGATGCGCTTAAAAAAGAATGGGGAATTTCGTAAAGTCAAAAGTTAAAATTAAAAATGCAAAAGAAAATACACGAGAGATGATCGTGTATTTTTTGTTTTAACTTTTGATTTTCCTATTGCCCCATCCCTCTGAGAACTACATTGATAGTGCGAAGTATAATCGAGAGATCAAGAAGCGCAGACTTATTTTTGATGTAATATAGATCGTATTGTAATTTTTTAAGAGAAGATTCCAAATCATCAGTGTAGTGCTGCTGGATCGCTGCCCAGCCAGTGATGCCAGGCTTGATAATATGGCGAAGCGGATAGTATGGCATGAGCTCGGTAAGTTTTTCTACAATTTCAGGTCGCTCTGGACGGGGACCAACAAGCGTCACATCTCCTTTGAGTAAGTTGAATGCTTGAGGAAGTTCATCGAGTCTGGTTTTACGTAAAAATTTGCCGATAGGAGTTATCCGGTTGTCGTTCTTTTTGGCAAATTCATACCCATGAGTCTCAGCACTTCCATCTTCTGCAAGCACATACATGGTACGTAATTTGTACATCCAAAATATTTTTCCTCCTTCTCCTACCATCCGGTTCGTCTCTTTTTCACCACGTCGTTGTTTGAAAAATATTGGACCAGGCGAAGATAGTTTGATAGCGAGAGCGAGAAATGGAAAAAGTACGATAAAAATAAGCCCGAATAAAAATCCAAAAACAATATCAGTTCCACGTTTTGCTTTAGCGTATACAGGATGTTCAGCGGTCTGTAAATTACTGAGGAACCAGCTTTCAGAAAACGTACTTGGGGGGATTCGTCCTGTCACTGTTTCATAGAATGAAGTCATATCAAGAATCTGTACCTGCCAGAACAATAGTTCATATAATTCACGTTTCACATCTTCTCTGTCACTCATATTTGGTGCTACAACAACAGTATGGATGTGTTGAGTGTCAATCGCAGGGCGCAGGGTATTAAGCGTGTGATATACCTCGATATCAGTATGTGGAGGTTTCTGAAAATTATTATCAGGGTCAATAACTGTAGAGACGTGGTATCCAAGGTTTGGCTGGCTCATTACAATTGATATAAGCTCTTGTACCTCGTCAGTCATACCAAGAAACAAAATTCGTGTTTTGAGTTTGTGCGTACCAATGTAGGTAAGATAGAGAGTTCGGAAAAGAGCAGCCATACTAAAGCCGATAACCGTAGTAAGAAATAGTATGGTTTTAGGGGTAATGTCATCAGTTGGTGCGAGATAGAAAAAAATCATTCCAACGATAAACGCTACAATAGCGGATTCAATGGTTCTGCGTGTGTTACTGTTAAGGGTCATTAAGCGCAGGTCGTATAAGCCGGTAATATAGTTTGCAATGATCCAAAGGCAAAAAACCACGGTAAAAGGGCTGAAGTGGCGCACAATCTGTTCAATACTTGGCATGGACAGGGTACGAAGTCCCAAAGCAAGAATAAACCCTGTGTAATAGGAAGTAAAATCGCCCAGAAGAAGTAGTATTTGTCTCATCCGGTAACTAAAGGTGATGTTTGCGAACACAGGTATCGTATGTTATACTAATAAACATAATTTAGCAGAGTTATCGAAAAAAAACAAGTGGTTTTCGAGTATGCTGAGCTTCAAAAATACACTCCTCTATATAGCGATTTTACTAGTGTCTACACCTGTCTTAACGGACCAGGTGTATGCTGAATTTCCCAATGATCCGAATGCATTGCAATGGTCATATGCAACAGCTGATGTATACCATGCATGGGAGCAGGCCACGGGTTCTTCGCAGGTAATTGTTGCAATTATTGATAATGGTTTTGATGAAACACACCCAGATTTAGCTGGTGCTCTATGGACAAATAAAGGAGAAATATCAGGAAATGAGTTGGATGATGATGAAAATGGATATACTGATGATGTTCATGGTTTTAATTTTGTAGGCAATGGTGAAGAAACAAATGATGAAGATAGTGAGAATGCACATTCGGTTATTAATCATGCAACAGTGGTTGCAGGAATCATTGGCGCTGTGGGAAATAATAACCAATACGGCGTAGGAATTGCCTATGGTGTAAAACTGATGAATTTGCAGGTAGTTGATGAGAATGGAGTAGGTGCACCTGAAGCATTGGTAGAGGCTATTTATTATGCGGTGAATAACGGTGCAAGCGTGATCAATATTAGCATGGTAGGACACGGTTCAGCACCAGAAGTACGTTCTGCGATCAATTATGCATATCAAAAAGGTGTGCTCGTAGTTGGGGCTGCAGGAAATGACATGGAAAATCTCAATGAAACACCCATGTTTCCGATTTGTAATGACATGTATGATCCATATACACAAGTTCTTGGGGTGAGTGCGATTGATGCGACACGCCGACTCGCAAGTTTTTCAAATACTGGTTCATCATGTATTGATCTTACCGCTCCAGGAGTAGATATTGCAGGACCTATCCGATCTTCTCTGCAAAACACCGAAGAGTCTTATGTAGATGGTTGGAATGGGACTTCATTTGCGACTCCATTTGTCAGTGCCGCAGCTGCATTGGTAAAAAGTATCCAGCCTACGTGGCATATTGACCAGATTGTTAGAACTCTCAAATCAACGGTGCGTCATACACCAAGCCCTGACGAAGCCTCATATGCTGAAGCATATGGAAAAGGATTGGTACAAGTTGGTACCGCAGTCGAAAGTGCAAAGATCGGAGTAGTGCTTGATCCAAAATTATTTGTTGAAGGAGAAGTTGATACTTCTTTTACTGCACCTCGCAGATTATTCGTTACTTCTGAAGGAAGAGGAGGTTTTTCGGATGTGTTGCAGGGAAATAAAATTGATACCAGAGCTCCCGTACTGAAAGACGTAATTCTCATGACGACATTTCGAGACACCAGTGGAGAACCATTTTATGCAGCAGTCAAGAAAAATGGAAAAGCATATCAGCTGAGTATATATACCACGACCTGGGTCGAGAAATATCACTGGGCGCTTAGTGTGCTGCCTTCGCAGATATTTGTTGCAGATATTGATGGAGATACGGGTAAAGAAGTAGTGATTGCTTCCGAAAGCGGAACTATGACTGTGTTTAGTCTCAATGGTAGGAAACTCGGTGTCATACAAAGTATTGAAGGTCAAACCAAGGGGTTTGGGGTGGTTCATTATAATATTGAAACAAAAAGAGATGAGATTATTTATGCATCTGTAGTTGCAAATTCAAATACCATATTTAGAAGGATTACTTCACTGGGAAGTACTCCAGAAAAATTATTTGAAGTCGCGCTTAAATCATTGGGAAGTATCGCATATCTGAATAGTAGTGAGGATCACATTGTGGTTGGTTCTGAAATTGGAACTGGATCACTCGTGACTATTTTTTCATTGACTGGAGAGCAAAAAAATTCCTTCAGCCCGTATGACCTATCTTTTCGAGGTGGGGTGTCTGTGTCAAGTGTCGTGTATGGTGAAGAGGGTCGTGAACATATTATCGTAACTCCAAAACGTGGAGTGGAGTCACTCCGCATTTTTGATTCCATGGGCAAGATGGTTCTTGAAAAATCACTAGACACCGTGCTTTCTTCTGATAAAACGGTGTTAACATCAGTTGCTTCATTCTAATAATTCTGTATGATAAAAGAAACTCCAATATTCGAAAAAAAGAATGTGCTCGTAACAGGTGGCGCAGGTTTCATCGGCTCACATATTTGTGAACGTATGTTGAAGGAAGCACATGTTATTTGTATGGATGATTTGTCGAATTCAAGTATTACGAATATTGAACATCTACTCCAGTATCCAGATTTTGAATTCATCAAATACGATGTTACTCAGCCAATTGATCTCATGCAATTTCCTGAGCTTGAAAAGTTTCGCGTACGATTTCAAGGAGTTCAAGAAATTTATCATTTTGCGTGTCCAACAAGCCCAAAAAATTTTGAAGATTTAAAAATCCAGTCACTTTGGGCAAATTCACGAGCGATACTAAACACACTGGATTTGGCAGTAAAATATCGAGCGAAATATGTATTCGGTTCAAGTTCGGTAGTATACGGAGAGCCAATAGCTGAAGATCATGTGTTTAGTGAAGATGAAGAGGGAATTGTGCACCATCTCTCACCGAGAGGATGTTATGATGAAGGAAAACGATTTGCGGAAACTTGTATTGAGACTTATATACAGGTCTACGGACTTGATGCAAAAATTGCACGAGTGTTCACAACGTATGGACCACGCATGAAGCTACGTGACGGATTACTTATTCCAGATTTTATTCTCAGTGCTTTGAGTGGAGAAGATTTGGTTGTATACGGTGATGACAGTCTTCATCAATCGCTATGCTATATCTCTGATATGGTGGATGGGCTGGTCCGACTCATGAATACTGGTCCAGAAGTATCTCTGGTTAATTTGGGTCATGACGAACCTCAACGGATGGGGAACGTAGCCGGAAAAAGTATTCACCTGACCAGATCAACTTC
>DAORJA010000031.1:0-11729 GCA_035438805.1 Candidatus Magasanikiibacteriota bacterium
TTGATGTCAAATTCCGAGAGGCTTTCCTGTCTCAATTCCCAGGCTTCTTTTTTGTTTTTTGTATATAAAAAGAATAAGACCGAGATATGCATGAAAGCGATATCTCGGTCGGGGTGGGGCCTGTGTGCGCCCCAACGTCACTTGTTGCCCTCCTCGCCGGGAATCGGCTCGAAGGGCGTCGTCGCCTCCAGAAGGAGGTAGGCTTGGTGCGGCTGCCGGCTCCGCCAGATCTGGCTGAACGGCCGCTTCGAGTCCACGTTCATCACGGGAACTCGGTTCTTCCGGCACTTCGGGCAGGGCTTGAAGATGTTCTCCTCAACCTCGGGGTGCTTGGGGCACTCCACGGGGTAGATGCCAGCCCATGGACCCATATCGAACGGATTCATTGTCTTTCTCCTTACTCGCGGTTGTTTGTACCTACTCATCTTGCATGTGGTGCAAGTAGACGAATGTATCACAAAAGACCCTTGTTGTCAATATTAGCACATATATTTTGTTTGACCAGGTAAAACGATTTTTGCTACACTTAAACAATAACATCTGTATATGTCAGAAAAATTTCTTCCGCTGGAACGACGAGAACACACACGTATCGCTAACGAATTGGATCGATTAATAATAAAGCTCAAGGCGACTGGACAGGAAGTAAGACATGCATCACTTGCGGCACTGGGTAGACCAGTCGAGGGAGTTATGATGCGTCCCGAGGTATTTGAACTTTCACAAAAAATTTCCGAAGCACTACAGCACGGATATACCGAAGCAGAACTTGCTGCATTGATAAAAGAATTAGAAGAAGATGAAAATCCAGAAGAAGAATTGAATCAGCTCGTCGAGTCACTGGATATTACTGAAGTTGAAATGCTAATGCTCGAATCAATTCTCCGAGAGAAAAAAACAGGTAGACTCGTAAAGTACAACAAGAATACTAATGAAGAAATTGCTGATCTAGTCATTGATGCAAGTCATGTTGAGAATACAAGAGAAGTGGCAGATCAGTTGATATTTTTTCTGAAAATGCGTGAGGGAGAAGATGTCGAGTTTAAGTTTTTTGAGCTAGAATAGATCATATTTCAATCATGCTGATACAGTATGTAGTGTAAAATCTAAAATCCATACGGTTGTATGGATTTTTTTGTGTGCTATACTGAAAATATAGGATTTTAGTAACCTAACCCACACGCTCTATGAAAGGATATATCGCCAATATTGAGAAGCTTTCACTCGAGAACACTAATTTCCGTACCGTCCTCTATACCGCGAAGCATTGTCAGCTCGTGGTCATGAGTTTGAAACCTCTTGAAGACATCGGAGCAGAAGTACACCAGCTGGATCAATTTATTCGCTGCGAAGCTGGAGTCGGCACAGCCATTCTCGATGGGGTAGAAAACCCGATCAGCGAAGGAATGGTTATTATTGTTCCTGCTGGCACCAATCATAATATTGTGAATACCTCAGCCGACACCGCGCTCAAACTCTACACCCTCTACGCCCCACCAAATCACCGAGATGGTGTGGTGCATGTGACCAAAGAAGAAGCAGAAGCAGATGAAGAACATTTTGATGGTAAGACAACTGAGTAAGACTGTAGGATAGGGAGCGCCTTGTCCTCCGAAGCTTTAGCGTAGGAGGGAATCTCCTATTGCTCCGCTTTTTTTAAAACTTATTGAAATAAAAAATATGGCAAATATAGAATGGCACAACCAACAAAGCTTTAGTTCTCAAAATTATCAATGTAGTCACTGTGGTAATAAACTTACATCTGAAAAGGGATTTTTTGGTCGTAGAGAGGAAGCAAGTCTTGGTCGTCCTGTGATGGAATATATCTGTATTTGTCATTTTTGTAAAAAACCAACTTATATAGACATGGATAAAAAGCAATATCCTGGAATTGCTTTTGGAAATACTGTCGACGGAATAGATGATGAATCTGTTGAAAGTCTCTATGAGGAGGCAAGAAATTGTGCATCAGTGAATGCCTTTACTTCGTCAGCAATGGCCTGTAGAAAAATTTTGATGAATATTGCTGTTGCAAAAGGGGCTGATGAAAATTTAAAATTTGTTCAATATGTTCAATTTCTTGCAGACAATAATTTTGTTCCACCAGACGGAAAAGGGTGGGTTGATCACATAAAAGATAAAGGGAATGAAGCAAATCACAGGATAGAAATTGTTTCTAAAGAAAACGCAGAAGAATTGTTATATTTTACAGAAATGTTACTTACTTTTATTTATGCAGTGCCTGCTCGTTTTAAAAAAATACAAGGAGTTAATATAGAAGAATAAATTTTGTGAGAAAGTTTAAAATTTTGTGGTATGACATATGCGTTAGCTTGGAAAACAAAAAGATCAGTTTTTTTAGCAGCTGATACCGCAATTACCACAACAGGAGATGATGTCGATAAACTGGATATAGAAGTATCAAGTTTTGGTAGAAAGCATTTTTTAGAAATCCAAAAGGGGAAAAAAGTTGAGGAGAGGGTCGTAAAGGTATTTTCAAGTAATAATGTAGGTATTATTTTTGCGGGATCTCATAGCCACGCTCGTCAAATAGCATCTGATGTTTTTATTGAGATTGAGAATGGAAAAACCGCAAAAGAGGCACTTCAAGTCGCAATTTTTAAAACTATTGTCCCTCCACAATTTCCAGTGCAGTTGGCAATCGGCTATTATGATTCTGAGCCAAAAATTATTTTCTTTGACTCAAGTCAGGGGGGTATAATTCAGGAAAATTTGGATGAGATTCAGATGGGTAATCCACCACGTGATTTTCAAAATGAAACAAAAAGATGGCTTGTAGATATTGAAACTGGAGTACGTGAGACGCGTGCCCAACTTGTAGCTCTTTTGGGTATTCTTCAAAGTTTTAACTTACTCAATGATACTTTAAGGATGGGTATAGGTGGTATTTGTACAGGCCTAACAATAGATAAAGATGGTTGTGATTGGCAACCAGATATTTTGTTTATTGAATATGGTAATGTGGAAAAACATGTGGGCACATGTTTTAGAAATGATTGTCTAGTGGTTAATTCACCTATAATCGGACAAAGTAGATGTTTTGCAAGTACTTTTTTACCGTTAACATCCCCAGTATTAATGGGAAAAGTTAAGAAGGCAATTAATAAAGCAAGTATATTGAAAGCCACTATGGAGTATGAGTATGTGGTTATTTTGAGTCATAAAAATAATTCTCTAACGATACTTGAAATGAGAAGAAATACTAAACATGATCTTCTATGGTTTGAGTCACTTAAAGATAGCGATGCTACAAAAATTTATTTTTTTCCAAAACTAAAAAAAATTCTTAATGAAAAAAACTCACATAACGGTTTAACTTATATTCAGTATGAAGAGCCTTCTATAAAGTTTATTCCTGAAGAAAATAGAACTCACGAAAGAATAATTGATTATAACGAATAAATTATGGTATCCATCTTCAAAACCTGCTCCTGCGGACATGAGTACACTCGCTCGACCGAGCTCCCAGTATGCCCCACATGCTGGCCCGGATATTATAAGAATAAAAAGCCATCGTCTCGACAGAAAAAATAATGTGCTATACTAATACTATAGCCTATTTTTTAAGTTATTTATGCTACACAAAGATATTACCGCGTACAACAAAGCTCTAGATAAAGAAGACAAGAAAATCGCCAATGCATTGGCTAGTGAGATTGAGAAAGGGCTTCCAAAGTCTGAGAATAAACTCTTCCATAGACATCCTGCATGGTTTCTCGATGGCAACCCAATCGTCGGATATAGCAAGCAGAAAAAGGGGATGCGGCTTATGTTCTGGAGTGGAGCAGATTTCGATGAGCCACATCTGGAAGAGGGAACCGGGAAATTCAAAGATGCGTCTATTTTCTACAATTCAGCCGAAGAAATTAAAGTGACTGAATTGAAACGCTGGCTCAAGAAGTCAAAGACGATTCAGTGGGATTACAAAAATATTGTGAAGAGAAAAGGAAAACTTATTAAATTAGTATAATTTATTATTCATATAGATATATGAAAAAACTACATTTTGAAATATTTATTGCAGCTGCACCAGAAAAAGTTTGGAACACCATGATTCAGGACGCGACGTATCGCCAATGGACACTCGCGTTCAATGAACTCGGTGGATGGTATGAAGGTGATTGGAATCAGGGTTCGGAGATTAAGTTCCTCGGACCGAATCCCGCTGATCCGTCAAAAGTCGGGGGAATGCTCAGTCGTGTTGCGGAAAATCGTCCATATGAATTTATTTCCCTCGAGCACTACGGAATGATTATGGATGGGGTGGAGGACACGACGAGCGATGAAGTAAAGAAATGGACACCAGCGTTCGAGAATTATACATTCGTAGAAAAGGATGGAGGTACACAGGTGATTATTGATATTGATACGAATGAAGAATATGCAGATATGTTTGCTGAAATGTGGCCAAAAGCACTCGAGAAAGTGAAAGAACTTGCAGAGAAATAATCTATGATCCGTATTCCAGAATCAGAAATAGTGATTGATACTGCGCGATCTGGCGGACCAGGTGGGCAGAATGTAAATAAAGTTGCGACCAAAGTGCAGCTACGTTGGAATATTGGAGAATCTAGTGCATTTACCTACGAAGAAAAAGAAGCAATCCGGAGTCAGCTTGAAAATCGGATTAATCAAGATGATGAATTGATGATCGATGTACAGGAAGAGCGATCACAAGCGCAGAATAGGGAAATCGCTGTTGAAAAATTACACGCGCTCGTAGGAGTGGCACTTCGTCCGGCCAAGATTCGTCGCCCTACCAAGCGAACCTATGCTTCAAAAGAGCGTCGGCTTATTGCAAAGAAAATCACCGGAGAAAAGAAGCGGGGACGCAGAATGATGGACGAAGAGTGACAATGTGGCTTAAATAAGCTATAGTGACAGTAATATTGAATACTCATTAACCCCTCTATAGTATGAAAGCATTGCTTATCGTTATTATCTTCGCCCTCATTGGAGCGCTGGGATATATTGTGTACGACAAAGTCCTCTATGCGCCCTCAGCGCCGCCTACCGTCATTGTCGTAAATCCGACATCGACCGAACCAGTGGCATGTACCATGGATGCACGATTGTGTCCTGATGGATCGTCTGTTGGTCGCACGGGACCAAAGTGTGAATTCGAAGCATGTCCTACAAGTATTGGCGGAGAAAATAAAATTGCATGGAGTGTCTATATTGGACCAACGCAAGCAAAGTCATTTTTGAATACTGACAAGCTGGCGACCCAATATATGCATGTGCAGGAAACTGCTGCAAAAATTACAATTGCGTCCACAACTCCCTACGTATGTAATCTTGCAGGAACTGATGAGAGTATGGTCGTGTCTGGAAAAACAGAAAAACACACGGTCGGCAGAAATGAATATTGTGTAACGGCTCAAAGCGAAGGTGCTGCAGGAAGTACATATACTACGTATCACTATCTTGTTGCACATGATAAAGGCACGATCGGATTTGATTTTACGGTACAGTACGTACAATGCGGAAACTACAATGAAACAGAGAAAAAAGCATGCGAAGCAGAACGCGCAATATTTAGCATTGATAGTTATGTAAATCAATTATTTACTGCGTTTAATTGGAACGCATTTGGACTCGAATAATAACGTAATCATTTACTAGTCACACACGAGAGATCTATGAATAAAAATTCAGTACCCCTCATTATTGTCATTGTAGTCGTGATTATCTTTACTGGTTTTATCTGGTACAAAAATGCAACAGAAAAAAATGTCGGTGGCATGATCACTGATGGTGAATCTGTCATGTGTACGATGGACGCCAAAATCTGTCCTGATGGATCATATGTTGGCCGCACCGGACCTCAGTGTGAATTTGCAGAATGCCCAGGAGAAGATGGAGATCCCTATTGGATAGAAGCATGCAAAGATGGGGGATGTCCTGATATAGCACCATTCACGGGTGAGCTATCTACGTGGAAACGAGGGGTTGATACAACCAAAGAAGTCTTATTTAGCTATCCAGAAAAAATTAAGACTACCTATATCCATACCACCAAATGGCCACCAGTCGTAACACTACTCGATACTCCCTATAGCTGTACTGCCAAGGGTACGGAAACAAGCGCTCGAGGAAAGACAGAAGAGCAAACCATTGCAGGAGAACAGTATTGTGTGAATACACAGAGCGAAACGGCTGCAGGTAGTGTGTATCTGAATTACATCTACACCAGCGTCTATGGTGACAAAACCGTGCGATTCGTTTTTGGTCTCCGACAACCACAATGTGAAAATTACAATGTTCCAGAACAAGCTGCATGTGAAAAAGAGCGTGAAAAATTCAATATTGGAATGATTTTCTACGCCATGATGGCATCAGTAGAACCTAGTCAATAATTCGGGGGTAGTAGGGGGCTTCTGCCCCCTACCTTAATATGTATATGAAAATATGTATATGAAAAAAGTTCTTCAACTCGGTGGTGCGATTCTACTCTGCGAATTAGCAGGGATTCTCGGTACTCTATTCACTGCATCACAAATTCAATCATGGTATCTAGGCGAGCTCGTACGTCCGTCATTTGCGCCACCGAATTGGCTCTTTGGCCCTGTGTGGACCTTACTCTACGCGCTCATGGGAGTAGCACTCTACCTCGTGTGGCAGAATAGAAAAAATAAAGAGAAAGCGAGTGCAATTCGAATATTCTTTCTGCAACTCGCGCTGAATGCAATCTGGACCCCGATATTTTTTGGACTCCACGCGATTGGCGCAGCATTTGGAGTAATTATTGCGATGTGGTTTTCAATTGTATTGACGATCGTATTATTTTATCGTCAGAAAAAACTTGCAGGATATCTTCTGATTCCGTATCTGCTCTGGGTATCCTTTGCAAGTGTATTGAATGGGGCCATTTGGTATCTCAATCGTTAGTCGCATATGCCACGAACTCCTGTAAAAATTGTATACTCTGATAATTTTCAAAAAAAATATCACTACACACTCACTGAGCCTGCAGGAAAAAATTTTGATCCCAAGTTCCGTCCAGATCTCACTCCAAAAGAAATGTTGAAATTGGGAATTTTTGGTGGCGCATATTTTATTGGGGTGGACAATGGAATTCCGCAAGACTTGCCACGTGAATGGTTCAAAAATGCACGGCTATCGCCAGATAATACTAAGCAGAAAAAGTATAATTATTTTCACGTCGATGCGAGTCAATCATTGAAAGTGTGGCAAGAAAAAGGTTGGATATACTCAGACGATCCACATGGATGGTTTCAATGGTATTGCAGGTATTATCTAGGACGCCGTATTCCCGGGGAAGACAAACGGCAAATTGCCCGATGGTGGGCCATGAGGCGACATATCACACAGATAAAAAAATCATGTGAGGGCGGGGATACCACCTGTCGTCCACGTCAGAGGCAGGCAGTGTTGCATTGGGGATATGATAGTAGAGCTTTTTAGAGGGTACCCTTTTAATTTTTGTGTATCTCATTTATACTAGGCTTTGATTATTTTTGACTATATTATTCTATGTTCTCAGAAGCATTTTTTGCCTCAATTCATCCCATGGTAGTTCATTTTCCTATAGCACTCTTGACCGTATATGCCTTGCTTGAGTTGATTCCATTCAAAAAAGTAGTGTCTGATCCCCGTTGGATTTTAGCTAAACGAGTACTGTTGTTCGTAGGAACTTTTGGAATCTTTGTGGCATTGAGTAGTGGTGAAGAACGGGGAGGAGAAAATCTCGAACCCGGAACAGTGCTCGCATACCACAGTCTATTTGCAACGATTACAACCTGGATTTTTGGGCTCCTTGCGGGTAGTCAATTCGTAATGACTGTTACGGTATGGGTGACACGTTTTGTCACCAAGCGTGAGTGGCTCTATGTGATTTGGAAAATTATCGAGCGTATTGCGCGCATCATTAGTCTGCGACCCATTCTCATTATTGCTTCAATCACAGGCTTGATTACACTTACTATTACTGGTGCGCTGGGCGGTGGAATGGTTTTTGGTCCCGAAGCTGACCCAATGGTGTCATTTATTTTCAATGTACTTAAATTGAAATAGAGAATCTGTACATGTGGGTACAGTGGATAATTTTTTCTTTATTTGTAAAAGGTGTAAAATAGGTATATACTAATATCGTGTCGTTAACTCAGTCACTTTTCTAAAGTATGACAGGAGGTGAACACACATGAAAGCAGTACATATGATAGCCTTTCTTCTCGTCGTTGTAGGCGGGTTGAATTGGTTACTTGTAGGACTCTTTGGTTGGGATGTTGGACAGTTATTTGGAGGTCAGACCGCAACATTCTCACGCATCGTTTACGTTTTGGTAGGCCTTTCAGCTCTCGTTCTTCTCTTTACTCATAAGAAAGATTGCAGAGCTTGCAGTGCTCCAAAGATGTAGTATTTGAGATTTAATAAAAAAAGCCACGGTGTTGCAAATACTGTGGCTTTTTTGTTTGATCATACATTTCGAATGTGCATTTTTAAACTTATCCACCATTATATTTGCAAGCCTGTAACCTATAACCTATACTATAGGTTAGTACTCTTAATGCATATACTATGCAGGTAAAAAAATCTAAATCCCTCAAGTTATCGAAACAGGCAACAGGCACACTTGGGAAGGTGGTTTCAATGGTAGAAAAAGATGAATACTGCCCCGATATTATTCAGCAGATCGATAGTGTCATGGGTTTACTCCGCTCGTGCAAACGTGAATTACTTCTCAGACATCTTGATCATTGTCTCGAGCACAAGCTCAAAGAGAATAAAGCGCAGACCATCAAAGAACTCATGAAAATATATAATTTAAGCGCGTAACTAATTTATTTTGTATGGACCATGCATCATATGTGGGACATATTCAAGGGGAGTCAAATAAATTCAAAATTAAAGGCATGCATTGTGCGTCCTGCGCGAATATTATTGAGCGTACATTCAAAAAAACAAAAGGAGTACAGTCTGTCGAAGTAAATTATGGTACTGAAACCGCAAAAATTGTCTACAATAATAAAGAGGTAAGTGCTGAGCATCTTTCAAAAATAATAGAGCCACTCGGATATTCGCTTGTGATGCCGAGTGCCTCTGAAATGGGGATGTCTCCAGATGAGCATGCGGCACATCTAGGACTAGGGGAAACCAAAAAGCAAAAACTTGCCGAGCTTGGTGCTATGAAACGCAAGGTGTATTCAGTGATTCCGCTGGCTATATTTAGTGTACTCGTCATGGGCTGGGAAATCGCAGCAAAACTAACGAATTTTCCAGAAATGCCTTCGGTATGGGAAGAATTTTTTCATCATCTGTTGCCACTTTTTGCGCTCTATACAGTTATCGTAGTGGGGAAACCATATCTGCAGGGGGTATATCGATTTGTTCGGTATGGCAAGGCAAATATGGATACACTTGTTGGTATTGGTACCGGAGTCGCATTTCTCTATAGTTTTATGGTGAGCGCGTTTGAAGAAACACTCTCGCCCTTTATTGAGGTGAGTGCGTCATATTATGATGTAACGATTATTGTGATCACCTTTATTGCGCTGGGAAAATATTTGGAAACAAAATCGAAGCTGAAAACTGGTGATGCGATTGAAAAATTATTAAATCTGCAGGCAAAGACTGCGCTCGTTATTAGAGATGGAAAAGAAATTGAGATTTCAGTTGATGCTGTCGCGGTAGGCGAGATAATTATCGTAAAGCCAGCAGAAAAAATTCCAGTAGATGGTATTGTAGAGAGTGGTTCATCCTATGTTGATGAATCAATGATTACTGGAGAGCCAATGCCGGTTGGCAAGAAAGCGGGGGATACAGTCGTCGCGGGAACGATCAATACAAGTGGATCATTCACATTCAAAGCAGTCAAGGTGGGAAACGAAACTATGCTTGCACATATTGTACAAATGGTCGAAGAAGCACAAGGGACCAAAGCTCCGATCCAGGCACTTGCTGATAAAATTTCTGCAGTGTTTGTACCACTTGTACTCGTTATTGCATTTCTAGCGCTTGCTACATGGCTTATCATAGGAACTAGATATCTTGGGTTTTCACAAGCGCTCTCATTTGGACTTGTCTCATTTGTGGGAGTTTTGGTGATCGCTTGTCCGTGCGCGCTCGGTCTTGCGACTCCAACTGCGATTATTGTGGGGGTAGGCAAGGGTGCAAGAAACGGAATATTGATCAAAGATGCTGCAACACTTGAAAAACTCCACGCAGTTACGACGGTAGTAGTAGATAAAACAGGAACGATTACCAAAGGAAAACCAGAACTAGTTTCAATCGAAAATATTTCAAAACAAACAGACGAAGAAATGATTTCAATTCTTGCATCACTCGAGAAAAAATCAGAACATCCGATCGCTCACGCCATTGTATCGTATGCGGATGAGAAAAAAATATCCCTTCTGAGCGTTGAAGACTTCGAAGCGATCAAGGGAAAAGGAATTAGTGGAAAAATTAACACTACTGAATATTACGCAGGGAATACTGCATTGATTAAAGATTTAAAACTTTCATTTGATACAACTTTACTGGAAAAAGAAACAGGTGAAGGTAAGACACCGATTGTGCTTGCTACGAAAACTGCAGTCCTCGCCGTAGTCTTGGTTGCTGATGCGATCAAGCCAGAAGCAAGTGAAGCTATACAAAAACTCCATAAGCTAGGAATCAAAATTGTCATGCTTACGGGTGATAATACAAATACAGCGAATTTTATCGCACAACAAATTGGAATTGATGAAGTAGTAGCTGAGGTATTACCAGAAGACAAGCTGAAGAAGGTGAAAGAATTGCAGTCAACAGGTGAAATAGTTGCAATGGCAGGGGATGGGGTCAATGATGCGCCTGCACTCGCAGCAGCAGATGTTGGGATTGCTATGGCAACAGGGACTGATGTGGCTATTGAATCTGCAGGCATCACCCTCCTTCATGGAGATATCTCAAAACTTGTGCAGGCAATAAAGCTGTCAAAGATTACGATGCGCGGGATCAAACAGAATTTATTTTGGGCATTTCTCTACAATATTGTCGGAATTCCGCTCGCGGCCGGAGCATTTTACCCACTGTTTGGATGGCTCCTAAATCCTATCTTTGCAGGACTTGCAATGGCATTCTCGAGTGTCTCAGTTGTGGGGAATTCACTTCGATTAAAAGCTAAAAAATTATAATCATATGGAACAAAAGCATATTTTTCATGTGAATGGCATGCATTGCAAATCATGTGTGTTGGTAACTGAAAGCGAACTGAAAGATGTTCCCTATATTACTAGTGCAACTTCACGTCTCGAAACTCGAACGGTGGAGGTGTGTGGAAATTTTGGAGACAAAAATCCAGAAACCATCGCAGAAGAATTGTCTGTGGCATTAAAACCACATGGCTATACGCTCTCGATAGAAAAAAAAGAAATACAGAAAAATTGGTCAGAGTTTAAGATTGCAGTTCCGATTGCAGTACTTTTCGCCGCACTATTTGTACTGCTTCAGAAAATGGGAATTGTGAATCTGGTTGATGCGAGTACTGTCTCATATGGAACAGCATTTGCTATTGGTATTATCGCGTCTTTATCCACGTGCATGGCAGTAGTCGGAGGACTTGTACTCTCAATGGCAACCACGTTTGCAAAGACGGGCGACCGCGTGAAGCCTCAAATAATGTTTCACGTCGGACGACTAGTATCATTCTTTGTTCTCGGTGGAGTGATTGGGGCACTTGGCTCAGCGTTTGCATTGAATACTAT
>DAORJA010000032.1:0-11668 GCA_035438805.1 Candidatus Magasanikiibacteriota bacterium
TGTAGGATCGATAATCGCATGCACTACATGCGGAGCATACAGTGTGCCTTTATTTGCAATAACTGAAGTCATTGATGCGATTTGCAACGGTGTAGTCAAAAAATCTCCTTGTCCAATTGAATAGTTGTAGGTATCACCCACATACCATTGCTCACCTTTTGTTTTTTTCTTCCATTCAGGGTTTGGCAAAAATCCGTCGTATTCCCCTGGAATATCAATGCCTAGTTTTTGTCCAAATCCATATTTTTTTAAATATTGATTAATTCGCTCAACACCCAGTCCTTTAAAATCTTCATACCCCCCGCCGATATAATAATAAAATGTATTGACTGACCAGGAGATGGATTTCCGCACGTCTGTCTGCCCATGGGCTACACGACTCCAATCTGGAAAAAACCATGGGCCAACCTGAATGCCTCCTGTACTTAATATCTTTGTCTGTGGCGTGATTACACCTTCTTGGAGAGCAGCTGAAGCCATGGCAGGCTTAATTACTGAACCAGAGGGGTAGGTCCCACTAATCGCACGGTTAAAGAGCGGATGGTCAGGATCGTCTAAATATTTTTGGTATGTTTCTTTATCGATTCCTCCAGAAAAATCATTGTTATCAAATCCCGGGACACTGACGAGCGCCAAAATTTCTCCATTTTGAGGATTCATAGCAATTCCTGATGCGCGCGCTTTTCCATTTTTTGCAAGCCATTCGGTAAGCAAACGCTCCATCTCTTGTTGCATTTTATAATCAATGGAGAGCTTCAGATGGCTACCTGAAACCGGATCAACCGTCGCAATAACAGATTGCTCAGCTCCCCGAGAATTTACTTCAATTCTTTTTTCACCGTATATGCCACGCATGTATTCCTCATATGATTGTTCTACGCCTGTTTTCCCAATTGAATCAGAAGGAAGGTATCCTTTTTCATAATATTCTTCAAGCTCATCAGGGGATAATTTACCAATATACCCAAGTATGTGTGATAGTGAGTTGGGATTTTTGGTGGATGTGGTAACAGTTGCTTCTTCTGTGAGTGGAGCCGAACCATTTTTTACTGCATCCTCAGGATTTTTTGTAAGGTATAATCTTTTACTGCCACGCTGAATAGTGATTCCGGGCAACTGATCCGAAATAATCAAAATTTTTAGAGCCTGATCATAGGGAATGTCTTCGATAATTACGATTGATTCATGTCTGTATTCGCGATATTTTTCAAGCATTTCCTGGATTTCTTTTGGATCAGTCTCAGTAATTTCTGCGAGCTTATTGATAACTTCTGTAATCCCCCGTTCATCCCGGAGCAAATCCTGAGGGATTATTGCAAGCGAAAAATTTGGGATATTTTGAGTAAGCTGCACACCATTCCGATCATAGACCAACCCACGTTCTGCGGGCACTGGAATGATGCGTTGTCTATTGCCCTCAGCTTTGACCATATATTCATCCCCTTCAAGAATCTGAATGAATACGAGTCGCATAACCATAGAAAGCAGTGCAATGGTAATAACTACCAAAAAAGAGAACATTTTTCGATCAGAAAAACTAGTACCTATATGCGAGGTGCCCGAATACAAAATATCTTCACTTTGAGAGATACTTTTAGGAGTAAAGGAGTCTTCAATCCAGGCAAAACGATATTTTCCTTGCATTTTACCTTTTTCCAATCCTTTTCCTGGTAGTTTTATAAACGGATCGAAGTCCATTGAGAGTATTTATGAATATTTAATTTTCTCCCTTGTAAACATATTACCTATTTTGATAAACACTGCATAGAGCGGGATAGCAAGAAAGGCTGTACAAAGCATTTCTATACCGAATTGTTTCATGAGTCCAGTCGAAAATATGAACCCATTTTCAAGGAGGAGTCCTGAGAATAAAATTCCTATGCAATAGAGCGCTCTAAAAACAAACATTCCAAACAGTGTGAGAATGCCTGCAATCCAGATTGAAAGATTCGTAAACACACTTTCAAAAAACCAGAATATCCCAAGGATAGTAAATACTCCTGCAAAAAGTTCGATTCCGAAATGCTGTGACGTGAGAATGTCTTCAATAAGATATACACCGAATGCAAACCAGACCACTCCTCCATCTGCTCCACGCATGATTGCAATCACAAAAAAAAGCATGAGAATGTCTATGTATGTAAACACTGTCGGCAATAGATTGTTGAGCATTAGTTTTGAAAAGGCGAGACCAAGAATACCAAGTGTATAAAGTACTGCCGGGATTATTTTTTTTAGTATTTTACTGTGCTGTGACATAGGTCGAGGTGGTAATTACCACTGATACCATAGTGAGGTATGATAAATCAGCAAGAGGATCAAGAATCGCTTGCTGAAACGGTTCGAGTGGTTGTTTTTCAACAAACTCTACCCTTCCTATGGTAAACCCACGTGGCATGTTTTCAGTAAGTCCTGAGGTAACTACAATGTCCCCTGGAGAAACTACTTCATTTTGCGGAATAAAGTTCATCTGTACTCCAATATCGTACCCTCCTTCTACCAATCCGATCGTATGATCTTTGTTTAGAAGTGTTGCGCCTACCCTACTCTGATTATCATTAATCAGACGCACATAGGACATATGATCAAATGTTTCAATGACAGTCCCTACAAGCACCCCTTCTCCTACGATTACTGGATTTGTAGGAATTACTCCATCTTTTTTCCCACGATTAATGGTGATAACTGTGCTTAGCGGATCAACTGTTCTTCCGATCACTTCTGCTCCTATATGAATTAAGTCATTTTTAGAAAAAAAATCTAACTGTTTTCGTAGTTCTTCGTTTTCTTCTTTGATTAACACATTCTCAGCTGTCTCAATATTGCACACCGCCTGAATCAATTCAGGATCAAACGTGTCATTTAATCTTTGATTAATGGAATTAGCACCATTATTTCCAACCTCGCTTTGGTAGGCAAACTGGGCTCCATTAAAAAACACATTCACCATCATGTTTTCAATAGGCCGAAGTATCCCCACGAGCTGCAGTACGATTACCAGTACAATCACAATACCGATTCCAATCATTGTCTGGTATCTACGTTTCATAATAGTTTATTATTACACTTCACGTGCCGAAGGAAGAACTACTTGTTTTAAAAGCTCCTCATCTTCAAGCAATACTCCAGCTCCACGCACGACTGAGGTCAAAGGATCATCTGCTACTCGCACAGGAATCTCAGCAGCACGGCCAATAACCACATCAAGCCCTTCGAGAAGTGCTCCTCCTCCGACAAGAAGAATTCCGCGCTCATGTATGTCTGCAGTAAGTTCTGGAGGAGTTACTTCGAGCGTCATTTTGATATGATCAACGATTGTTTTTACACTTCTGCTAAGCGCTTGGCGAATATGCTCATCTGAAATCATAATTTCTTTTGGCAATCCAGTCACTGAATCACGTCCACGCATAGGAAACTCTACTCGTTCTTTTCGAGGTAATGCTGACCCTGCTTTTATTTTTATTTCTTCTGCGTGTGCTTCACCCACAAGAAGCTTAAACACTTCACGAGCATACTGTATGATGTTTTTATTCATTTCGTCTCCTGCAATTTTCGTAGATTTCCAGGTTACGACTCCACTGAGAGAAATTACTGCTATCTCAGTGTTGCCTCCACCAATGTCTACAATCATATTTCCTACTGGCTCACGCACCGGCATGCGAGAACCGATTGCGGCTGCCATTGGCTCCTGCACAATAAATACTTCCTTTGCTCCTGCAGCGAGTGTTGCGTCTTCCACTGCTTTGATTTCTACCTCAGTCACATCAAGGGGAACTGCAATAACTACACGAGGACGTGTAGCAAATGCAAAAGCTGATTTCGTAACTTTTTCAATAAAAAACTTAAGCATCTTTTCAGTCACTTCGTAGTCGGATATCACTCCCCCGCTGAGTGGTCGAGTAACCTCAATATGCGGTGGAGTTTTGCCGAGCATTTCTTTTGCTTCGTGGCCTACTGCGAGAATCTGTTCGGTCTTGGTGTTTATTGCAACTACTGAAGGCTCGTTTATGACAATACCGTGTTCAGGACTATACACGAGTGTATTTGCTGTTCCAAGATCTATCGCAAGACTACGGCTCTTTGTTTGAAACCATGAGAATTTCATATCGCTCTTCGTTTACTTTGAGATAAGCTCATCAATCGTGAGTATTGTTGCGTCAGCCTCACCTCTTTTTTTGTATTCAACACTTTTGTTTGCAAGTGTTTTTGGACTTACTACTACTCGCACAGGAATTCCAATAAGATCACTGTCTGCGAATTTTTCTCCAGCTCGCGCTTCACGATCATCGTAGAGTACCTCTACACCTTTTTTCACTAACGCTGCGTAAATATCATTACACGTTTGCACATCTGCAGGTTCACGGCACAGTGACACCAAATGAATTTGGTATGGAGCAATTGATTCTGGCCACAAAATTCCTTTTTCATCATTACATAATTCGACTACTGTTCCCATTAACCGGCCAAGCCCAATACCGTAACTTCCCATTATAACTGAATGAGACTTTCCATCCTCGCCTGCAAATGAAAGACTAAGCGGTTCTGAAAATTTTGTTCCCAAACTAAAGATATTACCAACCTCCACAGCTTTTTCAACTTTTAGATCGGCTTTTGTGAGGTTGAGGTCAGTCAACACCTCATCAGTATACACTTCTTTATTAATCGCCAACTTCTTTTTATCATCTACATAAATTTCATCTTCCCCAGCATCTGTCAGTGTCTGGAATTCATGAGAATACTTTGAGAAACTTCCACCCGACGCAAATGTTACATATGTTTTTTCGCCAATTCCTACACGTGCAAAAATCCGATTATACGATTCTTTCACCTGTTCATAGAAGGCATCATGCTCTTCCTGTGTTTTTGAAAATGAATAAAGATCTTTCATGACAAATTCGCGTCCTCGCATAATACCACTCTTTGATCGAAGCTCATTTCTAAACTTGGTTTGAAATTGGTATGCTGAACAAGGTAAATCTTTGTATGACGCAATAAAGCTCGTCATGAGCGCTGTCAGAGGTTCTTCATGAGTAAATGCCAATCCGAGTTCGGTATCATTTTTTAATTTAGTTTTAAACCAATTGTCCACCACCTCATCACTCCATCTAGCAGTTTTTTCCCAATTGGTTTTTTCCTGAAGCGCTGCTAAAGAAACTTCCTGACCACCAATACTATCCATTTCTTCTCTAATAATCTGCTCAATTTTCTTCAAAACTTTAAGCCCTAATGGCAACAGCGAATATACTCCAGCCATTTCTTTGTGGATGAATCCTGCACGGATCAAGAGCTGCGCATTTTTTGACACTTCATCTCCTGGCGCTTCTTTTCTTGTTTTGGTAAATAATTGTGATTGTCTCATAATGTATTAGTGTTGAGTGAGATGTTTCTTGGTAAAGTTAGTAAGTGATAAATCAAATGAAACAATCACCATGCAGATGGTGCCGAATATTAGTGTGTTAAAAAGACTGAGTACTGAAAGTGATTGCAAATATAATCCAACTAGCGCAAGCAAGCTCAATACCACTGCGGTTCTAAAGCTCATGCGCACATGGCGGAATAATGGCATTTCACGTCCTCCAAACAATCGGTAAATACCGAAAATCAACAGTGAAATAGTGCCGATGAGAGCAAACAATAGACTTATATAAAAAAAGGCAAAGCCCATGACACCTGTCTCAAACGGATCAATATTAATAATGACAAAAATCCAGGCTGCCCAGCAGAGTACAGTTGAGAAAATCATGGTTGCTAAGTACTGTCGTAAGTTCATAACTATGTAGGATGAATACCCTCATAGGTTACCATAACTTTTTTTACTATGCAACAGCACAAATATTCAAAATTTTGCCTCAGATTAGCTAAATTTTTACTTTATGAGATAGTACAGGACTGCAATAATTGAGAGATGAAGCGGATAATAAATATAAAAAACATACTTCAACCGTCTTCCTGATATGCCATGATATAATGAAATAGGGATTAATGCTGCGAGTGAGCATAGTTGCTGCAATCCTCTGTATACAATTTCCCCATTATTTTGGATCGTAGCAAAAAAAGAATAAAAAAATACATACCCGATCGTTGCAATAGTAAATAACAACACTCTTTTTGGTATATTTTGGAATGTAGTATGAAACAGCAGGACAATAGTTACCCCGTACCACCCATAGCTCACATTACACACGGTACCGAGACATATGAGTATTACCAATACAATATTTCGAATGTACTTTTCTTGTATACGATCATAGGCAATAATCGCACATAACCCCAGGAGAAGAGTAAATAGAATATTCAGCTCATACGGCGACCGACCGATCTGTATAAAAGCTAATGCATATGGAATTTGTGAAATAATTCCAACAGCTCCTAACCGTATACCATATTTGCTAATATCCTTTGATTCACGATACCCATTTGCCACACCCCATGCAAATATGGGAAATGCGATTCTACCCACCGTAGTCATCCAAACACTTTCGGGAAAGAAAAAACGACCGATGTGATCGACCGTCATGGATACTAACGCAATTATTTTTAATACGAGCAGAGTCATACCTTAGGCAAGATATCGCACTCGATCTACTTCTGACTTACCTATTTTTTCGTTTATTTTTGCAACAATTTCGAGCTGACGGAGACGAATCTCTTGCGCTACCACAGACGTAGCACAGCTTACGGTAAGTGTTCTATTCTTCAAAAACAGTGGCCGTACATGAGCCCCAATCTCTGCTCCCAGTAATCCCTCGATAACTTCTTTTGCCACTTCAACCACATTTGATGTTTCAATCTGACGCTTAAGCGTACTGTTTCCGGTTAACTTTGAAAGTATTGTGTCGCCCAAAGGGGTGAATGGCATAGTTTGTAATTTACAACTAGTAACACTGTAGCATTAACCTGGGAAAGATACAAGAAAAATTATCCTTGCCTAAATTCACAGATATTTTTAAATTCACAGTATTTGCACACAAACTGGCTTGGAGTTGCAACAAACTTTCCTTCTCTGATTTTTTCAATAGTTGTTTGCAGTTTTTCTTTGAGTTTTTCAACATCTTTTGGAGTCGCTTCAAAGGATGTGCGTATTCCATCATTTATATAATAGAATGTAAGCTTCCCCACTGGACCAATGTGGCGATATTCAGGCAATGTTTCAGCTGCAATATGGTAGAGCAGTAATTGTTGTTTATCATCAGTATCGAGTGTTTCTTTTGAATTTCCTGTTTTATAATCAATAATTTCAAGCGATCCATCAGCTTGTTTATCAATTCGATCAATTCGCCCGTTGATTACATATTCCCCTACTTTTACCTTGAACCATCCTTCAAGCGCTACGGGAATTGTCCATTGACCTTCTTGTGTTGTATAAAACAATTTCAAAATTTCTTTACCTTTCTCGTAATACTGTTCCCGCTGCTGCTTATTCTGATACCAATCGCTGATCCATGATTCATCATACATTTTGTAGAGTTCATCAAGTGTTGGGACTTTAATTGCGCCTGCACTTTGCCCGTCCGTTGTAGTTACGATATCAAACAAAGACACTTGTGTGACTTGATTTAGTTCCTGCACTCGAGTGTAAAACTTCTGCATGGTTGCGTGGACACTATTACCAAAACTAAAACTCGCAGTCCCTTTTGACTGAATTTTTAACACATGCGCGAGTTTGTACTGATATGGGCATTTGAGGAAACTAATGATTTGCGAATGTGAGAATTTTTTTGGTATGTCATACACTACCTCTACATTTTTTGGTTGAGGTGTTTTTTTATAGGTAACTAGATCCTGATTACCGGGCTTATTCGCTTCAGCTCCAGCATATCCGATTTCATCGAGGAACCTGCTCACTTTTTTCTTTCGTTTCCGATCTTCCCCGTAATAATCAGCGCTTGAAAAATACAAATGTTCTTTTGCACGCGTTACCCCTACATAAAACAACCTTCGCTCTTCCTCAATATGAAAATCTGCATTATCAGATAAATGTTCGTGGATGAGCTCAGGCGGTAATTCAATTCCAGATGATCGAGCACGTGTAGGAAAACGCTCTTCTACACAATTCACCATGAAGACAAATTTGTACTCCAATCCTTTTGACGCATGGATCGTCATTACATTCACTGACTCACTTGTTTCTCGTGGCTGAAATATTTTCCCCTGATCGCCTGATTCAAGCACAAAATCAAAATGTTCCACAAATCCCAAGACATTTGCTCCTGGAGTTATTTCCTCGTAGCTTCTGATTAAGTCGAACAATTGTTTCAAATATTGTATTTGGCGAACTACTTGTCTATTACCTTTTCCTTCTTCATGTGTAAGATACGTTAAATATCCGACAGTTTCCAAAAAATCATATAACACTGCAGTAGGTTTTTCGTGCTTTGCAGCTTCAATGCCTTTTTTTACACTCGACATTAGTGTATCGAGGTGCACGATACTCGCGTCGCTCACATAAAATTCTTTTGCCCGGCTAATTCCTTCAAAATAACTAATTGATTTTCGTTTTGCACCTGAAACTACTCGCTGTACATCATTCGTATCAACTGAAATACATGGTAATCGCATCAGACGATACCAGGAATCATCCTCATATTGTCTGGCAACAATTCGTAGGAACGCAAGTACATCGAGAACTACAGGCTGACGGTACAGTCCACCCGATGCCAGGAATTCATAGGGAACTCCGTATGTTTCAAGTGCGTTCAAAAATGGCTGTGCATGACCATTGGCACGCACGAGAATTGCAAAATCATCCCATGTCGCAGACTCATTTTGTTTTTTTAATTCTAGAATCTTTTTTATAACCGTAAATACTTCATCATCCAATGTTTCAGTGTGTATATGCTCGATTACACAGTCCTGAACACTGCCTTTGGCAACCAATTTTTTATCAATCGACAATTTTGCTTCAAGCCGATCAGGATTATTGAATATGATTGATTGATACGCTAGATCAAGAATTTTTTGGCCTGAGCGATAATTTTCAGTCAACACGACTTCATTTGCTTTTGGAAAATCTTCTTTAAACCGTAAAATGATTGAGACATTTGATCCACGGAATGAATAGATAGACTGATCATCATCCCCTACTACGGTTAATTGAGATTTTTCAGCCAATAGTCTAATCAATTCATATTGCGCATAATTCACATCCTGAAATTCATCCACTAGTACATGAGTGAACTGAGCTTGAATAGTTTTCAAAATATTTGGTCGTTCTCTTAGAAGCTTTACTGAATAATAAATTAGATCACCAAAATCGAGCGCATTGTTCTCTAAAATGAGCTTGTTATACGCATGGTAAGCATTGGCGATTTCAATGAGACGATTTTTTTCCTGCACTTCTGCTTCATCTTTATCAAGAATCATCCCTTCAACATGATCAAGATATTCTTTTGCTGAGATTAGTTCGTCTTTTGCTTTGGAAAAATGATCCAGCAGTGTATGGATGTTTGAATTAGGGTTCCCTAGTGGTCTATAATAATCCAAATTAAAATCGTAGATATGATCACGGACTAGGAGCCACGCATCGGTATCTGTTATTAGACGAAAGTTTTTTGGTAACCCAATTTCAAAACCAAATTTTTCGAGCAATCGCTGACAGAACGTGTGGAACGTAGAGATTTGCAGTTCTGTATAACCAAGTTCAATTTCCGCATCAACACGTTCTTGCATTTCCATCGCTGCTTTTTCGGTGAATGTGAGCGCTAAAATATTTTCTGGCTGTGCAATGCCTTTTTCCAGTAGATAAGAAATTTTTTTAGTAATTACCGAAGTCTTTCCTGTTCCAGCTCCTGCAACAATAAGCAAAGGACCGTCGACGTACTCGACAGCCCTTTTTTGCGCTGAATTGAGCGTATGCTCAGACATAGATTATAAGCGATTCGATCTTATCGTACTGTTGTAGTTTCTACTGGTACTACAGGCGTTATTTTCTGAGGAGCTGCTAATTGAAAACACTGTCTTCCCACGCCATGTTCATATGCAAATGCATCAGATCCGTATGGCTTTGTGGAAGGCACATTTGTTGTATTTTCAGGAGAGACAGCGCTAAATGTTGCACAAAGTTCATAGTTAGTATTACTTGTTGCGTTATATTCATATCCAACTCCAGTTTCTGGATCAGCAACAGTTGCTCCGACGTAGTATGGAGCTTGATTCAGCTCTTCCAAAGAAGTTGGGAGGTGTCCTGATTGTGAGTAATACGAATCAATTGAATATTTCAAACTTTGCAAATGCTGTGATCGCATACCATCGAATCGAAGTATTCTTTGTCGTGCTGGACTACCAATAAGGAAGAAGGCACCTACGACAAACACAACTACAAGTCCAATTGCGCCATACCTGAATACATTTCGCTTTCCTTTAGTAAGTGCGTCACGAATATCATACAGATAATATGAAAATATCATTGCTGCAACCAAGAGTACTGATAATGCTTTCAAGAAGAATCGCACTGTGAGTTCTCCTGAGAGGAAACTATTAAGAACTGAGATCAGTGAACCAATGATCATGAAAATTGCTACGAACAACGTAAGATAGATCAACCATTTTCGAACTCCGATCGTCTTTGACTCAGGATGTTTGGTGTATCCTTTTTGCAAATACCATGCTGACCAGATGTACACGGGGAACACGACTACGAGAGTCGCAATTGCAAAACGCAATGGACCATTGCTCATGTCGTAATAGTAGTATTCAGGAAGCAACGCATCTGGAAAAAAACGATTTACATACTGAAACAAAAGCGTGATAAATGCAGTCGCGCTCATGTAGAGGGTGACGATTGATAGCAAGTGAAGGAAGAAATCACGTGCGGTAGATTTGTGTTCTGCCATAGGAGGGAGATTAGTTAATAAAAGTAATAAGATTGGTAATCGTATGAAGGACTGCTGATATATACGGTTTTCTATCTATAGAGTAACAGATTAAAGGTGAGGAGGCAACTATTGACAAAAGGCCTTATTTATGCTATACTGAGCTGTTTCGTATCTGTTCGGAGTCTGCAGAGAGTGTACCTCATTGAGGTGCCCCCTCTACAGCGCTACGGAATGGATCCGTCGCTGAGACCTCAGTGGAGAGAACAGATGAAAAAGTATCTCATTGCTGTTGGACTGACGATCGGACTCACTCTGATGGTGGTCCGTGTTGTCAACTGGTTCGTGAGCGAGGCTCCGGTCGTTCCTCAGCGATACCAGTCGGTGTCTCACCGATGAGTATGGGTACCGGTAATATGATCGGCACACTGTCGATCGTTGTGATTGTCGTCGTAGTTGCAGCGATTCTCAAAGCAAGCTACGGATGATCCAGAATGGAACCCACACAAGGCGGTGTCTTCGGACGCCGCCTCTACCAACTATCATTTTAACTATTTGAAGTGATTGAGGAATAAAAAAATCCCCGAGATACTCGAGGGTTTTTTATTTTCAAACAAAAACAGCCTTAACTAGTAAAGCTGTTTTTGGAGCGTGCGAATGAGAGTGCATTCGCGACACCCCCTCCTCTTACCTGATTGTCGAAACCTCATTACACCCAGTTGGCGACGAGGTACTCCTTGAACTTGACGAGGGCCTGGTCGTAACTCTCATGTTCGATGATCTTCTGGACAGCTGGATTGCCCCGAAGCAGTCGAGAGATCAGTCTCATGTGGAGCTTGAAGCTGTGGGCGAGAATG